>NZ_CP154631.1:3666233-3982791 GCF_039555755.1 Pseudomonas sediminis
TTCGAACTCTTCGAAGAGGGTGAGCGGCCCGAGCCTGAGCAGTTCAAGGCGGCGCTGGAGGTCCTGCGTCTGTCCTGTGAGGGTCGCGCCTTCGAGTTGAAGGAGGTGGCCTCGGGCTACCGCCTGCAGGTGCGTGAGCGCTTCGCCCCCTGGGTTGGCAGGCTTTGGGAAGAGCGTCCGCAGCGTTACTCCCGTGCGCTGCTGGAAACCCTGGCGCTGATCGCCTACCGCCAGCCCATCACCCGTGGCGAGATCGAGGACGTACGCGGTGTGGCGGTCAACAGCAACATCACCAAGACCCTGCTCGAACGCGAGTGGATTCGCGTGGTGGGCTATCGCGATGTGCCGGGGCGCCCGGCGATGTTCGCCACTACCAAGGGCTTTCTCGATCACTTCAACCTGAAAAGCCTCGACGAACTGCCACCGCTCGCCGCTCTGCGCGAGCTGGAGCCCGAGCCTGAACTGGCGCTGGATGACGACGCCGAGGTGCCGGCTGGGTTGCAGGCACGCGCCGATCTGGCCTTGCAGGACGACGGTGAAGCCTCCGAGCCCCGCGAGGAAACCAGCTTCCGCAGCCTGCTGGCCGAGCTGGATACCATGGAGCAAGGGCTCAAGACCGATTTCGATGACCTGCGCCTGGCCGATGAGGACGAGGCAGGCGAGTCGGATGAAACGGTCGAAGACGATCTGGCTGACCTTGACGGCGATCAGCCGTTGCATTGAGTGTGTGTAAGCCAGCTATCGAATACTTCAATCTCGCTGTTGTGTGCTCGGCCTTTATTCTGGCGCCCATCCGATCCTTCTCGGCCCAGGAGCGCCCATGAGCAAGAGCCCGTGCATCAAGGTCTGTGAATTCGAAAAGGACATCTGCCTCGGCTGCGGCCGTAGCCGCCAGGAAATCAAGGGCTGGAAGCGTCTGGACAAGGGCGAACGCCTGGCTTTGCTGGCCGAAGCCGATATGCGTCTGCTGGCACTGGAGGCGACCGGGCGGCGCAAGTTCTGAGCGTGCCGAGCGCTGATTCGGCGCTTTTCGCTGTCGTTTGGCCGAGCCTCGTCTACCCTAAGGGCTCCGTAGTGCGTATGATGCGCGCCCTTCGATCATCAACTACTACACCGGGAGGTGCCCACGATGACTGAGCACGAACAACCGCGTCCTGCAGGCGAGAAACTGCAGAAAGTCCTGGCCCGCCTCGGGCTGGCTTCGCGCCGCGAGATCGAGACCTGGATCGCCGAAGGTCGGGTCAAGGTCAACGGCGCTGCTGCGACCCTGGGCCAGCGCGTCGATGCCAACGACGCCATCGCTCTTGATGGCCGCTTGCTCAAGCGCGAAGAAATCACCGGCTCGGTTCGCCGCGTGCTGATCTACAACAAGCCGGATGGCGAGATCTGCACCCGTGATGACCCGGAAGGCCGCCCCACCGTATTCGATCGTCTGCCGCGCCCCAAAGAAGGCCGCTGGATCAACATCGGTCGCCTCGATATCAATACCACCGGCCTGTTGCTGTTCACCACTGACGGTGAACTGGCCAACCGCCTGATGCACCCGTCCTATCAGATGGACCGCGAATACGCGGTGCGTGTGCGTGGCGAAGTCACCGAGGAAATGCTGGAGAACCTCAAGAATGGCGTGATGCTCGAGGATGGTCCGGCCAAGTTCACCGACATCAAGGAAGCGCCCGGCGGCGAAGGCTTCAACCACTGGTACCACTGCGTGGTGATGGAAGGGCGTAACCGCGAAGTGCGTCGCCTGTGGGAGTCCCAGGGCCTGGTAGTCAGCCGCCTGAAGCGCGTGCGTTTCGGCCCGGTTTTCCTCACTTCCGAGTTGACCATGGGCCGCTGGCGCGAAATGGACCAGCGTGAAGTGGACATTCTCAGCGCCGAAGTGGGCCTGACCCCGCAGGCGCTGCCGGCGATGAAGGAAAAGACCCGCGAGAAGCTCGACCGTCTGCAGCGCAAGTCGGCCAAACCGGTGGAGGTGCGTGGCAAGCGTGTGCTGCGTCCGGCCAAGGATGAGGCAGGGGCCGAGAGTACCCGCCCGAGCCGTGCGCCGCGCCGTGAGGATGGCGAGCAGCGCGCGCCGCGTGGCCCGCGCAAAGACAGTGGTGAGCGTCGTGAAAACGGTCGTGGCACGCCGGTAGCGGAGCGCCCGAGTGATGTGAAGAAGCGTCAGCCGCGTCCGGCCGTCGAGTTGTCCGAGCGTCCGGCACGCAAGCCGCGTCCGGCAACACCCGGTAAGCGTCCACCCGCCGGCGATGGTCAGCGCCCCGGCTTCGGCCGCAAGCGCTGATAAACGAAAAGGGACTCCGCGGAGTCCCTTTTTTCATTCTGTGTCCCGAATCTAGCTTGAACCATTGCCTTCAGAGCATTCCCGTTTCATCCGGGCTACGCAGGGCGGCCTCTCAGCCGGCCATGGACAGGCGGTTACGGCCTTCGCGTTTGGCCACATAGAGTGCGTTATCGGCGCGGCGCAGCAGGCTTTCGGCAGACTCGCCCGGCAGCAGGCTGGAGCAGCCCAGGCTGATGGACACGTCGATGGCGCGGCCGGCATCCAGGCATTGCAGTTCCATCACCGCAAAGCGCAGGCGCTCGCCTACCAGCGCAGCCCCCTCGCGGTTGGTGCCGGAGAGAATCACCAGAAATTCCTCGCCACCGTAGCGAAAGACCATATCGATATTGCGCAACTGGTTCTTCAGAGTCTGGGCGACCGCTTTCAGTACTTCGTCGCCAAGCGTGTGGCCATGGTTGTCGTTGATGCTCTTGAAGTGATCGATGTCGAGCATCAGCAGTGACAGCGGTTGCAGGTTGCGGCGGGCCAGATCCACCTCACGCTGCAGCACCTGATCCATGGCGATGCGGTTGCCGGTGTCGGTCAGCGGGTCGCGCAGCGCACTTTGCAGTGCGGTGCGGTAGAGCAGGGCGTTGCGCAGCGGGAACAGCAGGCTGGCCAGCAGCGACTCCAGCTGGGTCAGTTCGTCTTCGGCAAAGCGCTGCTTGCGACGGAAAATCAGCTCACCCAGGTATTCTCCCTCATGGCTCAGGCGATAGCCGGCCGAGTGCGGAGCGCGCTCGCCCAGCTCGAGGCGCAGGTCATGCGACGGATGCTGAAAAGCCAGCGCATCGAACGCCACCAGACGCTGCACTTCACGAAAGAACAGCGTGAGGATTCGTTCCACGTCCAGGCTGGTCTGCAGTTGCAGACTGAGTTGGTGGCGCAGCTCTATCAGGTTCGCGGGCTTGAGCGGCAGATTGCGACTGCCGGTAAAGCCGAGACGCTGCAGCTTGGCGGCATCGAAATCGATGGTGTTGGATTGGCTGGGGGGAACCATGGAGCTGAACCTCTGGCGCTGATGGTGCGACGAGAGGGTTAGAGCGAATTTCGTGCCAGGTGGTTCAAGTTGGCTTAAAGTCTTGTGAAGTCAGTCACTTAGATGTTTTTAAAAGTGCTGCTCGGCAAGTGCTTGCCGGTTGCCTGACGCTGATGCTGGCAATGTGCTGTCGCTTGGCAAGGTTGGTGGCGGATTTTTGTCGGCGATGGCCCGCTGACTAGCAGCGGGCCACGGCGTGCAATCACTGGGCGTCGAACGCCTGGCCGTTGACGCCCTTGCTGTCCGGGCCCATCAGGTAGAGATAGATCGGCATGATCTCTTCCGGCAGTGGGCGGGTCGCCGGGTTTTCCCCGGGGTAGGCTTGCGCGCGCATGGCGGTGCGGGTCGCGCCCGGGTTGATGCTGTTGGCACGCACGTTGGCGATGCCGTCCAGCTCGTCAGCCATGACCTGCATCAGGCCTTCGGTGGCGAATTTCGATACTGCGTAGGCGCCCCAGTATGCGCGCCCCTTGCGTCCGACGCTGCTGGAGGTGAAGGCGACGGAGGCATCCTCCGACAGTTTGAGCAGTGGCAGCAGGGTGCTGCTGAGCATGAACATGGCGTTGACGTTGACGTGCATGACACGCATGAAGTTGTCGCCGGAGAGCTGCTCCAGCGGCGTGCGCGGGCCGAGGATCGAGGCATTGTGCAGCAGGCCATCGAGGCGGCCGAACTCGTTCTCGATCATCACCGCCAGTTCGTCGTACTGGTGCGGCAGGGCGGTTTCCAGATTGAAGGGGATTACCACCGGTTGCGGGTGGCCGGCCGCCTCAATCTCGTCATAAACCTGGCTCAGGTTGGCCTCGGTCTTGCCCAGCAGCAGCACCGTCGCGCCATGGGCGGCGAAGCTCTTGGCGGCGGCGGCGCCAATACCGCGGCCGGCACCGGTGATCAGGATGACGCGATCCTTGAGCAGGTCTGGGCGGGCGGTGTAGTCGAACATGTGAGAATCCTTCGAAGGGCTCTAAGGGTAGGGCGGGCGAAGCCCGCCAAAAATGGCAGAGTGGCCGGGTTTCACCCGGCCTGCGCGATCAACAGCTGCAAATGGCGCGATCGAGCACCGCACGCAGCTCCTGAGGGTGATCCACGACCACATCGGCGCCCCAGTTGCGCGGGTTGTCTTCGGGGTGGATGTAGCCATAGGTCACTGCTGCGGTGCGGCAGCCAGCGGCGCGACCGGATTCGATGTCGCGCGCGTCATCGCCGATGAACAGCACTTCCTCGGGTTTGACCCCCATCTGCTGGCAGGCGAGCAGCAGCATGTCCGGCGCGGGTTTGCTTTGCTCGACATGGTCCGGGCAGACCAGCACTGCCGAGCGTTCGGCCAGATTCAAACCCTGCATGATCGGCTCGGCGTAACGCACCGGTTTGTTGGTGGCGACGCCCCACAACAGGCGCGCCTGTTCGATGTCGTCGAGCAGGGCTTCGATGCCGTCGAACGGGCGGGTGAGGACGGCGCAGTGTTGCTGGTAACGCTCCAGAAACTCCTGGCGCAGGGTTTCAAAGGCGGCCGAGTCCGGGTCTTCATCGAAAGCGCAGGCGACCATGGCGCGAGCGCCGCCGGATACCTGGTCACGAATGGCCTTTTCTGCCACTGGCGGCAGGCCGCGGGTCGCGCGCATGGCCTGGGTAATGGCGATGAAGTCCGGTGCCGAATCGAGCAGGGTGCCGTCCATGTCGAAAAGAACTGCTTTCAAACGCATGCGTTCTACTCCTTGCGCAGCGTCTGGATCATGTAGTTGACGTCGACGTCCGCTTCCAGCTTGTAGTGTTTGGTCAGCGGGTTGTAGGTCAGGCCGATGATGTCCTTGACCTCCAGCCCGGCTGCGCGGCTCCAGGCGCCGAGCTCGGAGGGGCGGATGAATTTCTTGAAGTCGTGGGTGCCGCGTGGCAGCAAGCGCAGGATGTATTCGGCGCCGATCACCGCGAACAGGTACGCCTTGGGGTTGCGGTTGATGGTGGAGAAGAACACCTGGCCGCCCGGCTTGACCAGCGTGTAGCAGGCGCGGATGACCGAGGACGGATCGGGTACGTGCTCGAGCATCTCCAGGCAGGTGACGACGTCGAACTGGCCTGGCATTTCCTTGGCCAGGGCTTCCGCGGTGATCTGCCGGTAGTCGACTTCCACACCGGATTCCAGTTGGTGCAACCTGGCGACCGACAGCGGCGCTTCACCCATGTCGATGCCCGTCACCGTTGCGCCGCGCTGGGCCATGGCCTCACTGAGAATGCCGCCGCCGCAGCCGACGTCGAGAACGCGTTTACCGGCCAGACCGACTCGCTCGTCGATCCAGTTGACCCGCAGTGGGTTGATGTCGTGCAGGGGTTTGAACTCGCTCTCGCGGTCCCACCAGCGGTGTGCCAGGGCCTCGAATTTGGCGATTTCGGCGCGGTCGACGTTGCTCATAAGCATCTCTATTCAAAGCATGGAAAGCATATCGCCGCTATGTTGCCAGTTTAAGAACGGGCGTGGGGCGGCGCGGATTCGTTCAATGTATGTCAGTTTGTCGCAGTGGTTTGGGAATGTTGTCGCGCCCAAGGTTTATCCGCTGCTCATTTATTTCGTTGATACTAGGTCTGCCCCCTCTCCCATTTATGGGAGAGGGTTGGGGAGAGGGCCAGGCGAATAGCTCAGTGTTTCCTGGCCCTCTCCCCCAGCCCCTCTCCCGCAAGCGGGAGAGGGGAGGATAAGCAGTGTTACTTGCTGGCAATTCTGGCTCCCCATTCCCTGGCCTTGGCGATCAGCTCGCTTTCGTCCATGCGCGTCAGGCGGCCGTCGTCCAGCAGCTGCTTGCCGCCAACCCACAAATGCTTGACGCAGTCGCGGCCGCTGGCATAGATGAGTTGCGACACCGGGTCGTAGATCGGTTGCTGGGCCAGGCCGGAAAGATCGAAGGCGACCACATCGGCCAGCTTGCCCAGTTCCAGCGAGCCGGTCTGTGTTTCCAGTCCCAGTGCGCGGGCGCCATTCAAGGTAGCCATGCGCAAGGCGCTGTGAGCGTTCAGGGCGGTGGCGGAGCCGGCGACGGCCTTGGCCAGCAGGGCGGCGGTACGGGTTTCGCCGAGCAGGTCGAGGTCGTTGTTGCTGGCGGCGCCATCGGTGCCAATGGCGACGTTGACGCCAGCCTGCCATAGGCGCTCGACCGGGCAGAAGCCGCTGGCCAGTTTGAGGTTGGACTCGGGGCAATGCACGATGCTGCAATTGTGCTCCACCAGCAGTGCCAGATCCTCGTCATCGATCTGCGTCATGTGCACCGCCTGGAAGCGCGGGCTGAGCAGGCCGAGGCGGGCCAGGCGGGCCAGTGGGCGTTCGCCGTGCTTGGCGACGGCTTCAGTCACTTCCTGGGCAGTTTCGTGCACGTGCATATGAATGCCGGCATCCAGCTCGTCAGCCAGTACGCGAATCTGCTCGAGCTTGTCGTCGCTGACCGTGTACGGCGCGTGGGGGCCGAAAGCGATGCGGATGCGCGGGTGCTGCTTGAGGTCATCGAACAATTGCAGGCTCGTGCGTAGGGCTTCGGCAGCATTGAGTGCGCCGGGTACCGGGAAGTCCAGCACGGGAACGGTGATCTGCGCGCGCACGCCGGCGTTGTGCACGCGTTCGGCGGCGGTCTGCGGGTAGAAGTACATGTCGGAAAAGCAACTGATGCCGCCCTTGATCTGTTCTGCGATGGCCAGATCGGTACCGTCGCGGACGAAATCCTCGTCGACCCACTTACCTTCGGCGGGCCAGATATGTTCGTGCAGCCAGGTCATCAGCGGCAGGTCATCGGCAATGCCGCGCAAAAGCGTCATCGCAGCGTGGCCGTGGGCGTTGATCAGGCCGGGGGTGAGCAGGCACTGCGGCAGCTCTCGCACTTCCGTTGCCGGGTGGCGCAGCGCCTCGGCACGTGGCGCGATCAGTGCGATCTGCCCGTCGCGGATTCCCAGGCCATGATCGCGCAGCACGACCCCGGCTGGTTCCACGGGCACCAGCCAGGTGGGCAGCAGCAACAGGTCGAGAGGAGATTCGGGCATGAGGGCGTCCGTCTGGCTTGATCGATGCAGGGAGGGTCGCCAGTGTATAGATGAACGCACGCAGCTTGAAGTCGTGGGGCGTGCCGGATAGTTCGGCTGGTGCCAGTTGGTCTGCGTATAATCCGCGATTTTTTGGCGGTGACAGATGGAGTGCGCGATGCGCGAGCAATTGCTGGCGGTGGAGAAGGTTCAGGCAATCGAGTGGCGCGATGGTGTGTTGTACCTGCTCGATCAGCGCCTGCTGCCGCATCGGCAGACCTGGTTGCGCTTCGATTCTGCCGCCGAGGTGGCTGACGCGATTCGCGATATGGTGGTGCGCGGCGCGCCGGCTATCGGCATCGCTGCTGCCTATGGGCTGGTGCTGGGTGTCCGTGCTCGTCTACAAGACGGTGGTGACTGGCGTGAGGCGTTGGGGGCCGATTTTGCCTATCTCGAGCGCTCGCGCCCGACTGCGGTAAACCTGTTCTGGGCTCTGCAGCGCATGCGTGAACGCCTTGCAAGACTCAAGGATGGCGACGACATCCTGGCGCTGCTGGAGGCTGAGGCGGTGGGGATTCACCTCAGCGACCGTGAGGCCAACCTGACCATGGCGCAGTTGGGCATGGAGCTGATTCGCAAGCATCAGGGCAATCCGCAAGTGCTGCTGACGCACTGCAATGCCGGTGCCCTGGCAACCGGCGGCTTTGGCACCGCGCTCGGGGTGATCCGTGCGGCGTATCTGGAAGGTTTGGTCGAGCAGGTCTATGTCGATGAAACCCGCCCCTGGCTGCAGGGAGCACGACTGACGGCCTGGGAATTGGCGGGTGACGGCGTGCCGGTCACGCTCAATGCCGATGCAGCGGCGGCTCACCTGATGAAGACCAAGGGCATCACCTGGGTCATTGTCGGCGCTGATCGCATCACCGCCAACGGTGATGTGGCCAACAAGATCGGCACTTATCAGCTGGCGGTCAACGCCATGCACCACGGCGTGCGGCTGATGGTGGTGGCGCCAAGTTCGACCATCGACATGAATCTGGAAAGTGGCGAGGACATCCTGCTCGAAGAGCGCGATGGCCTTGAGTTGCTGGAGGTGGCGGGGCATCGAGTCGCGGCCGATGTGCCTGCGGTCAATCCGGTGTTCGATGTGACGCCGGCGGACCTGGTCGACTACATCGTGACCGAGAAGGGTGTGATCGAGCGTCCTGACGCTGCCAAGCTGGCGCAGCTGATGTGTCGCAAGCGCCTGCACTGAGCTGATCGAGCACGGCTTGCTCCCCGTAGGAGCCCCGCCCCGGGGCGAAGCCTTCGCTCTTTCAGCTTTCCTGCGGTTACCACCTTCGAGGCATGGGCCAGATATCGTGCAATGGCCGCCATTCGCCGCGGGGCGCGGCTCCTACACAGATTGCGGTGTTCGATGGTGTGGTGTAGGGGGGGCGCCCTCGGGGCGAAGCCTTTGCTTTTCAGCTTTCTTGCGGTTTACCACCTTCGAGGCATGGGCCAGATATCGTGCAATGGCCGCCATTCGCCGCGGGGCGCGGCTCCTACACAGATTGCGGTGTTCGATGGCGTGGTATAGGAGCCCCGCCCTCGGGGCGAAGCCTTGCTTTTCAGCTTTTTTGCGGTTTACCACCTTCGAGGCATGGGCCGGATATCGTGCCATGGCCGCTATTCGCCGCGGGGCGCGGCTCCTACACAGATTGCGGTGTTCGATGGCGTGGTGTAGGAGCCCCGCCCTCGGGGCGAAGCCTTTGCTTTCACTGGTCGTAAGGTAGCTGCTGCAGGTTGGTCGTTTCGCCTGTTTCCGTCTCGTTTGCTCCGCTTCTCCATGAGGGTGCTCGGGGTAGGTGTGCGGCACGCTTTGTGGTAATCTCCGGCAGTTTTCAAGGGCGCTGACTGCAGGCGCCCTCACTGCATCGAATCGTGACATAACTCGTTGATTTGTCGTGAGTCGCTGATGGCCTGAGGCTATCGCGACGTGCTCCATGGCGTTCAGGAAGAATGACGCGGAGTTTCACCAGAAAAAGGAACCAGGCTTCTCATGGGCGAACTGGCCAAAGAAATCCTCCCGGTCAATATCGAAGACGAGCTGAAACAGTCCTACCTCGACTACGCGATGAGCGTGATCGTCGGGCGTGCGCTGCCGGATGCGCGCGATGGCTTGAAGCCGGTCCACCGTCGTGTGCTCTACGCCATGAGCGAGCTGGGCAACGACTGGAACAAGCCCTACAAGAAATCCGCCCGTGTGGTCGGTGACGTAATCGGTAAATACCACCCGCACGGCGACATCGCGGTGTACGACACCATCGTGCGTATGGCGCAGGACTTCTCCCTGCGCTACCTGCTGGTCGACGGTCAGGGCAACTTCGGTTCGGTGGACGGCGACAACGCCGCGGCCATGCGATACACCGAAGTGCGCATGACCAAACTGGCCCACGAGCTGCTGGCCGACCTGGACAAGGAAACCGTCGACTGGGTGCCCAACTACGACGGCACCGAGCAGATCCCTGCTGTCATGCCGACCAAGGTGCCGAACCTGCTGGTCAACGGCTCGTCCGGTATCGCCGTGGGCATGGCCACCAACATCCCGCCGCACAACCTCACCGAGGTGATCGACGGCTGCCTGGCGCTGATGGACAACGCCGAGCTGACCGTCGATGACCTGATGCAGTACATCCCCGGCCCTGATTTCCCCACTGCGGGCATCATCAACGGCCGTGCCGGCATCATCGAGGCCTATCGTACCGGCCGTGGGCGCATCTATATCCGCGCTCGCGTCGAGGTCGAGGACATCGACAAGGTCGGCGGTCGCCAGCAGCTGGTGGTCACCGAGCTGCCGTACCAGCTGAACAAGGCGCGTCTGATCGAGAAGATCGCTGAGCTGGTCAAAGAGAAGAAGATCGAAGGCATCACCGAGCTGCGTGACGAGTCCGACAAGGACGGGATGCGCGTGGTGATCGAACTGCGTCGTGGTGAAGTGCCGGACGTGGTGCTGAACAACCTGTACGCCCAGACCCAGATGCAGAGCGTGTTCGGCATCAACGTCGTGGCGCTGGTCGACGGTCAGCCGAAGATCATGAACCTCAAGGACATGCTTGAGGTGTTCATCCGTCACCGCCGTGAAGTGGTGACCCGCCGTACCGTTTACGAGCTGCGCAAGGCGCGTGAGCGCGGCCACATCCTCGAAGGCCAGGCGGTAGCGCTGTCGAACATCGATCCGGTGATCGAGCTGATCAAGGCCTCGCCGACGCCGGCCGAAGCTAAGGAGCGCCTGATCGCCACTGCCTGGGAATCCAGTGCGGTGGAAGCCATGGTCGAGCGCGCGGGCGCCGACTCCTGCCGCCCGGAAGGGTTGGATGCGCAATACGGTTTACGCGACGGCAAGTACTACCTGTCGCCGGAGCAGGCTCAGGCCATCCTCGAATTGCGCCTGCACCGCCTGACCGGCCTGGAGCACGAGAAGCTGCTGGCCGAGTACCAGGAAATTCTCAACCTGATCGGCGAGCTGATCCGCATCCTGACCAACCCTGAGCGCTTGATGGAAGTCATCCGCGAGGAACTGGAGAAGGTCAAGGCCGAGTTCGGTGATGCCCGTCGTACCGAGATCGTCGCCTCGCGTCTGGATCTGACCATTGCCGATCTGATCACCGAAGAAGAGCGCGTCGTCACCATCTCCCACGGCGGCTACGCCAAGAGCCAGCCGCTGGCGGCCTACGAGGCGCAGCGTCGCGGCGGCAAGGGCAAATCTGCCACTGGCGTGAAGGACGAGGACTACGTCGAACACCTGCTGGTCGCCAACAGCCACGCGACCCTGCTGCTGTTCTCCAGCAAGGGTAAGGTGTACTGGCTGCGTACCTTCGAAATCCCCGAGGCCTCGCGTGCTGCGCGTGGTCGTCCGCTAGTCAACCTGCTGCCGCTGGGCGAGGGCGAGCGCATCACCGCGATGCTGCAGATCGACCTCGAAGCGCTGCAGCAGAGCGCCGGCGCAGACGAAGATCTTGATGACGAAGGCGTAGTGATCGAGGGCGAAGCCACCGAGGTGGTCGAGGCCGAGGAAGTCGAAGAAGTCGAGGGCGAAACCCCTGAACTGGTCGCCGAGCCGACCGGCGCCTTCATCTTCATGGCCACCGCCTTCGGTACCGTGAAGAAGACCCCGCTGGTGCAGTTCAGCCGTCCGCGTAGCGCCGGCCTGATCGCCCTGAAGCTGGAAGAGGGCGATACCCTGATTGCTGCCGCCATCACCGACGGCGCCAAGGAAGTCATGCTGTTCTCCGACGCTGGCAAGGTGCTGCGCTTCGCCGAGAGCAAGGTGCGTACCATGGGTCGTACTGCTCGTGGCGTGCGTGGCATGCGCCTGGCCAAGGATCAGCAACTGATTTCCATGCTGATTCCGGAGTCTGGTGCGCAGATCCTCACCGCCTCTGAGCGGGGCTTCGGCAAGCGTACCGGTCTGGGCAAGTTCCCCCGTCGCGGTCGTGGCGGCCAGGGCGTTATCGCCATGGTTACCAGCGAGCGTAACGGCAAGTTGGTCGGCGCCATCCAGGTGCAGGACGGCGAGGAAATCATGCTGATTTCCGATCAGGGCACCCTGGTGCGTACCCGTGTCGACGAAGTCTCCAGCTCGGGCCGTAACACTCAGGGTGTGACCCTGATCAAGCTGGCCAAGGACGAGACCCTGGTCGGCCTGGAGCGTGTGCAGGAGCCGACTGCGGTGGAAGAGGACGAGCTGGTCGAAGGCGAAGAGGGCGCTGAAGTCGCCGAAAGCGCCGAAGCACCAGTCGCCGACGCCGAGGAAGGCAGCGAGGAGTGAGAGCCTGTGGGAGGGGCTTTAGCCGCGACTGTCGCCGCTAAAGTGCCTCCCGCAGAGCGTAGGGTGGGTTGAGCGCAGCGATACCCATCGGCAAGCAGTGTGGACATGCCATCGCCTGGTGGTGGCGTTCTGTGAATCTGAGAGAGACAGACGTGAGCAAGCGAGCTTTTAACTTCTGCGCCGGCCCGGCCGCGCTGCCGACCGCTGTACTGCAACGCGCCCAGGCCGAGATGCTCGACTGGCAAGGCAAGGGCCTCTCGGTGATGGAGATGAGCCATCGCAGCGACGAGTACGTTGCCATCGCCAGCCAGGCCGAGCAGGACCTGCGCGATCTGCTCGCCGTGCCCAGCGACTACAAGGTGCTGTTCCTGCAGGGCGGCGCCAGCCAGCAGTTCGCCGAGATCCCGCTCAACCTGCTGCCCGAAGACGGCGTGGCCGACTACGTCGAGACCGGCATCTGGTCGAAGAAGGCCATTGAGGAGGCTCGTCGCTACGGCGCCATCAATGTCGCCGCCAGTGCCAAGTCCTACGACTACTTCGCCATTCCCGGGCAGAACGACTGGCAACTGTCGAAGAATGCCGCCTATGTGCATTACTGCAGCAACGAGACCATCGGCGGTCTGCAGTTCGACTGGGTGCCGCAGACCGGCGATATTCCACTGGTGGTGGACATGTCCTCGGACATTCTCTCGCGCCCCATTGACGTCTCGCAGTTCGGTCTGATCTACGCCGGTGCGCAGAAGAACATCGGCCCCAGCGGTCTGGTGGTGGTGATCGTCCGTGAAGACCTGCTCGGTCGCGCTCGTTCCAGCTGCCCGACCATGCTCGACTACAAGATCTCCGCCGATAACGGCTCGATGTACAACACCCCGGCGACCTATTCCTGGTACCTCTCCGGCCTGGTCTTCCAGTGGCTGAAGGAGCAGGGCGGCGTCGAGGCCATGGAGCGTATCAACCGCGCCAAGAAGGACCTGCTGTACAAGGCCATCGACGATAGCGATTTCTACAGCAACCCCATCGCCCACAACGCCCGTTCCTGGATGAACGTGCCGTTCCGCCTGGCCGACGAAAAGCTGGACAAGGCCTTCCTTGCTGGTGCCGATGAGCGCGGCCTGCTTAACCTGAAAGGGCATCGCTCGGTCGGTGGCATGCGCGCCTCCATCTACAACGCCGTAGGTATGGATGCGGTCGAGGCGTTGGTGGCCTACATGGCCGAGTTCGAGAAGGAGCACGCCTAATGACGGATGTAATCTCGGAGCAGGAACTGCAAGCGCTGCGCGTACGCATCGACAACCTCGACGAGCGCATTCTCGAACTGATCAGCGATCGCGCGCGTTGCGCCGAAGAAGTCGCCCGCGTGAAGATGAAGGAGCTGAAGGAAGGCGAATCGCCGGTCTTCTATCGTCCTGAACGCGAGGCTCAGGTGCTCAAGCGCGTGATGGCGCGCAACCAGGGCCCGCTCGGTAACGAGGAAATGGCGCGGCTGTTCCGCGAGATCATGTCCTCCTGCCTGGCGTTGGAAAATCCGCTGAAAGTCGCCTACCTCGGCCCTGAAGGTACCTTCAGTCAGGCCGCAGCGATGAAGCACTTCGGTCATGCGGTGATCAGCGTGCCGATGGCGGCCATTGACGAGGTGTTTCGCGAAGTGGCTGCCGGTGCGGTCAACTTCGGCGTGGTGCCGGTGGAGAACTCCACCGAAGGCGCGATCAACCACACCCTCGATAGCTTCCTCGAGCACGACATGGTCATCTGTGGCGAGGTGGAGCTGCGTATTCACCACCATCTGCTGGTGGGCGAGACCACTCAGACCGACAAGATCACCCGCATCTATTCCCACGCCCAGTCGCTGGCGCAGTGCCGCAAGTGGCTCGATGCGCACTACCCGAACGTCGAGCGCGTGGCGGTTTCCAGCAACGCTGACGCGGCCAAGCGAGTGAAGAGCGAGTGGAACAGTGCGGCGATTGCCGGCGACATGGCGGCCAACCTGTATGGCCTGACCAAACTGGCGGAAAAGATCGAGGATCGCCCGGACAACTCCACGCGTTTCCTTATCATCGGCAGTCAGGAAGTGCCGCCGACCGGTGATGACAAGACCTCGATCATCGTCTCGATGCGCAACAAGCCGGGTGCGCTGCACGAGCTGCTGGTGCCGTTCCATAACAACGGTATCGACCTGACTCGCATCGAGACCCGCCCGTCGCGCAGCGGCAAGTGGACCTACGTGTTCTTCATCGATTTCGTCGGTCACCATCGCGATCCATTGGTCAAGGGTGTGCTGGAGAAGCTCGCTCAGGAAGCGGTGGCGCTGAAGGTGCTGGGTTCTTATCCGAAGGCGGTACTGTAAACCGCGTCCCTGTAGGAGCGGCTTTAGCCGCGATGTTCGCGATTGAAGTTGCTCCTGCGAAGCCTGTGGCGCTCGGTCGAGACAATGAGGTTTTGTAATGAGTTGCGATTTTCTGACCCTGGCCCAGCCAGGGGTGCAAAAGCTGTCTCCGTACGTACCCGGCAAGCCGGTCGATGAGCTGGCCCGTGAGCTGGGTCTCGACCCGGCCGGTATCGTCAAGCTGGCCAGCAACGAAAACCCGCTCGGGCCCAGCACCAAAGTGCTGGCAGCGATTCGCGCCGAACTGGACGAGCTGACCCGCTACCCGGATGGCAATGGCTTCACCCTCAAGACTGCGCTGGCTGCCCGTTACGGTGTCGACGCTGCGCAGGTGACGCTGGGTAATGGCTCCAACGATATCCTTGAGCTGGTTGCTCGCGCCTACCTGGCGCCTGGCCTCAACGCCGTGTTCAGTGACTACGCTTTCGCGGTTTACCCCATTGCCACTCAGGCAGTTGGCGCACAGGGCAAGATCGTACCGGCCAAGGATTACGGCCATGATTTGCAGGCGATGCTTGCTGCCATCGACGACAACACCCGCGTTGTCTTCATCGCCAACCCCAACAACCCGACCGGTACCTGGTTTGGCCCGGACGCGCTGGAAACCTTCCTGGCCAAGGTGCCGGAGTCGGTGCTGGTGGTGCTGGACGAAGCCTATATCGAATACGCCGAAGGCGACGAGTTGCCGGACGGCCTTGATTACCTGGCGCGCTACCCGAACCTGCTGGTCTCGCGCACCTTCTCCAAGGCCTATGGCCTGGCCTCGCTGCGTGTCGGCTATGCCATCAGCTCGCCGGCCATTGCTGATGTGCTCAACCGCGTGCGTCAGCCGTTCAACGTCAACAGCCTTGCGCTGGCTGCTGCCTGTGCGGCGCTGAGTGATGCCGACTACCTCGCTGAAAGCCGTCGCCTCAACGATGCCGGCATGCAGCAGCTGGAAGAGGGTTTGCGGGCTCTGGGGCTGAGTTGGATTGCCTCCAAGGCCAACTTCATCGCCGTCGATTTTGGTCGCGACACCGCTGCGATCAACCAGGCGCTGCTACGTGAAGGGGTGATCGTGCGGCCGATGGCCGGTTACCGGATGCCGAATTTCCTGCGTGTCTCCATCGGCCTGCCGCAAGAGAACGCACGCTTCCTCGAGGCCTTGGCCAAGGTACTGTCGGCGTGACTGTCACTGCAGTGCAATCCAATGCGCCTAAGATCGGCCGCCTGGTGGTGGTCGGCCTCGGCTTGATCGGTGGCTCCTTCGCCAAGGGGTTGCGTGAGCGCGGTCTGTGCAGGGAAGTGGTGGGGGTCGATCTGGATGCCGAATCGCGTCGTCTGGCGGTACAGCTGGGCGTTGTCGATCGTTGCGAGAGCGACCTTGCTGCCGCCTGTCAGGGGGCTGATGTCATCCAGCTGGCAGTGCCTATCCTGGCCATGGAGAAGGTGCTTGCTCAGCTGGCCGCGCTGGATCTCGGCAATGCCGTGCTGACCGACGTCGGTAGCGCCAAGGGTAATGTCGTGCGCGCGGCGCGTCTGGCATTCTCCGGCAAGGCTGTGCGTCTGGTGCCCGGCCATCCCATTGCGGGCTCCGAGCAGAGCGGGGTGGAGGCGGCCAACGCCGAGCTGTTCCGTCGCCACAAGGTCATCCTGACGCCCTGCGAGTACAGCGATGAGGCGGCTCTGGCGCTGGTCGAAGGATTGTGGCGCGAGCTGGGGGCGGATGTCGAGGCGATGGAGGTCGAGCATCACGACCAGGTGCTTGCCGCCACCAGCCATCTGCCGCACCTGCTGGCCTTTACCCTGGTCGACTCGCTGGCCAAGCGCAGCGAGAACCTGGAAATTTTCCGCTATGCCGCTGGCGGTTTCCGCGATTTCACGCGGATCGCCGGCAGTGATCCGGTGATGTGGCACGATATCTTCCTCGCCAACCGCGAGGCCGTGCTGCGCACATTGGATACGTTTCGCGACGACCTCGACGCCTTGCGCGATGCGGTCGACGCTGGGGATGGGCATCAACTGCTGGGCGTGTTCACCCGCGCCCGCGTGGCCCGCGAACATTTCAGCAAAATTCTGGCCCGCAGGGCCTATGTGGACGCTATGCACTCGACTGATCTGATTTTCCTGGCAAAACCCGGTAGCAGCCTGTCCGGACGTATCCGCGTCCCCGGTGACAAATCCATTTCTCACCGTTCGATCATGCTGGGCTCGCTGGCTGAAGGCACCACCGAGGTAGAAGGCTTCCTCGAGGGTGAGGATGCCCTGGCCACGTTGCAGGCCTTTCGCGACATGGGCGTGGTCATCGAAGGCCCGCACCACGGCCGCGTGACCATCCATGGCGTCGGCCTGCATGGTCTGAAAGCGCCGGCCGGCCCGCTGTACATGGGTAACTCCGGCACCTCCATGCGCCTGCTCTCCGGCTTGCTGGCCGCGCAGCCGTTCGACACTACGCTGACCGGTGATGCGTCGCTGTCCAAGCGCCCGATGAACCGCGTGGCCAAGCCGCTGCGTGAAATGGGCGCGGTCATCGAGACCGGTCCGGAAGGTCGTCCGCCGCTGACCATCAAAGGTGGTCAGCGCCTGACCGGCATGGCCTACGACATGCCGATGGCCAGTGCTCAGGTTAAATCCTGCCTGCTGCTGGCCGGCTTGTACGCCGCTGGTAGCACCTCGGTGACCGAGCCGGCGCCGACCCGTGATCACACCGAGCGCATGCTGCGCGGCTTCGGCTACCCGGTCAGCGTCGAGGGCAGTACCGCCAGTGTCGAGGCCGGCCACAAGCTGACCGCCACGCGCATCGAAGTACCGGCAGATATTTCCTCGGCGGCGTTCTTCCTGGTCGCTGCCAGCATCGCCGAAGGCTCCGAGCTGGTGCTGGAGCACGTCGGCATCAACCCGACCCGTACCGGTGTGATCGACATTCTCAAACTGATGGGCGGCGACATCACCCTGGAAAACCAGCGTGAAGTCGGTGGCGAGCCGGTAGCTGACATTCGCGTGCGAGCGGCCAAGCTCAAAGGCATCGACATTCCGGAGGACCTGGTGCCGCTGGCCATCGATGAATTCCCGGTGCTGTTCGTTGCCGCCGCCTGTGCCGAAGGCCGTACCGTGCTGCGCGGCGCCGAAGAGCTGCGGGTGAAAGAGTCTGATCGTATCCAGGTCATGGCTGACGGCCTGATCGCGCTGGGTGTGAAGGCCGAGCCGACCCCCGATGGCATCATCATCGAAGGCGGTAGCATCGGCGGTGGCGAGGTCTGGGCGCATGGCGACCACCGTATTGCCATGTCCTTCAGCGTCGCCTCGCTGCGCGCTACTGCGCCGATCCGCATTCATGACTGTGCCAACGTCGCCACGTCCTTCCCCAACTTCCTGGCCTTGTCGGCTGAAGTCGGCATCAACGTGGCTGTAGAGGGCAAGGCATGAATGCCCCGGTAATCACCGTCGATGGGCCGAGCGGGTCGGGCAAGGGCACGCTGTGCACCTTGCTGGCCAAGCAGCTGGGCTGGAACCTGCTTGACTCCGGTGCGCTCTATCGCCTGCTGGCCTTCGCTGCCGGCAACCACGGTATCGATCTGACCAACGAAGAGTCGCTCAAGCAGCTGGCCGCACATCTGGATGTGCAGTTCATCGATAAGCGCATCATCCTCGAAGGCGAGGAGGTAACCGACGCCATCCGCAACGAACAGATCGGCGCCGGTGCTTCCATGGTCGCTTCGCTGCCGGCTGTACGGGAAGCGCTGCTGCAGCGTCAGCGTGCCTTTCGCGAAATGCCCGGCCTGGTGGCCGATGGTCGCGACATGGGCACCGTGGTATTCGCCGACGCACCGCTGAAGATCTTTCTCACCGCCAGCGCCGAGGAACGTGCGCGCCGCCGCTACTTGCAGTTGAAGGCCAAAGGCGATGATGTTAATCTCGCGAGTCTTCTCGACGAGATACGGGCGCGCGACGAGCGCGATACCCAGCGCGCGGTGGCTCCGCTCAAGCCGGCAGCCGACGCAATAGTGCTGGATTCAACCGAACTGTCCATCGAGCAGGTGCTTGAACGAATTCTGAGCGAGGTCGCCGATCGCGATCTCGCCGGGTAAGGACTTTCGGTTGCTCTAAATCGAACAGTCCGCAAGGAGGCATGCGGGAGACCAGTCCTAGTCCCGTAGGCCTCTTTTCACATGAACGAACCCACATTGTCTGGAGTGTGGTTTGGGCGAATCCCCGCCCTTGATCAACAGGAATCAACATGAGCGAAAGCTTTGCAGAACTATTTGAAGAAAGCCTGAAATCCCTCGACATGCAGCCGGGCGCCATCATCACCGGTATCGTGGTCGACATCGACGGTGACTGGGTTACCGTTCACGCCGGCCTGAAGTCCGAGGGCGTCATCCCGCTCGACCAGTTCTTCAACGAACAAGGCGAGCTGACCATCAAGGTCGGTGACGAAGTCCACGTTGCGCTGGACGCGGTTGAAGATGGCTTCGGTGAAACCAAGCTGTCCCGCGAGAAAGCCAAGCGCGCTGAGTCCTGGCTGGTTCTGGAAGCTGCGTTCAACGCTGAAGAAGTGGTCAAGGGCGTTATCAACGGTAAGGTCAAAGGCGGCTTCACCGTTGACGTCAACGGCATCCGCGCGTTCCTGCCGGGTTCCCTGGTTGACGTCCGTCCGGTGCGTGATACCACTCACCTGGAAGGCAAAGAGCTGGAATTCAAGGTCATCAAACTGGACCAGAAGCGCAACAACGTTGTCGTTTCCCGTCGCAGCGTCCTGGAAGCCGAGAACAGCGCCGAGCGCGAAGCTCTGCTGGAATCCCTGCAGGAAGGCCAGCAAGTCAAAGGTATCGTCAAGAACCTCACCGACTACGGTGCGTTCGTTGACCTGGGCGGCGTAGATGGCCTGCTGCACATCACCGACATGGCTTGGAAGCGCATCAAGCACCCGTCCGAGATCGTCAACGTTGGCGACGAGATCGACGTCAAGGTTCTGAAGTACGATCGCGAGCGTAACCGCGTATCCCTGGGCCTGAAGCAACTGGGCGAAGACCCATGGGTTGCCATCAAGGCTCGTTACCCGGAAAACACCCGCGTCATGGCGCGCGTCACCAACCTCACCGACTACGGCTGCTTCGCTGAGCTGGAAGAAGGCGTTGAAGGTCTGGTGCACGTTTCCGAAATGGACTGGACCAACAAGAACATCCACCCGTCGAAGGTCGTCAACGTCGGCGACGAAGTGGAAGTCATGGTTCTGGACATCGACGAAGAGCGTCGTCGTATCTCCCTGGGTATCAAGCAGTGCAAGACCAACCCGTGGGAAGACTTCTCCGGTCAGTTCAACAAGGGTGACAAGATCTCCGGCACCATCAAGTCGATCACCGATTTCGGTATCTTCATTGGTCTGGACGGCGGCATCGACGGCCTGGTTCACCTGTCCGACATCTCCTGGAACGAAGCCGGCGAAGAAGCCGTGCGTCGCTTCAAGAAGGGCGACGAGCTGGAAACCGTCATCCTGTCGGTTGACCCGGAGCGTGAGCGCATCTCCCTGGGCATCAAGCAGCTGGAAGACGATCCGTTCAGCAACTACGTCTCCATCAACGACAAGGGCACCATCGTCCGTGGCGTTGTGAAAGAAGTAGACGCCAAGGGCGCCATCATCGACCTGGGCAACGAGATCGAAGCGACTCTGAAAGCCTCCGAAATCAGCCGTGACCGCGTTGAAGACGCGCGCAACGTCCTGAAAGAAGGCGACGAAGTAGAAGCCAAGATCATCAGCGTCGACCGCAAGTCCCGCGTCATCAGCCTGTCCGTCAAGTCGAAAGACGTTGAAGACGAGAAGGACGCGATGAAGGAACTGCGTAACAAGCAAGACGTTGAAAGCACCGGCCCGACCACCATTGGTGATCTGCTCCGTGCTCAAATGGAAAAACAGAACTAAGTTCGGTTAATCCATTCAGGAAAAGGGCGACCCTCGGGTCGCCCTTTTTCGTTCATGCATCCCAAAACGACGCTGCCCTGTAGGGGCGCGTCCTGCGGCGAATAGCGGCCATCCAGCAATACCGATCCCATACCCAAAAGCTTCGCCCCGAGGCGGGGCTCCAACACCAATCCACCAAACAACGCGCCACTTGTAGGAGCCGCGCCCCGCAGCGAATGGTGGCCATCCCGCAATACCGAGCCCATACCCAAAAGCTTCGCCCCGAGGCGGGGCTCCTACGCGAATACGCCAGTCGACGCTCCCTCTGTAGGAGCTGCGCCCCGCAGCGAATGGCAGCCATCCAGCAATACCGAACCAATACCTAAAAGCTTCGCCCAGTCGCCCTCATACCCACAGCGCATCCCAATGCGGATAATCACCGACCCGCTTCACAAGCCCGGCTCTTAAAGGATTTGCCACCACATATCTCGCTACGCTCCTAACATCTTCCTCCCGGCGCAGCGCATGATCATGAAAGCCTTTCTGCCATATCGGCCTACCCAGGCGCTTGGCGGAAATTGATTTGACCCTGGCTACCAGGCGGGCCAGATCCTCACTCTGTAGTTGCAGCAGCCAGTGCAGATGATCAGGCATCACGACAAAGCAGAGCGTTTGGTGCGATCCCAGCAGCTCATCCTGGCGAATGACTTGTATGAGCGTGCGCGCCGCTGAGAAATCAGCAAAGACAGGGATTCGATCCCTGGTTACGGTGGTGACAAGATAGATTTGCCCGCTACTGGACCAGCGTCCATCACGAAGCTTATGTGCGGCGTAGCGTTTCTCAGTCATCGGATTCCCTTCCGTTGGCGTTCGTCAGTTCAGCTTAGCCGAGGCAGAGCCAAATAAAGCTTCGCCCCGAGGCGGGGCTCCTACACGAATGCGCCAGCCGACGCTCCCTCTGTAGGAGCCGCGCCCCGCGGCGAATGGCAGCCATCCCGCAATACCGAGCCCATGCCCTAAAGCTTCGCCCCGAGGCGGGGCTCCTACATCAAACCGTAAGCGGCGCTGCCCTGTAGGAGCCGCGCCCCGCGGCGAATGGCAGCCATCCCGCAATACTGAGCCCATACCCAAAAGCTTCGCCCCGAGGCGTGGCTCCCACACCAAACTGCAAAACAAAGCTCCCCTTGTAGGAGCTGCGCCCCGCAGCGAATGGTGGCCATCCCGCAATATTGAACCAATACCCAAAAGCTTCGCCTCGAGGCAAGCCTTCTACACGAAGCCCTCGTTATCACAACTAACCGCAAAACTCGCTAACACCTTGTTTTTTAGGCTGTTCAAAAGCTGATCAGCGTGCTACAACCAAGCCGTCGAGTCTTCTAGCCGCTTGAAAAAGAAGGGAAAACCATGACCAAGTCGGAGTTGATCGAAAGAATTGTCACTCATCAGGGGCAACTGTCCTCCAAGGATGTCGAGTTGGCCATCAAGACGATGCTGGAGCAAATGTCCCAGGCACTGTCCACCGGAGATCGCATCGAGATTCGTGGCTTCGGCAGCTTCTCGCTGCACTACCGCGCACCGCGCGTTGGGCGTAACCCGAAAACTGGCCAGTCGGTGCGTCTGGATGGCAAGTTCGTACCACATTTCAAGCCGGGCAAGGAGTTGCGTGATCGGGTCAATGAGGATGAGTAAGCAGATATAGAGCCCTTCGCTCGTGTCGACCCCTTGTTAGATGGCAATCTGACATAAGGCGCCTCTCGTACTTGCGAAATTACAGAAAACGGTCAAAATGTGTGGGCTTTCACAAAGCATCTGGTTGCTACGCTTTCAGCTTGTTGAACTCACCAGTTTTATCTGGGTAGCCATCCGCATTACTGGGCTGAGTCCCTTTGAATTTCGCCAGCGCTAGGGATTGACTCGTGCGGTACCCCTCCATTGTTCATCATGGCGCCGTAGCGGGTGTGACGGGCTCTTGCCATCAGCTACAGATGGATCACGAGCATGCGTTGCTAATTGACTGTGGCCTATTTCAAGGCGCGGAAACCTCTCCAGAAGGCCGTGCGAATGCCGGTAACCTCGCCATCGATTTTTCCCTGGATGGTATCAGGGCTCTGGTCGCAACCCATGTCCATATCGACCATGTGGGTCGCATTCCCTATCTGTTGGCGGCTGGGTTCAAAGGCCCGATCCTCTGCAGTGAGCCTTCGGCCAAGCTGTTACCTATCGTTCTCGAAGATGCCTTCAAGCTTGGTTTTAGTCGCGATCAGAAGCAAGTCGAGCGCTACCTCAAACTGATCGAGCAGCGTATCGTCGCCTTGCCTTACAAGCAGTGGTTCACCCTGATTGACACGCCGCAGCTCAGCGCTCGCATTCGTTTACAGCGCGCTGGCCACATCCTCGGCTCGGCGTACGTTGAGGTGGATCTGCACTACCCCGAGACGGGTGAGAAGAAGCGCATTGTGTTTTCCGGCGACCTTGGCGCTCCCCATGCGCCAATCCTGCCGGCGCCGAAAGCTCCCTACAAAGCCGATATTCTGGTTATCGAAAGCACTTACGGTGACCGCCTGCACGAAGACCGCCGCAGTCGGCGTAAGCGACTGGAACAGGTGCTCGAGCAGGCCCTGGCCGATCAGGGCAGCGTGCTGATCCCGGCCTTCAGTATCGGCCGCACCCAGGAACTGCTCTACGAGCTGGAAGATATCCTGCATCGTCGAGTGCGGCGTAACCAGCTCCCTCTCCCCTCTAGGGAGAGGGTTGGGGTGAGGGGTGGCGTCTCGGCCATCGACTGGCACAACCTGCCGATCATCCTGGATTCTCCGCTCGCCAGTCGTTTCACGCGCGTCTACCGGGAACTTGAACCCTTTTGGGATGACGAAGCGCTGGCGCGAGTCCGGAATGGACGCAAGCCGTTGGCCTTCGATAACCTGCTGACGGTGGATAGCCACCAGGCTCACTTGGCCATGGTCAACCGCCTAGCCCAAACGGCCCAGCCTGCCATCGTCATCGCCGGTAACGGCATGTGCTCCAGTGGCCGGATCGTCAACTACCTCAAGGCCATGCTCGGCGATGTCCGGCATAATGTGTTGTTCGTCGGCTACCAGGCCGAGGGTACGCCAGGCAGGCAGATCCAGCGCTTCGGGCCCAAGGGCGGATTCATGGAAATGGACGGGCAGCGCTATGCCATAAGGGCGTAAGTCCATACCATAGGCGGTTATTCGGCGCATGCCGACCAAAATGGGTTGATCGGATTCGTTACTCGGATGCGCCGTTGGCCGTCAGAGGTGCGGATCGTGCATGGGTAGCGAACGGTCAAGAAGCGTTTCGCCCGGACATTAGTTCAGGCCCTAGCGAAGAAGAGGCATTTCGTGGCGGTCGTGATAGCGGAGTGAATGGAGTGCGACTGTGTGTGCAACTCATCTAGCTGACCCTTACACCCTCCTTTCGGTGTGCGGAAGGGTATCGTAATTACCCAAGAAGAAGTTTTTAATCGTGACCAGCCTGACCTGCTTCAAAGCCTATGACATCCGTGGCCAACTCGGCGCCGAACTCAACGAAGACATCGCCTACCGCGTCGGCCGCGCCTACGCGCAGTTCCTCGATGCCAAGAAAGTGGTTATCGGCGGCGACATGCGTCTGTCCAGCGAGCCGCTCAAGCAGGCTCTGGCCAATGGCCTGATGGACGCCGGCTGCGATGTGATCGACCTGGGCATGACCGGCACCGAAGAAGTCTACTTCGCCGCCTTCCACCTCGATGTCGACGGCGGCATCGAGGTCACCGCCAGCCACAACCCCATCGACTTCAACGGCATGAAGCTAGTGCGCCGCGGCGCCCAGCCGATCAGTGGCGACACCGGCCTCAAGGACATCCAAGGCATCGCCGAAGCCAACGCCTTCCCAGCAGTTGCCCAGCGCGGCCAGCTCACCCGCCAGACCTGCCTCGATGCCTATATTGAGCACCTGCTCGGCTACCTCGATGCCGCACAGCTCAAGCCGCTGAAACTGGTGGTCAACGCCGGCAACGGCGCCGCCGGCCAAGTCATCGACGCCCTGGAGCAACGGTTCCAGGCCATGGGCGCCCAGGTCGAATTCATCAAGGTGCACCACCAGCCGGACGGCAGCTTCCCCAACGGCATTCCCAACCCGCTGCTGCCGGAAAACCGCGCCGCCACCGCCGATGCGGTCAAGGCGCATAAGGCCGACATGGGCATCGCTTGGGACGGCGACTTCGACCGTTGCTTCCTGTTTGACGAAAACGGTCGCTTCATCGAGGGCTACTACATCGTCGGCCTGCTCGCCGAAGCCTTCCTGAACAAGCAGCCGGGCGCCAAGATCATCCACGACCCGCGCCTGACCTGGAATACCATCGACATCGTGGAGAGGGCAGGAGGCCAGGCCATCCAGAGCAAGACCGGCCACGCCTTCATCAAGGAACGCATGCGCAAGGAAAACGCCATCTACGGCGGCGAAATGAGCGCCCACCATTACTTCCGCGACTTCGCCTACTGCGACAGCGGCATGATCCCCTGGCTGTTGGTGGCCGAACTGATCAGCAGTCGAGGCCAATCGCTCGCACAACTGCTCGACGAACGCATGGCCGCCTACCCCTGCAGTGGCGAGATCAACTACCGCGTCAACGATGCCAAGGCGGTGATCCAGGCCGTGCTGGATCACTATGCCGAGCAAAAGCCGAAGCTGGACACTACCGACGGCATCAGCCTGGAGTTTGCAGACTGGCGCATGAGCCTGCGCTCGTCGAATACCGAGCCGTTGTTACGTTTGAACATTGAATCCCGCGGTGATTCTGCGCTGATCGCCGATCAGGTTGCCGCGGTCGAAGCAATCATCGATTCCATGGACAAGGCTATCCAGAATTGAGTGATCTGAAGATGAAGCAGCTTCTGGCAACAGAGCCTGTCACCTCAATTTCAAACCCGGCAAGTGAACTGGCAGCCTGCAGGGTGGCTATTTTTCTCTGCACCTATAACGGCGCGAAGTTCCTTGTCGAACAGTTGGATTCCTTCGTACGGCAGACCCACCAAAATTGGGTGATTTATGCATCGGATGATGGATCAAGCGACGCGACGCTGAGCATCCTGCAGCGCTACCAGACAATGCTCGGTGCGGAGCGCCTGGTCATTTTTGAGGGGCCGAGTCAGGGGTTCGCTAAGAACTTCATGTCACTGGTCAAGAACCCCACGATCAGCGCCGATTATTACGCCTTCAGCGATCAGGACGATCTCTGGTTCGTGGATAGGCTGGAAAGGGGGCTGGCTAATCTGTTGGCGACGCCAGCTACCACGCCTGCGCTGTTCTGCTCCAGAACACGCTTGATCGATGGTTCAGGACAGGTGATAGGGTTCTCGCCGCTATTCGCTAGACAGCCCGGTTTTAGGAATGCCTTGGTACAAAGCCTGGCCGGGGCCAATACCATGCTGCTGAACGCCGCGGCCAGGGATCTCCTGGCTAAGACACCAGGCGATGCGCATATCGTTTCCCATGACTGGCTGACTTACCTACTGGTCAGCGGTTGCGGTGGAAAAGTTATTTATGATCCAGCGCCAACGCTCGACTACCGCCAGCATGGCACCAATCTGATCGGTGCTAACTCAAGCTTCGCGGACTGCCTGGTGCGTATCCGCAAAATGTTTGCCGGCACGTTTCGCGAGTGGAATCGGCACAATTTATACGCGCTCAACAGTCACCATAAGCAATTGACAGCCGACAGTCGTAAAGCCTTCGAGTGTTTCGAGCAGGCCCGAGCAAGCAGCCTGTTACGGCGCATGTATTTATTGAGACGAGCCGGCGTATACCGGCAGACCTTTTTAGGCAACATCGGTCTCGTGGTGGCCGCCAGTATCGGGAGAATTTGAAGAATATGACTATTTTGGTAACGGGTAGTGCGGGTTTTATCGGGGCGAATTTCGTCCTCGACTGGTTGGCTCAAGATGACGAGCCGGTCGTCAGTCTCGACAAGTTGACCTATGCCGGCAATCTGCAAAATCTCGCCCGCCTGGAGGCAGACGCGCGTCATACCTTCGTGCAGGGAGATATCGGTGACCAGGCGCTAGTTGCAGAGCTGTTGGCGAAATACCAGCCCCGCGCGGTGATCAACTTTGCTGCAGAGTCTCACGTCGATCGCTCTATTCATGGCCCGGAAGATTTCATCCAGACCAATATTGTTGGTACTTTCCGCCTGTTGGAAGCGCTGCGTGCCTACTACAAGGGCTTGAGCAGCGAGGCTGCCGGAGCGTTCCGCTTCCTGCATGTATCCACCGATGAAGTGTATGGCTCCCTGAGCCCGACTGACCCTGCCTTCAAGGAAACCAACCAGTACGAGCCGAATAGCCCCTATTCGGCTTCGAAGGCGGCTTCTGACCATCTGGTGCGCGCCTACCATCACACTTACGGCTTGCCGGTGCTCACCACCAACTGTTCGAATAACTACGGCCCTTACCACTTCCCCGAGAAGCTGATCCCGCTGGTGATCCACAACGCCCTGGCGGGTAAAGACCTGCCTATCTATGGCGATGGCCAGCAGATCCGTGACTGGCTGTACGTGAAGGATCACTGCAGCGCTATCCGCCGCGTGCTGGAGGGCGGTAAGTTGGGCGAGACCTACAACGTCGGTGGTTGGAACGAAAAGACCAACCTCGAGGTCGTCCACACCCTCTGCGATATCCTCGATCAGGAACAGCCGCGCGCCGACGGGCACAGCTACCGTGAGCAACTCACCTTCGTCAAAGACCGTCCTGGCCATGATCGGCGTTACGCCATCGATGCCAGCAAGCTTGAGCGCGAACTGGGCTGGAGACCGGCGGAAACCTTTGAAACCGGTATTCGCAAAACCGTGCGCTGGTACTTGGACAACCAGGAGTGGGTCAACAACATTACCAGCGGCAATTATCGTGATTGGGTGAGCAAGCAATACCAATGAGAATCCTACTGCTAGGGGCCAACGGACAGGTTGGCTGGGAACTGCAAAGGTCGCTTGCGCCGCTGGGCCAACTGGTGATTTGCGATCGCTATTCGGCCGACCTGGAAAACCCCCAGGCCTTGAGCGAGTTGGTTGAACGCGAGCAGCCAGCCGTCATCGTCAATGCCGCCGCCTATACCGCGGTGGACAAGGCCGAGTCGGATGTCGAGCGCGCGCGCAAGGTCAATGCCGAATCTGTAGCCGCACTTGCGGCTGCCGCACGCAAGCTGGGTGCCTGGCTGGTGCATTACTCCACCGACTATGTGTTCGCGGGCGATAAGCCCACTGCCTATGTCGAGGATGACCAGGCGGCTCCACTAAACGTCTATGGGCAAACCAAGCTGGAAGGTGAGCAGGCCATCCGGGCCAGTGGTTGCCGGCACCTGATTCTGCGGACCAGTTGGGTGTACGCCGCGCGCGGTGGCAACTTCGCCAAGACCATGCTTCGCCTGGCCGCGGATAGGGCGGAGCTGCGTGTAGTAGCTGATCAGGTCGGTGCGCCTACCAGTGCAGCACTGATCGCCGACGTAACGGCGTTGGTGCTGCAGCGAATAGCCACCGATGCGGCGCTGGGCAAAACCGCCAGCGGCACCTATCACCTGGTCGCCAGCGGGGCAACCAGCTGGCATGGCTATGCGCAGTTCGTCATTGGTGAGGCTGCTCGTCTGGGGATAGCTCTGCGCGCAACAGCGGAAAGCATCCACCCCATTACTGCTGCAGAGTACCCCGTACCTGCCCAGCGCCCGGCCAATTCCAGGCTGGATAATCACAAGCTGCAACAGACGTTTGGTCTGGAGCTTCCTACTTGGGAGTTCCACGTCAAACGCATGCTAATTGAACTGAACAATTAAGGATCGATATGAAGCGCAAAGGCATCATCCTCGCAGGAGGCTCCGGCACCCGTCTGCATCCAGCCACCCTGGCTATTTCCAAGCAACTGCTGCCGGTGTTTGACAAGCCGATGATCTACTACCCGCTCAGCACTCTGATGCTGGCCGGTATCCGCGACATTCTGATCATTTCGACGCCGCAAGACACGCCGCGTTTCGAGCAACTGCTGGGCGATGGCAGCCAGTGGGGGCTTAACCTTTCCTATGCCGTGCAGGCCTCCCCGGATGGGCTGGCGCAGGCCTTCCTGATTGGCGAAGAATTTATCGGCAACGATTTATCCGCCCTGGTGCTGGGCGACAACATCTACCATGGCCATCATTTCCAAGAGCTGCTGCTGAGTGCGATGGCGCGCGAGCAAGGCGCCAGCGTGTTTGCTTACCACGTGCATGATCCGGAGCGTTATGGCGTGGTCGAGTTCGATGGGCAAGGCAAGGCCATCAGCTTGGAAGAAAAGCCCGCCGCACCCAAATCCAACTATTCGGTAACCGGCCTGTACTTCTACGACAACCAGGTTGTCGAAATTGCCAAGAGCATCAAGCCCTCGCCCCGCGGAGAGCTGGAAATTACCGACCTCAATCGCGTCTATCTGGAGCAAGGCAACCTGTCGGTGGAGATCATGGGCCGCGGCTATGCCTGGCTGGATACCGGCACCCACGAATCGCTGCTGGAAGCCAGCCACTTCATCGCCACGCTGGAGAACCGCCAGGGTCTGAAAGTTGCCTGTCCTGAGGAGATTGCCTTCCGTCAGAAGTGGATCACCCCCGAGCAGCTCGACAAGCTGGCCGCACCTCTGGCCAAAAATGGTTACGGCAAATACCTCAAGCGCATTCTTGTAGAGACAGTTTACTCATGAAAGCAACACCTCTAGCCATTCCGGATGTGATCCTGTTTGAACCCAAGGTATTTGGCGACGAGCGAGGATTCTTTTTCGAAAGCTTCAATCAGCGCCAATTCGAAGAGGCCGTGGGCCGCCCGGTGCAGTTTGTGCAGGACAACCACTCGCGTTCATCGAAAGGTGTCTTGCGCGGCCTGCACTACCAGATCAGGCATCCCCAGGGGAAGCTTGTTCGCGTGGTGAGCGGAGAGGTGCTTGACATCGCCGTGGACATGCGCCGCTCCTCGCCGACCTACGGCAAGTGGGTTGGAGCCCTGCTCAGTGCCGAGAACAAGCAGCAGCTGTGGGTGCCGGAAGGCTTCGCCCACGGCTTCGTGGTGCTGTCGGACTCGGCGGACTTCCTCTACAAGGCCACCGACTACTACGCGCCGCAACACGAGCGCTGCCTTCTCTGGAGCGATGCAGAAATCAACGTGGACTGGATGCTCGAGCGACTCGTCGGCGCCAGCCCGCAGTTGTCTGCCAAGGACCAGCTCGGTCTGCCTTTCAGCGAAGTAGAGGCCTTCTCCTGATGCGGCACTTTTCCATCTCACCACTTGAACTTCTGTCCAGCGCCTGGCGGCATAGGGCACTGATTGGAACCATGACTCGAAGGGACGTCGCCGGGCGTTATCGCGGCTCTTCCCTGGGCATGCTCTGGTCGCTGTTCAATCCAATCCTGATGCTGGTGATCTACACCTTCGTCTTCAGTGTGGTCTTCAAGGCACGATGGAGCACCGAGGGAGAGTCAAAGGAGGTTTTCGCCCTCATGCTGTTCGCCGGGCTGGTCTTTTTCAACCTGTTCGCCGAATGTATTAGTCGTGCCCCGAACCTGATCCTGGGCAACGTCAACTACGTCAAGAAAGTGGTCTTCCCGCTGGAAATCCTGCCGTGGGTGACGCTAGGTGCGGCATTGTTCCATTTTCTCATCAGCTTCTTAGTCTGGCTGGCGGCCTGCCTTCTGCTGACCGGCAAGCTGCAGCTTACGACATTGCTGTTGCCGGCGGTGATGCTCCCGCTGCTGCTGATTACGCTGGGCCTGACTTGGCTGCTGGCGTCGCTGGGTGTGTTCCTTCGCGACGTCGCCCAGGTGGTAGGGGTGATCATTTCCGTCCTGATGTTCATGTCGCCGATCTTCTACCCGATCACCGCGCTACCCGAGGCTTACCGCAGCATCCTCCAGGTTAACCCCCTGACACCCACCGTCGAAGAGGCGAGAAGGATCATGTTCCTCGGCGAGCTGCCCGACTGGCACCAGCTCGGCATCCTCTGCCTGCTGTCTCTGATCATCTGCTGGCTAGGCTTCGCCTGGTTCCAGAAAACGCGCAAGGGCTTTGCCGATGTCCTCTGAACTCGAACGCCCCATCGACTCCGGGCGGAGCTACTCGGACATTGCTATCAAGGTTAGCAACCTCTCTAAGTGTTACCACATTTACGAGAAACCGAGGGACCGACTGAAGCAGTTCATCCTGGCCGCCTTCAGGCGCGCGATTAGGCTGAAGGACAAACAGTACTTCCGCGAATTCTGGGCGTTGCGAGACGTGTCGTTCGAAATCCGAAAGGGCGAAGCGGTCGGCATCATCGGCCGTAACGGTAGCGGCAAATCGACCCTTCTGCAGATGATCTGCGGCACCCTGAATCCCAGCGGCGGCAGTATCCAGACCCATGGCCGCATCGCGGCGCTGCTGGAGCTGGGGGCGGGCTTCAATCCGGAGTTCACAGGGCGCGAGAACGTCTACATGAACGCCTCCGTCCTAGGTCTTCGGAAAGAAGAGATCGATATCCGCTACAACGACATCGTGGCGTTCGCCGATATCGGCGACTTCATCGAGCAGCCGGTCAAAACCTACTCCAGCGGCATGGTCGTGCGCCTCGCCTTCGCAGTGCAGGCGCAGATTGACCCAGACATCCTGATCGTCGACGAGGCCTTGGCTGTCGGTGACGCTAAGTTCCAGGCCAAGTGCTTCGAGCGACTGCGGCAACTAAAGGAGAATGGCACCAGCATCCTGCTGGTCACCCACTCCACCGAGCAGATCGTGACCCACTGTACCCATGCAGTACTACTGAACAATGGTCAAGTGATCGAGCAAGGCAACCCGCGCCGCATCTCAAATCTCTACCTGGATCTGCTGTTCGGCAAGCAGAAGCGCAGCGAACCCGCTGCCACCGAAATGTCGGATGAGCCCATTGAGTGCGAAGAGAGCGTCGACTGCATAAGCGCTGACTACTGCTCGCTGAACCTAAGCGAGGACACCTTCGGCCAGAGGCCTGGCTACAATCCCCACGAGTACCGCTGGGGCGATGGCGCCGTGCGCATTCTCGACTACTACATTTCCGCCGACGGTGAGGCCTATCCGACTAGTTACAAGGTGGGCCAAGAGATCGTGCTGGTCATCTCTGTCGGCTTCCTCCACGAAGTCTTCCGTCCCATCTTGGGGATCACCATCAAGACCAAGGAGGGCGTCACGGTCTTCGGCGCCAACTCTGAGACACTGGACTTCGAAACCTTCAAATCATCCGGTCGCGCCGGTACCGCCGTGCGGGTTGGCGCGAAATTCAATTGTCGCCTTGGGTCCGGGGACTATTTCATCTCCATCGGCGTCGCCTCGCGCCAAGGAGAAGATATACTCCCCCATGATCGTCGATACGACTCCATTCATATCCAGGTACGCCCCGATGAAAGCTTCTTCGGGCTGGTTAACCTTGATCTCAAGCTATCCGCAAGCGAATGATGAAAGATAAGACTGCGCTACAGAATCAGGGCTACCTGTTCGATGCCACGAGCGGAATTTGGTCTCGACCCGCATACTCCAGCATCGCCTACAACGATGGTGATGAGATCGAAACCCGCCTGGGACGGATCATCAGCGAGGCTTCTGACCTTTCAGTACTATCGCTGGAGCTGCGCGAACACTGTTCCGACTGGCCCAGCCTCTACCACCTATCAAGTACCCGCGCGAACATCCTCCGCCCCCTGCACGCGCAACTGCGCGGCGCTCGAGTACTGGAAATCGGCGCGGGCTGCGGAGCCATTACCCGCTATCTGGGAGAGGCCGGTGCGGAGGTGCTCGCGCTGGAGGGCTCGCTACGACGCGCGACTATCGCACGCTCCCGCACCCGGAACCTCGAGAATGTCGTGGTGGTTGCCGACCGCTTCGCCGAGTTCGACACCACCGAACGCTTCGACGTCATCACGCTGATCGGCGTCCTGGAATACGCCAACCTCTTCACCCCCGGCGAGGCGCCCGCATCCAGCATGTTGCAGCGGGTGAGAAGCCTGCTCAAACCGGGCGGCCAGCTGGTGATCGCCATCGAGAACCAACTGGGCCTGAAGTACCTGGCAGGCGCTCCCGAGGATCATGTCGGACTACCGATGTACGGGGTCGAGGACCGCTACCGTCGGGAGCAGGCGCAGACTTTCGGTCATGCAGTGCTCGAGCGGACCTTGAAGGACAGCGGCTATTCCGGTGTCAGCACCCTGCTGCCGTTGCCGGACTACAAGTTCCCCACTTCAATCCTTTCCGAGCGTGCCTTGGCCACGCCCGGCTTTGATGCCTCGGCCTTCGCCTGGCAGAGTGTGCGCCGGGACCCGCAATTTCCCCCGCACATCCATTTCCGCCAAGAGCTAGCCTGGCCGGTGCTTTTTAGGAACGACCTGGCCCTGCCATTGTCAAATTCTTTCCTGTTGATCGCGCAGAACGGCTCCACCGGCGCGCCTGAGCAGAATATCTTGGCCTACCACTTCAACACCGAACGCAGGCCGGCGTTCTGCAAGGAAACCCTGTTCAGGGTGCGCCCGGACGGCTCTATTGGTGTGCAGTGCCGGCCGCTAAGCCACGCCGCTCAGGCCGAAGGTAATGCGGTGATCCACTGCCTGCCGACGCAGGAAACGGACTATGCCCAGGGCTCGCTCCTGTCCTGGCAGTTTATCCGCACCGTCACCCAAGATGGCTGGGCGCTCGCCGATATCGCCGAGTTCTTCGAGAGTTATCGCACGGCGCTAGTCGAGATCCTGGCTGGGCGCGGCCTGAGCGTCGAGTCGATCCCCAACGAGGGCGACTTTTTCCTGCCTGGTGAATTTCTCGATATCATTCCGCAGAACATTGTCGTCTCCGCATTCAGTCGCTATCAGGTGATTGATCAGGAGTGGCGCGTGGGCGGCGAGATTCGCTTCAGCCAGCTTGTGTTCCGCTCGCTGCTTGCTATGTCCGGTATGGTCAGTTACTTCGGCCGACCGGCCACCGAGCCGCTGCCGACCTGGCGCAGCCTCCTGCAGGCGCTCTTCCATGCCATGCGACTGGACTGGACGCCACAGGCCGAGACGCTGCTTGTCGCGTTTGAAGTCGAGCTCCAGGAGACCGCCACCGGAACCTCGTCCAACGAACACTTCTTGGCGTGGCTGGCCAGCCAGCCGCACAACCAGTCGACGCTGCCGGACCTGCAGCGGCGAAACCAGCTTCTGGCCGACACCATTGCGGAGCGCGATCGGCTGGTCGATCAGTATCACGTCCAGTCCATGGTAAAGGACGCGGAGATCGCTCGGCTGAAAGTGACCGTCTCCACGCAAGCAGATCACATCACCCAGGTCGACGTCTGGGCCCGCGAACAGGCCCAGATCATCGAGCAAGCCAAGGAGCAGGAGCAAAGCCTTGCCCGGGCGCTTGAAGACAGCCGGCACCAACTTGAGGTTCTGAACAACGAAGTCGTTCAGTTGCGGTCATCCAACAGCTGGAAAATCACTGCACCAATGAGATTCTTCACTCACCAAATCAAGCGTATCCGCCACATAATGCAACTGGCGCCGTCCTTCCTGCGGAGGAAGGGTCGCTGGGGCGCCATCCGCAGGGGGCTGACCATCCTGCAGCAGGAAGGTCTCGAAGGGATCAAGTGGCGCCTGCGGATGCTCGAAAGACGTTCTCATCTGGTGCCGACTGGCAATGGCGACGAACTTGCCGAGATCAAACTCGACTACGACGAGTGGGTCCGACGCTATGACACCCTGGACGACCAGGCACGTAGCAGGATTCGCTCGCGAATCGAGGCGTTCTCCTGGTCCCCCAAATTCTCCCTGATCATGCCGGTTTACGATCCGCCGCTGGAGTTCCTCGACGAGGCCATCCGCTCCGTGCGCGACCAGTTGTACCCGAACTGGGAGCTGTGTATCGCCGACGACGCTTCGAAGAATGAAGCGGTACGGGATCTGCTGAAGAAGCATGCGTCAGAGGACGAGCGTATTCGACTGGTGCTGCGCCAGGAGAACGGGCACATTTCCAGGGCGTCCAACAGCGCGCTGGATATCGCGCAGGGCGACTTCATCGCCATGTTCGACCATGACGATCTGATCCCCGAGCACGCGCTATATATGTTCGCCGAGGAACTCAACAAAAACCCGTTGTTCGACTTCCTCTACAGCGATCAGGACAAGGTCGACACCAGCGGACATCGCTACGACCCGTACTTCAAGCCTGACTTCAATCCCGACCTGCTCAGGTCGCAGAACTTTGTCGATCACCTGGCGGTATTCAGGACCAGCCTGGCCCGTAACCTCGGCGGCTGGCGCAGCGCGTTCGACGGTAGTCAGGACTACGACTTCGTCCTGCGTTTCACCGAACGACTGCCAGTGGAGAATATCGCCCACATCCCGCATGTTCTCTATCACTGGCGCGCCGTTCCGGGCTCCCTCGCCATCGACGCGGGTGCCAAGAACTATGCCGCTACTCGTTCGCGCCAGGCGCTCGCCGAGCACCTGCAACGCATGGAGATCAATGCCGAGGTCACCTCGGAGTACCCGCACTTGTCCATCCACCGGGTGGTCTACCCGCTGCCGGTCGAACCCCTGGTCAGCATCGTCATCCCGACCAAAGACGGTGTGGATATCCTGCGCCAGTGTATGGACGGGATCTTCAACAATACCGACTACTCCAACTTCGAAGTCATCATCGTCAACAATCAGAGTGAGAAGCTGGAGACGCAGGCGTACTTCGAGGAGCTGTTGCGCGACAAGCGTGTGCGGATCATCGACTACGACCACCCGTTCAACTACTCGCGCATCAACAACATCGCCGTAAATGAATCGAACGGCAGCATTCTCGCGTTGCTGAATAACGACCTCGAAGTGATCAATCCCGGCTGGTTGCGTGAGATGGTCAGCCACGCCGTCCGCCCGGAGATCGGCGCGGTCGGCGCTCGCCTTTTCTATCCCGACGGCACCGTCCAGCACGCCGGTGTACTGTTGGGCTACAAGGGACGCGCGGGCCACATGTACCGCTATGCACCGAAGCACTGGCTTGGCTACTGGGCGCGGGCGGTTCTCATCCAGAACTTGACTGCGGTGACCGCAGCCTGTCTTGTGCTCAGGAAGGACTTGTACCAATCCGTTGGCGGTTTCGATGAAGAAAACTTCACCATCACCTTCAACGACGTGGATCTGTGTCTGCGTATCCACGAGAAAGGCTACCGCAATCTCTATACGCCCTATGCCGAGCTCTATCACCACGAGTCAAAGACCCGCGGTCTGATGGCATTCCAGAGCGAGGAGGACTATTTCTCTGAGCGCTGGAAGTCCTATATCCAGCACGACACGGCCTACAATCCGAACCTGTCCCTGGAAACCGAGGACTTTTCGCTCGCCTTCCCACCCAGAGCCGTGCGTCCTTGGGAGTCCGGAACCTCGCGCATTTCCGCCAATCCGTTGGTCAGTATCATCACCCGAACCTACGGCGCGCGTCAGGAGTTCCTGAGGGAGTCGATCCAGTCTGTACTGCGGCAGACTTACCGCCCACTGGAACTGGTAATAGTTGAGGACGGTACGGCCCATGCGCGCCCGGTCGTAGACGAACTGGAGCTGCCGCCCGGTGTGACGGTGACCTACGAATCCCTGCCCAAGCGCGGCCGCTGCTTTGCGGGCAATCGTGGCCTGGAGCTTGCGCAGGGCGAGCTGTTCGGTTTCCTGGACGACGACGACCTACTGCTCCCTGATCACGTTGAATTGTTGGTCCGACATCTCCAGGCTCATCCCGATGCGGCCGGCGCCTATTCGAGCTCTTGGGAAATTCCAACCGAGGTGGTCAGTCTGTCACCGCTTAAGTACATTGAGGGCAAGAAATCGCTCTTTGGACGTGCACGCTTTTCGATTGATGCCCTGTGGAACTATAACTACATCGCGATTCAGTCCCTATTGCTCAAGAAGAACCTGTTCCTCAAGCACGGCGGATTCAGTGAAGAACTGGACTGCCTTGAAGATTGGGATCTTTGGTTGAGATACACATCTGAACATGACTTTGTATTCTTGGATAGGGCCACTTCCGAGTTCAGAATGCCTAATAGCGAGGATGTTCTAGCTAGTCGCCGAGAACAGCATCTCCAGTATCTCCCGATTCTCAGAAATCGGCAGAAGGAGTTGTTGGAAAGCCATGCAGGCACTTGTAGTTACTCCCGCTTGAAGTCGGCTTTCGACTCGATACAGGCCTGAAGTTTTTCTATCAGGTAATTTACCTTCCAACCCGCGTCGAATTTTTTAAATTCGGTACGGGTTAGCTTCCGTAGCGAGCTGGTATCCAGCTTTGAAGGTCGATGCCTAAGCCATAAGAGCTTGTTGTACATGATGATTTTGTTAACAGGCTCCACCGGGTTTGTTGGCCAAGCACTGCTGGCTCGGCTAGCCGCCCAGCCGGCTCTTGACTTGGTTGTGGTGTCGCGCCGCCCGAATTCCAGTTTGCCGGCTGGTGTCGCTCATGCCCAAGTTGCAGATATCGCGGCGGATACTGCATGGCAACCGGTGCTGCAGGGCGTGCAGGTGATCATTCATGCTGCCGCCCGCGTTCACGTGATGAGCGACAAGGTTGCTGACCCGCTGGCGGAGTTCCGCAAGGTCAATGTCGATGGCACCCTGAACCTCGCTCGCCAGGCTGTAGGTGCCGGAGTAAAACGCTTCATCTTCATCAGTTCGATCAAGGTCAATGGCGAGAGCACCGCGCCTGGCAAGCCTTACAGTGCCGAGTCGCAACCCGCACCGGTGGATCCTTACGGCATCTCCAAGCTTGAGGCGGAACTGGCGCTGCGGGAGTTGGCGGCGGAAACGGGTATGGAGGTGGTGATCATCCGTCCGCCGCTGGTCTATGGACCCGGCGTCAAGGCCAACTTCCTCAGCATGATGCGCTGGCTGAGCAAGGGTATTCCGCTGCCCTTGGGAGCCATCCAAAATCGGCGCAGCCTGGTGGCTCTGGATAACCTGGTGGACCTGATTGCAACCTGTGTCGAGCACCCGGCGGCGGCTAATCAGACCTTTATGGTCAGCGATGGCGAGGATCTTTCTACCCGTCAACTGCTCCGTCGCATGGGGGGGGCACTTGGCAGGCCGGCGCGCTTAGTGCCGATTCCTGCGTGGCTGCTGGAGGCTGGGGCCAGTTTATTGGGCAAGAGGGCGCTGGCACAGCGCTTATGCGGTTCGCTACAAGTTGATATCAGTAAAACGCGAGAGCTGCTCAACTGGTCACCACCGCTTGGCGTCGATGAGGCGCTGCGCAGGGCGGCCGAGCATTTCCTGGAACATCAAGCCGAATGATCCTCTGGTGGTTGCTGCCGGTCCTGGCAGGTGTTTCTCTTCTTTTAACGGGTGCATTGCGACGTTATGCCTTGGCGCGCAGCCTGATGGACGTCCCCAATGCCCGCAGTTCCCACTCGGTACCCACCCCCCGCGGTGGTGGTGTGGCGATTGTCCTCAGCTTTCTTGCTGCGCTGCCTCTGCTGGCAGTGGTGGGTGTTTTGCCATGGCCTGTGCTGTGGGCATTGATGGGGGCTGGGGCGTGGGTCGCTGTGGTGGGCTTTCTCGATGACCATGGTCATATCGCTGCGCGCTGGCGGTTGTTGGCGCACTTCATCGGGGCGGCCTGGGCGCTAGGCTGGCTGGGCGGTTTACCGTCCCTGGCGGTTTTCGGCTTTGACTTGGAGTTGGGCTGGCTGGGGTATGTGTTGGCGGCGTTCTACCTGGTCTGGCTGCTTAACCTGTACAACTTCATGGATGGCATCGACGGTATCGCCAGTGTCGAGGCAATCAGTGTGGGCCTGGGTGGCGCGTTGATTTATGCATTGCTGGGTGAGCCGACTGCCATCGGGGCACCACTCCTGCTGGCTGTAGCCGTGGCAGGCTTTCTGTTCTGGAATTTCCCACCGGCGCGCATCTTCATGGGCGATGCGGGTAGTGGTTTTCTCGGGATTGCATTGGGCGTGCTCTCGCTCCAAGCGGCCTGGATAGCCCCCCAGTTGCTTTGGAGTTGGCTGATTTTACTAGGGGTGTTCACCGTTGATGCCACCTGGACATTGTTTCGGCGTTTGCTGCGGGGCGATAAGGTTTATGAGGCGCACCGTAGCCATGCGTACCAGTACGCCTCGCGCCGGTTCGGCAATCACTTGCCGGTGACCTTGGCGGTGCTGGGGATAAATCTGCTGTGGTTGTTGCCGATCGCGTTGTGGGTTGGGCTTGGTGGGTTGGATGGTTTGCTCGGCTTGTTGGTTGCCTATCTGCCGCTGGTGGTGCTGGCGGTGAAGTTCAAGGCGGGGGAGCGAGAGTAGGGGTCAGTGCTTCGCTTAAGGTCAGGGCGTGGGCCGTTTTTTGTGCTGTTGTGCAGTGTAACTTGCGGCAGTTGGTTCAGAGATGGCTTGAGAAAAAGTTGAGGGATCATTGTGTTAAGACTCGCCGAGAAGTTGCGTAGCCATCTGGTCAAGCTGCCACGACGGCAAAAGCGACTGATTCAGGTCACCGTGGATGTGGGGCTGGTCTGGGCGGCGCTGTGGCTGGCATTTGTCGTGCGCCTGGGCGATTCGAAAAATATCGAACCCTTCGCCGGGCATGCCTGGCTGTTCGCCGTAGCGCCGCTGATAGCGATTCCCTTGTTTGTTCACTGCGGTATGTACCGGGCGGTGATGCGTTATTTCGGCAACGATGCGCTGCTTGCTATTGGCAAGGCGGTTACGCTGTCGGCGTTGCTGCTGGCGCTGGCGGTGTACTGGTATCAGGGTGCGCCCAAGCTCATTCCCCGCTCTATGGTGTTCAACTACTGGTGGTTGAGCCTGGTGATGATTGGTGGGCTGCGCCTGGTGATGCGCCAGTACTTTATGGGTGATTGGTATTCGTCGGATCAGCCTGGCCGGCTCAACGGGCGTGATGCGGGTTTGCCAAAGGTGGCGATATATGGTGCTGGCGCGGCCGGCAACCAACTGGTGGCTGCGTTGCGGTTGGGGCGGGCTATGCGTCCAGTGGCTTTCATCGACGATGATCCCAGCATTGCCAATCGGGTGATCGCTGGACTGCGGGTCTATAAGTCCAGGCATATCCAGCAGATGATCGATGAAGCCGGCGTCGATGAGATTCTGCTGGCAATTCCTTCGGCTAGCCGCGGTCGCAGACGTGAGATTCTGGAGCTGCTCGAGCAGTATCCGCTGCATGTGCGCAGCGTGCCCGGTTTCATGGATCTGGCCAGCGGCCGGGTTAGGGTCGAGGATGTACAGGAAGTGGACATCGCCGATCTGCTTGGCCGCGATTGCGTGCCACCACAGCGGCCTTTATTCGAGCGTTGTATCCGTGGTCAGGTGGTGATGGTGACGGGGGCGGGCGGTTCGATCGGCTCGGAGTTGTGCCGGCAAATAGTGGCGACTGGGCCGACCACTTTGCTGTTGTTCGAGCACAGCGAATTCAACCTCTACAGCATCCATTGCGAACTGGAACAGCGTATTCGCCACGAGTCATTGCCTGTGAACCTGGTGCCGATCCTGGGTTCCATTCGTAACCCAGGGCGCATTCTGGATGTGATGCGTACCTGGAAGGTCAACACGGTTTATCACGCAGCGGCGTACAAGCATGTGCCGATGGTCGAGCACAATATCGCCGAGGGCGTGCTGAACAATGTGCTGGGATCCACTTTCACCGCGCAGGCGGCAATCAAGGCCGGTGTAGAGCACTTCGTGCTGATTTCCACGGACAAGGCTGTGCGCCCGACCAATGTGATGGGCAGCACCAAACGCCTTGCCGAGATGGTGTTGCAAGCCTTGAGCGCAGAACCTGCACCGGTGCTGTTCAGATGTGATGATGGCGTGCACCAGGTCAACAAGACCCGCTTCACCATGGTGCGCTTCGGCAACGTACTGGGGTCTTCTGGCTCGGTGATTCCGTTGTTCCATGATCAGATTCGCCGGGGTGGCCCGGTGACGGTGACCCACCCGAACATTACCCGCTACTTCATGACCATTTCCGAGGCGGCGCAGTTGGTTATCCAGGCCGGTGCCATGGGCCAGGGCGGCGATGTGTTCGTCCTCGATATGGGCCAGCCGGTGAAGATCGTCGATCTGGCGGAGAAGATGATTCATCTGAGCGGACTCAGCGTGCGTTCGGAAAAGAATCCGCACGGCGATATTGCCGTCGAGTTCACCGGTTTGCGTCCCGGCGAGAAGCTCTACGAGGAGTTGCTGATCGGCGACAACGTCAGCCCGACCGATCACCCGATGATCATGCGCGCCAATGAGGAGAGTCTGCCTTGGGAGTCTTTCAAGAAAGTATTGGGCGAGCTGCTGGGTGCGGTCGAGCGTTATGACTACGACCGGGTACGGCAACTGCTGCGCGAAACGGTGAGTGGTTATCGGCCCGAGGGGGAGATCGTCGATTGGATTCACCAGCAGCGGCGTTCCGACTCCTGATTTGACAGACGGGTATCAGCGTCTAGTTTTTCCTTCGTGGAGCTTGGAAGTCCCACATGGATCAACTCACGAAAGGATGCACATCATGCTGAAAGCCCGTCTTTCTTCCCTGCTGTTCGCTGTTCTCGCTTCTCTCTCCCTGGCTGCCGTGGCCGCCGAAACGCCGAAAACCGAAAGCGCCAAGCCGGCTGCCGTGCAGGTGGCGCAGGTGGCCGTGGTCAATCTGAACACCGCCGATGCGGATACCCTGCAGCGCGAGCTGGCGGGTATCGGCGAGACCAAGGCCAAGGCGATCGTGGCGTACCGTGAGGAACACGGTAACTTCGCGTCGGTCGACGAGTTGCTGGAGGTCAAGGGGATTGGCCAGGCGACGCTGGAGAAGAATCGCGACAAGTTGAGTGTGAACTGACGCCTGGCGGCGTTGCCATTTGGGCCGGTCCTTGACCGGCCTTTTTGCTTTTAAGGGGACGCATCTTGTCGGCGCCAGGCCTTGGCTCTCGAGTGCTGCCGGTGCGCACGGCGCACCCTACGTTGGGTGTCCGCAGGCAATAAAAAACCCAGCGGTTAGGCTGGGTTCTCGAATTTGGCTCCGCGACCTGGACTCGACAGCGAAGCTGAACGCGCTTTAGCGCGGCCCCGAAGGGGTGAGCGCAGCGAATAACCTGGGACGCAGTCCCTGGTGAGAGTCCGCAGGCAATAAAAAACCCAGCGGTTAGGCTGGGTTCTCGAATTTGGCTCCGCGACCTGGACTCGACAGCGAAGCTGAACGCGCTTTAGCGCGGCCCCGAAGGGGTGAGCGCAGCGAATAACCTGGGACGCAGTCCCTGGTGAGAGTCCGCAGGCAATAAAAAACCCAGCGGTTAGGCTGGGTTCTCGAATTTGGCTCCGCGACCTGGACTCGAACCAGGGACCCAATGATTAACAGTCATTTGCTCTACCGACTGAGCTATCGCGGAACAACGGCGCGTATGTTACTGATTAAAAAAGAGAAGTCAACACTTCAACGCGATATCTCCGTGGTTAGAATTCGGGGTGTTCAGCGATGGTGTCGTGGGAGGGGCTTTAGCCGCGATGGCAGTGGCAGATCGCGGCTGAAAAGGAATGTCGCCCAGTCGTTCCTACAGTGACTGTTGGCGCATACAAAAACGCCGGCCCATGGGCCGGCGCTTTTGTCTATCGCAGAGGCTTACAGCACGGCGTGGATCGCGCGGGTGACGCTGTCCAGGTTGCCTTTGTTCAGCGCGGCAACGCAGATGCGGCCGGTGCCGACGGCGTAGATGCCGAACTCTTCCTTCAGGCGCTCGACCTGCTCCACGGTTAGGCCGGAGTAGGAGAACATGCCGCGTTGCTCGGCGACGAAGCCGAAGTCGCGCTTGGCACCCAGGGCTGCCAGTTGTTCGACCATGGCCAGGCGCATGCTGCGGATGCGGTCGCGCATTTCGCCCAGTTCGGCTTCCCACATGGCGCGCAGCTCGGGGCTGTTGAGCACGCTGGCGACTACAGTGGCGCCGTGGGTTGGCGGGTTGGAGTAGTTGGTGCGGATCACGCGCTTGAGCTGCGACAGGACGCGAGTCGACTCTTCACGGCTGCTGGTGACCAGCGACAGGGCGCCGACGCGCTCGCCGTAGAGCGAAAACGACTTGGAGAAGGAGCTGGAGACGAAGAACTCCAGGCCCGACTCGGCGAACAGGCGAACGGCTTCGGCGTCCTGCTCGATGCCGTCACCGAAGCCCTGGTAAGCGATGTCGAGGAAGGGCACGTGCTCACGCTCGCGCAGCACGTCCAGCACGGCTTTCCAGTCTTCCAGCTGCAGGTCGACGCCGGTCGGGTTGTGGCAGCAGGCGTGCAGCACGACGATGGAGTGAGCCGGAAGGTTGCGCAGGTCTTCGAGCATGCCGCCACGGTTCACGCCATTGCTGAACGGATCATAGTAGCGGTAGTTCTGCACCGGGAAGCCGGCGGATTCGAACAGGGCGCGGTGGTTTTCCCAGCTCGGGTCGCTGATGGCGACGGTGGCGTCCGGCAGCAGGCGCTTGAGGAAGTCGGCGCCGATCTTCAGGGCGCCAGTACCGCCCAGGGCCTGGGTGGTGATCACGCGGCCGGCTTCGATCAAGGCTGCGCCCTTGCCGAACAGCAGCTCTTGCACGGCCTTGTCGTAGGCGGCGATGCCTTCGATGGGCAGGTAGCCACGTGGCGCGTGCGCCTCGATACGCGCTTTTTCGGCTTCTGCGACGGCGCGCAGCAGCGGAATCCGTCCCTCCTCGTTGTAGTAGACGCCCACGCCAAGGTTGACCTTGGTCGCGCGGGTGTCGGCGTTGAATGCTTCGTTGAGGCCCAGGATGGGATCGCGCGGAGCCATTTCGACGGCAGAGAAGAGACTCATGATGGATGCGGCAACTCGAGTGAGGGGTGGGTGGCCAGGCGTCCCCGACAAAAGCGCTAGGGGGCGCGTAAACGGGGCGTTAGTATAACGACCCTGTATCCAGGGGGCGACAGCGCAAAGCCCTGAATTAAGGCCTTTTGCCAGGTAATTCGACTCTACCTGGAGCTATTGCCGAGTCGCCCCGCAATTCATGGCTTTGACGCCGCCCGACAGGGCGCGTCACAGTCGTTTGTCGAGGTGCTGCATGTCCGAATTTCAGTTGGTGACCCGCTTCAAACCTGCCGGCGATCAGCCCGAGGCGATCCGGCAGATGGTCGAGGGGCTGGAGGCCGGTCTGTCGCACCAGACTCTGCTGGGCGTAACCGGCTCGGGCAAGACTTTTTCCATTGCCAACGTGATTGCCCAGGTGCAGCGCCCGACCCTGGTCCTGGCGCCGAACAAGACCCTGGCCGCGCAGCTCTACGGCGAGTTCAAGGCATTCTTCCCGAACAACGCGGTGGAGTATTTCGTCTCCTACTACGACTACTACCAGCCGGAAGCCTATGTGCCGTCGTCGGACACCTTCATCGAGAAGGATGCCTCGATCAACGATCATATCGAGCAGATGCGTTTGTCGGCGACCAAGGCGCTGATCGAGCGCAAGGACGTGATCGTGGTCTGCACCGTGTCGTCGATCTACGGCCTGGGCAGTCCCGAGGAGTACCTGAAAATGGTGCTGCACCTCGATCGCGGCGACAAGATGGACCAGCGCGCGCTGTTGCGCCGCCTGGCCGAGCTGCAGTACACCCGCAACGACATGGATTTTGCCCGTGCGACTTTCCGCGTGCGCGGCGATGTGATCGACGTCTTTCCGGCGGAGTCGGATCTTGAAGCCATCCGTGTCGAGCTGTTCGATGACGAGGTGGAGAGCATCAGCGCCTTCGATCCGCTGACCGGTGAGGTGATCCAGAAGCTGCCGCGTTTCACCTTCTACCCCAAGAGCCACTACGTCACCCCGCGTGAAACGCTGCTGGAGGCGGTTGAGCACATCAAGGTCGAGCTGCAGCAGCGCCTGGAGTACCTGCGCGGGGCGAACAAGCTGGTGGAGGCGCAGCGTCTGGAGCAGCGTACGCGCTTCGATCTGGAGATGATTCTCGAACTGGGCTACTGCAACGGCATCGAAAACTACTCACGCTACCTCTCGGGTCGCCCGGCTGGCGCGCCGCCACCCACTCTTTATGACTACCTGCCTGATGAAGCGCTGCTGGTTATCGATGAGTCCCACGTCTCGGTGCCGCAGGTCGGCGCGATGTACAAGGGCGACCGTTCGCGCAAGGAGACGCTGGTGGAGTACGGCTTCCGCCTGCCCTCGGCGCTGGATAACCGACCGATGCGTTTCGAGGAGTGGGAGGCGGCCAGCCCGCAGACCATTTTCGTGTCCGCCACGCCGGGACCTTACGAGGGCGAGCATGCTGGGCGTGTGGTGGAGCAGTTGGTGCGACCGACTGGCTTGGTCGACCCGCAGATCGAGGTGCGCCCGGCGCGCACTCAGGTCGATGATCTGCTCTCGGAGATCCGTTTGCGCGTGGCGGCGGGCGATCGTGTGCTGGTCACCACGCTGACCAAGCGCATGGCCGAGGACTTGACCGATTACCTGGGTGATCACGACGTCAAGGTGCGTTACCTGCACTCGGACATCGATACTGTTGAGCGGGTGGAGATCATTCGTGATCTGCGTCTCGGCGCCTTCGACGTGCTGGTGGGTATCAACCTGCTGCGCGAGGGTCTGGACATGCCCGAGGTGTCGCTGGTGGCGATCCTCGATGCAGACAAGGAAGGTTTCCTGCGCAGCGAGCGCTCGCTGATCCAGACCATCGGCCGCGCGGCGCGTAACCTCAACGGTCGAGCGATTCTCTACGCCGACAACATGACCGGCTCGATGCAGCGCGCCATCGGCGAGACCGAGCGGCGTCGTGCCAAGCAGATCGCCTTCAACGAGGCCAACGGCATCGTGCCCAAGGGCGTGCAGAAAGACGTCAAGGACATTCTCGAAGGCGCCGTGGTGCCCGGTGCGCGGAGCAACAAGCGCAAGGGCATGGCCAAGGCGGCGGAGGAGAGCGCACGCTACGAGAACGAGCTGCGTTCGCCGAGCGAGATCACCAAGCGTATTCGTCAGCTGGAAGAGAAGATGTACGCCCTGGCGCGCGACCTGGAGTTCGAGGCCGCCGCGCAGTTACGTGATGAGATTCAGAAGCTGCGGGATAGGTTGTTGCAGGTTTGATGTTGCCGCGTGGCGCGGGGGCGCCGGTGTAGGAGCCCCGCCCCGGGGCGGAGCTTTTGGTTTTACGGTGTTCTCTCGATTCGCCGCGTGGCGCGGCTCCCACACAGTAGGGTCAGTGAGCCGCGCCACCGCCCGCCATGTTCTGCGGCAGCTTTCGTGTCAGCAGGATCGCCAGCATGCTCACGCCCAGGGCGATGCCGATGAAGTGGAAGGCGTCGTTGTAGGCCATGATGATCGCTTGTTCATGCACGATCTGGCTGAGCTTGGCCAGTGCTGCCTGTTCGCTGCCCAATGTCTGTGTCAGCAGGTGCAGGCGTTCCTCGACTTGTGGGTTGGTCGGCACGATGGACTCGCGCAGGTAGTCGAAATAGACCTTGGCGCGGGCATCCAGCAGGGTGGCGAGCAGGGCGATGCCGATGGCGCCGCCGAGGTTGCGCAGGATGTTGAACAGGCTGGAGGCCGAGCCGGCATCCTGCGGCAGGATATAGGCCGTGGCGATCAGCGACACCGTGACCATCACCAGCGGTTGGCCAAGCGCGCGGACGATCTGGATGTGCTGGAACTGCTCGCCGGCAAAGTCCGGGTTGAGCACGCCGGAGAAGAAACTCGCCGCGCCGAACAGGGCGAAGCCCAGGGCGCACAGCCATTTCGGCGAGATGATCTTCATCAGCTTGGGCACCAGCGGGATCAGAAACAGCTGCGGCACGCCCATCCACATGATCACTTCGCCGATCTGCAAGGCGTTGTAGCCCTGGATCTGCGCCAGATAGAGCGGCAACACATAGATCGAACCGTACAGCCCGACGCCGAGGCCCAGGCTGGAAATGCTGGCCAGGCCGAAGTTGCGTTCGCGCAGCACGCCCAGGTTGATCAGTGGATTGGGGCGGGATATCTGCAGGATGACGAACAGGATCAGGCTGACCAGCGCCACGCTGCCCAGGCCGACGATCAGTTGCGATTCCAGCCAGTCCTTGCGGTGGCCTTCTTCGAGAAATACTTGCAGGCAGCCCAGGCCCATGCCCAGGGTGACGATGCCGGCGTAGTCGGTGGTCTTCAGCAGCTCCCAGTGTGGCGCCTTCTTTTCCAGGCCGTAGAGCAGGCCGGCAATCATGATCAGGCCGGGCGGCACGTTGATGTAGAAGATGTATTCCCAGCCCCAGTTCTCGGTCAGCCAGCCGCCCAGTGTCGGGCCGATGGAGGGGGCGAAGGTCGCCGTGATGGCGAACAGGGCCATGCCCTTGGCGCGGTGATGCTCGGGTAGCTTGATCAGCGTCATGGTGAACGCCAGCGGGATCAGCGCGCCGCCAGTGAACCCTTGCAGCGCGCGGAACACGATCATGCTTTCCAGGCTCCAGGCCAGGGAGCACAGCAGCGAAGCGATCAGAAAACCCACCGACACCCAGACGGCCAGGCGGCGTGCTGAGAGCAGCTGCACCAGCCAGGCGGTCAGCGGAATCATGATGATCTCGGCGACCAGGTAGGAGGTGGAGATCCACGAGCCTTCTTCCAGCGTCGCGGATAGCGCGCCCTGAATGTCCTTGAGTGAAGAGTTGGTGATCTGGATATCCAGCACCGCCATGAAGGCGCCGAGCATGGCGCTCATCACCGCAATCCAGTCGCGGCGGCTGGGCTCCGCCGTGGGGCGGACCAGTGCATCACCCGCCATGGCTGTCGTCGCTGCGCAGATCCACGGTCACCTCTACCGACATGCCGGGGCGGATCAGCCCGCGCAACGGGTTGTCAGCGGCGAAGGTCAGCTTGACCGGAATGCGCTGCACCACCTTGGTGAAGTTGCCGGTGGCGTTGTCTGGTGGCAGCAGGCTGAACTGCGCGCCGGAAGCCGCGAACAGGCTGTCGATACGGCCTTCGATGGGCGTGTCCGGGTAGCTGTCGAACAACAGTTCGGCCTTTTGTCCCGGACGCATGCGGCCGATCTGGGTTTCCTTGAAGTTGGCCTGGATCCAGATGTCCTGATCCGGCACCAATGACAGCAGGTAAGCCCCGCTTTGCACCACCTGACCTTCACGGGCCGAGCGCTGGCCGACCATGCCGCTGATCGGTGCATGGATTTGCGTGCGCGCTAGGTTGAGGTCGGCCTGTTTCAGGTCAGCCTGTGCGGAAAGAATCAGTGCGTCCAGGCGCTTGAGCTCGGCTTCCAGGCTGGCTACCTGCTGACGCTGCGCCTGCAGATCGGCCTGAGCCTTGGCCACTTGCGAACGGGCCACACGGTTGTCGGCGGCCAGGGTGGTGACCCGCTCTTCGGAGACATAGCCCGGCTTGCGCAGGGTCTGGGCGCGGCCGAGGTCGAGCCTGGAGCGATCCAGCGTGGCCTGGCTGGCGGCGACATCGGCCTGGCTGGCGGCGATCAAGCTGGCCTGCTGGTCGAGTTTGCTCTGCGCCTGGGCGCGCTCGGCCTGGTGGGTTTCCAGGGCTGCGAGGGCGCGCTGGCGAGTCAGGCGGAAATCGGCGTCTTCCAGCACGGCCAGCAACTGACCGGCTTCCACGTGCTGGTTGTCGCGTACCAACACCTTTTCGATGCGTGCATTCAGCTGGCTCGAGACGCGGGTGATCTCGCCCTGTACGTAGGCGTTATCGGTGCTCTCGTGGTAGCGACCCACCATTAGCCACTGGGCGAGCAGGGCGCCAGCGATCAATACCAGTAGAGTTACGAAGACGAGAAGACGACGTTGCAGTTTAGCGGGCATGCTTGAGGCTCGGGATGCGGCGGATAAATGTAAGTAAATTTAACAGCGTTCCCTTTTCGCCAGTAGACTGTCGGCTTGGCATGCTTTGTTGCGTATGAGGAACAATCATGGGGCTGGATGACGCACTGATCTTTACCCGAGTGGTGGAATGCCACAGCTTCACCCAGGCTGCGACCAGCCTGGGCATGCAGAAATCGACGGTGAGCCGGCGCATCGCGTTGCTCGAAGAGCGCCTTGGTGTGCGTCTGCTAAACCGCACCACGCGTAAGTTGCGCCTTACCGAGGTGGGGCAGGCTTACTACGAGCGTTGCCGGCAGATCATGCTCGATTTCGCCGAAGCCGAGCAGGCGGTGATGCAGTTGCAGCGCGAACCCTCCGGATTGTTACGCATCACTTCACCGATCGAATTTGGCCAGTTGTTTCTCGGGCGAGTGCTGGGTGAGTTCATGCGTCAGTACCCGCAGATCGACGCGGAGGTGGAGCTGACCTCACGGTCGGTCGATCCGCTGGAGGAGGGCGTGGATATCTCTATCCAGGTCGGCCAGCCGCAGGACTCCACGCTGATCGCGCGCAAGCTGTTCGAAAGTGGCCGACGCCTGTGCGCCAGCCCTGCTTACCTCGCAGCGCACGGTACGCCGCGCAGCGTTGCCGAACTGGAGGGGCATCGGGCGATTCTCCTGCAGCACGATGCGCCGCGCTATTGGCCGCTGCTAGGCGAGCACCTGCCGTGCCAGCGAGTGATGACCTGCAACAACATCACCTTCGCCCGTGAGGCGACGCTGGCAGGTGCAGGGATTTGCGGGCTGCCGGTGATGATCAGTGAGGAGGCGGTGCGTAGCGGGCGCTTGATCGAGCTGTTGCCCGAGGCGCGTCTGCCGGTGGGGGAGGTCTACGCGATCTATCCGTCACGACGCTTCCAGGCGATGAAGGTCAAGACCTTCCTCGACTTCCTCATCGCCAGCTTGCCCATCACTCGTGGCGGGTTGCTGGAGCCAGGTGCCGCCGGCCTGCTAACATCGCCCGCTTGATTCAACCCTCGTGTCTTCCTTCCGAGAGCATTCATGACCACCGTCCGTACCCGTATCGCGCCATCGCCAACTGGCGACCCCCATGTCGGCACCGCCTATATCGCGCTGTTCAACCTGTGCTTCGCTCGTCAGCACGGTGGCCAGTTCATTCTGCGCATCGAGGACACCGACCAGGTTCGTTCCACGCGTGAGTCCGAGCAGCAGATTTTCGACGCGCTGCGCTGGTTGGGTATCGAATGGGACGAAGGCCCGGACGTTGGCGGCCCGCACGGCCCTTATCGGCAGAGCGAGCGTGGCGAGATCTACAAGAAGTACTCCGATGAGCTGGTTGGCAAAGGCCATGCCTTCCCGTGCTTCTGCTCCGCCGAGCGCCTCGATGAAGTGCGCGCGCAGCAGATGGCCAACAAGGAAACCCCGCGTTACGACGGCTACTGCATGCACCTGGAACCGGCCGAGGCGCAGCGTCGCATCGCCGCGGGCGAATCGCACGTGGTGCGCATGAAGGTGCCCAGCGAGGGCACTTGCGTGGTGCCGGACATGCTGCGTGGCAATGTCGAGATCCCATGGGATCGCATGGACATGCAGGTGCTGATGAAGGCCGATGGCCTGCCGACCTACTTCCTGGCCAACGTGGTCGACGATCATCTGATGGGCATCACCCACGTGCTGCGTGGCGAGGAATGGCTGCCGTCCGCGCCCAAGCTGATCAAGCTGTACGAATACTTCGGTTGGGAACAGCCGGCGCTGTGCTACATGCCGCTGCTGCGCAATCCGGACAAGAGCAAGCTGTCCAAGCGCAAGAACCCCACCAGCATCACCTTCTACGAGCGCATGGGCTACCTGCCGCAGGCCATGCTCAACTACCTCGGTCGCATGGGCTGGTCGATGCCGGACGAGCGCGAGAAGTTCTCCCTGGCCGAGATGATCGAGCACTTCGACATCAACCGCGTGTCGCTGGGTGGGCCGATCTTCGATCTGGAGAAACTGTCCTGGCTCAACGGCCAGTGGCTGCGTGAACTGCCGGTGGAAACCTTCGCCGCCGAAGTGCAGAAGTGGGCCCTCAACCCCGAGTACCTGATGAAGATCGCGCCGCACGTGCAGGGCAGGGTGGAGACCTTCAGTCAGATCGCGCCGCTGGCCGGTTTCTTCTTCTCCGGCGGTCTGAACCTGGATGACAAGCTGTTCGAGCACAAGAAGCTATCGCCTGATCAGGTACGTCAGTTGATGCAACTGATCCTGTGGAAGCTCGAGTCGCTGCGCCAGTGGGAAAAGGATCGCATCACCGGCTGCATTCAGGCTGTGGTCGAGCACCTGGAGCTGAAGCTGCGTGACGCCATGCCGCTGATGTTCGCGGCGATCACCGGTCAGGCCAGCTCGGTATCGGTGCTCGATGCCATGGAAATCCTCGGCCCGGACCTGACTCGCTTCCGTCTGCGCCAGGCACTGGAGCTGCTCGGCGGCACCTCGAAGAAAGAGGCCAAGGAGTGGGAGAAACTGCTGGCGAGCATTGGCTAAGTTGAGACGTGCAACTGTGGGAGGGGCTTTAGCCACGATGATTTGATTTTGTCGCCGCTGAAGCGCCTCCCACGGTTACGGCTAACTTTCCACGAGTGAGGCTCTAAGTAATTGTTCTATTGGCAAAAACTTTGGGCTGGCCGGAAAAATGTTGTTGACAGCCAATCGGGGCGCTCTTAACATGCGCCCCGTCCTCGAGATGGGGCTATAGCTCAGCTGGGAGAGCGCTTGCATGGCATGCAAGAGGTCAACGGTTCGATCCCGTTTAGCTCCACCAATCTCGACTCCTTCGGGAGTGCCAGAATCGATGTGAGTCGGTTCGCGATTAGGGTCTTGCGTCCCCTTCGTCTAGTGGCCTAGGACACCGCCCTTTCACGGCGGTAACAGGGGTTCGAGTCCCCTAGGGGACGCCACTTATTCCAGCAGCAGCGTTTAGGCGTTGCAGCCAGACCGCAAGGTTTCGGGGCTATAGCTCAGCTGGGAGAGCGCTTGCATGGCATGCAAGAGGTCAACGGTTCGATCCCGTTTAGCTCCACCAAACACTGACAAGGCCAGCTTAGTGCTGGCCTTGTTCTTCGAAGGTTTCGTCCCCTTCGTCTAGTGGCCTAGGACACCGCCCTTTCACGGCGGTAACAGGGGTTCGAGTCCCCTAGGGGACGCCATATTCCAGTCGCAATGCGCAAGCGTTGCGAGCCGACCGCAAGGTTTCGGGGCTATAGCTCAGCTGGGAGAGCGCTTGCATGGCATGCAAGAGGTCAACGGTTCGATCCCGTTTAGCTCCACCAATCACACACAAGGCCAGCCTAGCGCTGGCCTTGTCGTTCGAAGGTTTCGTCCCCTTCGTCTAGTGGCCTAGGACACCGCCCTTTCACGGCGGTAACAGGGGTTCGAGTCCCCTAGGGGACGCCATTTTCTTGCCGCATTTGCGGAACCCAGGGGCCATCTCTTGCGAGGTGGCCCCTTTTTGTTTTGTCCCCTTTCTCTGATTCTCGATATGCGCCTGCCGGCAGATGAGCATCAGCGTCTGTTGAGTGATCCTGTGATCCTGAAGGCTGTGCTCGAACTGGTGGAGCTGGTGCCTCAGGGGGCCTTGAAGGCCATGGCCTCGTAGCTGACCACACGGTTACGGCCGCCCGCCTTGGCGCGGTAAAGGGCGCGGTCGGCCAGTTCCAGCCAATGCTCGCCGCAGTCCGGCTCGCTCGGTACGCCGGCATGCAGGCCGATGCTCAGGCTCAGCGCTATCGACTGTTGTTGGTAGAGGCAGGGATTGAGCGCGAGCTCTTCGCGCAGTTGTTCGGCCAGGTCGAGTGCGCCGGTGAGATCGGTACTGTCGAGCAAGATGACGAATTCTTCGCCGCCGAAGCGTGCCAGCAAGTCGCTACTGCGCAGGCGCTGCTGGATACGCTGGGCTGCATGGCGCAGGCAGGCATCGCCGGCGAGATGGCCGTAGCGGTCATTGACCTGCTTGAAGTGATCCAGATCCAGCATCAGGACCGCCAGTGACTGTCGGCTGCGCACGGCGCGGGCGCAGGCGCGAGCCAGTTCTTCGCTGAGTGTCTGGCGGTTGAACAGGCCGGTAAGCCCGTCGCGTCGATTCAGCTCGGCCAGGCGCAGGTTGGCGTTGGACAGTTGCTGCAGGGTGTCCTGCAGCGTCGCGGTGCGCTCCTGTACGCGCTGTTCCAGGCTTTCGCTGATCTGCGTTTGCAGTTCCAGGTGCTTGGTCTGTTCGCTGCGCAGGCGGCGCTCCTGATCGATCAGCTTGGCCTGAGCCTGGCGTTCGGCTTGCTGCACCTGGCGGATGCGCGAGGCCAGGGCGATGGAGAACACCGTCATCTCGATCAGGCCGCCAATCTGCTGGGCATGCAGGGTCAGCAGCGAGTAGGGCAGCAGTCCGGTGCCGGTGAGGATGCTGGCAAGGCTGGCGGCGATCAGCACGAACCAGCCCAGGGCGAACAGGCGCGCGGCTGCGTAACCGCCGCGCCAGCGCAGCAGGGTGATGACGAAGGCGGCCAGTGCGCAGGCGGTCACCAGCACGAAGCTGCCGATCAGGGCGGGTGCATACGGGCCAAACAGCGCCATGCCCAGCACCAACCAGGCGCAGGCCTTGAGCGTATTGGCGACCCAGCGATAAGGCCTGGCGGCCTTGTCCAGATCCAGCACGCCGTAGGTGAATTGAATGCCGAACAATGTCGCCAGGGCGGAGCTGAGCGGGAAGCTCAGTTGATGCCAGGCCAGCGCGTTGGGCCACAACCATTGCAGGGCGAAGCCGAGCTGGATGAACTGGTAGAGACTGAAGCTGGCGACGAACAGGCTGTACCAGAGGTAGTTGCGGTCGCGGGTGATGCAGAAAATGCTCAGGCTGTAGATCAGCATTGCCATCAGGGCGCCGAAGAACAGGCCCTGCAGCAACAGGCTGCGCTGCTCCTGATGATCGAACGCATCACGGGTCATCAGACTGGCGCTGAGGTTGGCCGAGCCGTCGGTTTGCATGCGCAGCCAAATGCGCTGGCGTTCGCCAGACGCTACGTGCAGAGGCAGTACCAGTTGGCGGTGCTCGACCCAGCGCCAGTCGAAGGGGCGCTGGTCTCCTGCGCGGTAGATGCGTTTGCCGTCCAGGCCGTAGGCGTCCAGTTGATCCAGCAGTGGGTTACCGATCAGCAGCACCCAGCCCAGCGAGCGGCTGTGCGGGTTGTGTAAGTCCAGGCGTAGCCAGTAGGTGCTGCCGCTGTAGCCGAAGCTGGCATCGCGCCGCTCCACTGCTTGCCAGGCGGAGTCGGGCAGTGCGCGCACATCGGTGATGTCGGCACGGCCATCCGGGTCTTCCCAGAACGCCATGTAAGGCCCGGGCAATGTCTGCGTCTGACCAATCGGCAGCGGCAGGCTTTGCGCCCAGGTCAGTGCTGGCAGCAGCAGAAGCATCAATAGGCGCAGGGTGGCAGTCAATTGCTCGTTCTCGGGCTCTCGTGCGAGTGCGCTGCATTATGGCGCGCGATGATGGCACGATGAAAGCTCGGCGCTGCACGGAGAGGCCGTGCGGCGTATCATGCGGCACCTGATCGACTGGCCGCCGAGGAAGCAGGCAGCCGCATTCTGGAATCGGATCACCCGGCTTGCCGCATGCAGGCTGCATACCTGGAGGTAGAGTCATGAACTGGGAGTTGCCCGACCCCTTCGTCATCGATATCGAAGTGAGCGCAGACGACATCGACGGCCTCGGTCATGCCAACAACGCGGTGTACGTCAGTTGGCTGGAGCGTTGCGCCTGGCGGCACTCGCAGTTCCTTGGGCTGGACCTGGTCGAATACCGCCGCCTGGATCGCGCCATGGCTGTGGTGCGTCATGAGATCGACTACCTCGCCAGCGCCTACGAAGGGCAGCATCTGCAGATGGCGACCTGGATCGTCGAATCCGATCAGCGCCTGAAGATGGATCGACGTTTCCAGCTGGTGCGTCCGGAGGATGGCGTTACCTTGCTGCGTGCCAAGACCACCTTCGTCTGCATCGAACTGTCCAGTGGGCGCCCCAAGCGCATGCCGGCGGAGTTCGTCGAGGGCTATGGCAAGGCGCTGACGCCGCCTTATCCGCTGGAGCTGTAGGCTGCTCAGTCATCCTGCGGCGCAAGAAACACCTGCTCCGGCTCTACCATGACGGCGAAGTGACGGGTTTCGCCGGGGCGGAGGATGACGGACTGCGCCACATCCGGCCCACGCCCTCCACAATAACCATCCGGCGACATGGCCACGGCGACACTTAGCTCGCCGTTGGGCAGGTCCAGGCTGGTGTGGTCGCCGGGACCGAGTTTCGCCACCACCTGCTGATTGACGTAGAGCTCCACGTCGCAGGCATTCGGCGCGTTGTTGTCACGGCTGAAGATCAGGCGCGCGGGCGCATCGGCAACCGGGTCTGCCGGCATGGGGACGATGCCGCTGGGCATCGCTTCATCAGCCTGGGCGCCCCAGCAGCAGATGCCCAGAGCGATCAGTGCGAGATAACGCATGGCGAGCCTCTCTGTTGGGTGGAATGTCAGTGTGGCCTATCTGATGCCGTAGATACGACACCTGTGGCCCTGCTGAGTGCGGTTTGAGCATCGTCTTTCGCCTTGTCTGAGCGTCGCTCGACGGCTTTTCATGCAGCCCCTAAACTGTGCGCCCCATTTTTCCGGACAACCTCATGCAAACCGCCCTGGCGCCCATGGAGGGGCTGGTCGACGAGATTCTGCGCGACGTGCTGACTCGCATCGGCGGCATCGACTGGTGTGTCACCGAGTTCATTCGCGTCAGCGAACGGCTGTTGCCGGCTGCCACCTATCACAAGCTGGCGCCCGAGTTGTTCAATGGCTCGCGCACTCAGGCCGGCACACCTATGCGCGTGCAGTTTCTGGGGTCCGATCCGCAGTGCCTGGCGGACAACGCCGCCTTCGCCTGCACGCTCGGCGCGCCGGTGATCGACCTCAACTTCGGTTGCCCGGCCAAGACGGTGAACAAGTCGCGTGGCGGCGCGGTGCTGCTCAAGGAGCCGGAGCTGTTGCATGCCATCGTCCGCGAAGTGCGGCGCACGGTGCCGGCCGAGATTCCGGTCACGGCGAAGATGCGCCTGGGCTTCGAAGGCAAGGAGGGCGCGCTGGACTGTGCGCGGGCGCTGGCCGAAGGCGGAGCGAGCCAGATCGTCGTGCATGCGCGCACCAAGGTCGAGGGCTACAAGCCGCCGGCGCACTGGGAGTGGGTGGCGCGTGTGCAGGAGGTCGTCGGCGTGCCGGTGTTCGCCAATGGCGAGGTGTGGACGCTGGACGACTGGCGCCGCTGCCGCGAAATCAGCGGTGTGGATGACATCATGCTGGGGCGCGGCCTGGTTTCTCGACCAGGGCTGGCGCGGCAGATCGCTGCCGTCAGGGCCGGCGAGGAGCCCGAGGAAATGAGCTGGGCCGAATTGCAGCCGCTGTTGCTCGACTTCTGGCAGCAGGCACGGCGCAAACTGTCGCCGCGCTACGCGCCGGGGCGCCTGAAGCAATGGTTGGCGATGCTCACGCGTACCTATCCGGAGGCTGTTGCGCTGTTCGCTGAAGTTCGCCGCGAGCAGGATTGCGAGCGTATCGACCAGTTGTTATCTAAACAACCTCGGTAGGAGCGGCAATTTTGCAGTGTTTTCAGCCCTCTCCCCCAGCCCCTCTCCACTAGGCGTGCCCCCAATAAATGGGAGAGGGGAGCCAAACGTTTTCCCCTTTAAGTGAACAGCATTACGGTAGGAGCGAGCTCTGCTCGCGAACGCTTTTCGCGAGCAGAGCTCGCTCCTACACCCTTCTGATCCTTGCGCTCGATGATCAAGGCATGCCTTGAAATTCCTCTGACAGGCCTCAGATAAGTGACTGCGGGATGCCGAAGTCGGGTTCCGCAATATGACACTTGCTGAAATTTCAGGAGAATATTCATGAGCAACGTACTGTCTCTGGCCCCTCTGTTCCGCCAGTCCGTCGGTTTCGACCGTTTCAATGATCTTTTCGAATCTGCCCTGCGCAGCAATGACGCTGGCAGTTCTTACCCGCCCTACAACGTCGAGAAGCATGGCGAAGACCACTACCGCATCGTGGTCGCGGCTGCCGGCTTCGAGGAAGACGACCTGGAGTTGCAGGTCGAGCGGGGCGTGCTGACCGTGGTGGGCAACAAGCGTGATCGCAGCGCCGAGAGCGTCAGCTACCTGCATCAGGGTATCGCTCAGCGTGCGTTCAAGCTGTCGTTCCGCCTGGCGGATCATATCGAGGTCAAAGGCGCCAACCTGGCCAACGGTCTGCTCCATGTCGAGCTGGAGCGTATCGTGCCGGAAGAGGCCAAGGCCAAGCGCATTCCAATCGGTAGCCAGCGTCCGGCGCTGGAAAACTGAGCCGCTAGCTGACCGAGAAGGCGCCCCAAGGGGCGCCTTCTTCGTTTCAAGCGACAGGTAGGGTGTGCCGTGCGCACCGAGGGCGCTACCAGATTGCGACTGCTACCTTCCCAGTAGTTCGCAGAAGACTTCCTGCGGTAGCGGCTTGCTGAACAGATAACCCTGGTAGAGGTGACAGCCCTGCGCTTGCAGGAAGTCGAGCTGGTCCTGCTGCTCCACGCCCTCGGCGATCAGTGCCAGCCCCAGGCTGCGGGCCATGGCAACGATGGCGCGAATGATCTCGGCATCGTTGGGGTCGTTGGTGGCGTCACGCACGAAGGACTGATCGATCTTCAGCATGTCCACCGGCAGGCGTTTGAGGTAGGTCAGCGAGCTGTAGCCAGTGCCGAAGTCGTCCATGGCGAAGCTGACGCCATGTTTCTTCAGGCGCAGCATCTTGCCGACGGTGTCATCAATATTCTGAATGACGATGCCTTCGGTGATCTCCAGCTTGAGCATCGCATTGGGTAACTGGCTGTCGCGCAGGCTTTTGGCGACCCGCTCGACGAAGTCGTGCTGACGGAACTGGCGGGGGCTGATGTTGACGCACAGGCTGAAACGTTCGCTGTCGACCAAACCATCAACAAGTAGCTGTGAGCAGAAATGGCAGGCTTCAGCCAGCACCCAGCCGCCGACCTCGACGATCAGTCCGCTTTCTTCCAGTACCTGGATGAACTGCGCGGGCGACTGTGGGCCCAGTTGTGGATGCTGCCAGCGCAACAGCGCTTCGGCGCCGACCACCTTGCCGTCACGGGCATCGACCTGGGGTTGGAAGTGCAGTTCGAATTCGCCGCGAGCCAGGGCCAGGCGCAGGTCGTTTTCCAGGCGCAGGCGTGCGCTGGCGGCGTCCTGCATGGTGGTGCGAAACAGCTGGATGGCGTTGCGCCCGGAGTCCTTGGCGCGATAGAGGGCGATATCCGCGCGCTTGAGCAAATCGGCCGGGGTGTTGCCGTGGTCGGGGATCAGCGCAACGCCGATGCTCGGGGTCACCTGCAGACGGTGACCGTCCAGCAGCATGGGTTCGGCGAGCAACTGGCGCAGCTTGTCGGCAACCTGGCGGACGTGACGGGTCACTTCCGAGCGCTTGCCCTGCAGGCCGGAGAGCAGCACCACGAATTCGTCGCCGCCGAGGCGGGCCACGGTGTCCTCCAGGCGCACGCTGGCTTCCAGGCGCGCGGAGATCAGGCGCAGTACCGAGTCGCCGACGGGATGGCCGAGCGAGTCGTTGATGTGTTTGAAGTGGTCGAGGTCGAGAAACAGCAGGGCGCCGCGCAGTTCATGGCGCTTGAGCAGGGCAATCTGTTGGGTCAGGCGATCCATCAGCAGGGCGCGGTTGGGCAGGTTGGTCAACGCATCGTGATAGGCCAGGTGCTGGACCTGCGCCTGGGCCTGCTTCAGTTCACTGGTGTCGCGCGCGGTGAGCAGCAGGCAGGGCACATCATTGAGTTCGATGGGTTGCACGGACACGTCGACCAGGCGTACTTCGCCGTCGCGGTGGCGGCCGTGCATTTCCATGTGCAGCACCTGGCCGTGCTGGGTCAGGTGCTCGATCATGCGCACGCGCTCTTCCGGATAGGCCCAGATGCTCAGCTCATGCACCGTGCGGCCGATCACTTCCCAGTCCAGGTAACCGGTGATGCGGGTAAAGCCTTCGTTGATCTCGATATAGCGGCCGGTATCACGTTCAGTGATGGTGATGGCGTCCGGGCTGGAGTGGAAGGCCTTGGCAAACTTCTCTTCCGAGGCTTGCAGGCGTTGCTCGCGCAGCAGCCGCTCGCTGATGTCGACCAAGGTACCGACCATGCGTTGTGGTTGACCGGCATCGTCGAGCTGCAGCTTGGCGGTGCTTTCGAGAAAACGCAGGCCGCCATTGTCCAGCTGTATGCGATAAGTGACCTGATAGTGACTGCGGCGCTCCTCGACCAGGCGCTGGTAACTCTGGCGCAGGCTGTGTCGATCTTCCATCGGCACCTGGCGGAAGAAGTCGAGGAAGGCGCCTTCGAACGGTCGTGACTCCAGGCCCTGCAGTTGCGATGCTCGGGCGCTGGCGAACAGTCGACTGCTGGGAATGTGCCAGTCCCAGGTGCCCAGGTCGGCCGAGTCCAGCGCCAGGCGCAAGCGTTGCTTGCTTTCGCTGAGCGCCTGCTCCTGCGCGCGTTGCTCGGTGATGTTGCGCACGGTGAGGACCAGGCAATTGGTGCCGTTCAGCTCGATTTCGCCGCCGAACAGCAAGTTGCTGGTGACGCTACCGTCGCGGCTGAACAGCCGTACCTCCAGGTTGTTCAGGCGCCCGGCTTGTACCGCGTCGAGCATACGTTGACGGTCGCTGGGGTCCGCCCATATGCCTAGCTCCAGTGAGGTGTGGCCTACGGCTTCGGCGCTGCGCCAACCAAATTGCTGCTCGAAACTCGGGTTGACCTCGATGAAGCGGCCGGTGGCCCGGTCGGTAATGGCCACCGCGTCGGGGGTGTGCATGAAGGCCTTGGCGAACTTTTCCTCGCTGGCGCGCAGTGCATTTTCTGCGCGCTTGCGTTCGCTGGTATCGAGGAAGGTGCAGAGCATCAGGCGTTCGCCCTGCAACTCGATGTACTGGCTCGATAGAACACCGTCGAGAATCGCACTGCTGCGTGTGCGCAGCTGGACTTCCTGGATCACCGGTTCCCGGCTTTGCGGGGCCTGCTGGCGCAGCTGATCGCGCTGGCTGGCGTGGACCCAGAGGTTCAGGTCGTGGGTGTGGCGGCCGAGAATTTCGCTGGCCGTCCAGCCGAAGGCTTGGGTGAAGTGCTGGTTGATCTCGATGATCGCGCTGTCGTCGTAGCGCACCAGCATCATGATGTCGGGACTCAGACGGAACAGGCTGGCGAAGCGCTCCTCGGACGCACGCAGGGCCTCGGCGCGCTCTTGCTGGGCGCTGATGTCGCGGATCACTCCGAACATGCGCGGGCGGCCGTCGGCCTCGTACTGCAGGCTGCCGGTAATCTCCAGCCAGTGCAGGCTGCCGTCCGGCCAGCGGATACGATGGCGCAAGGCATTGGCGATCTGCTCGCCTTTGAGGATGGCGTTGAATTTCGCCAAGACCTCGGCGCGCTCCTCTTCAGGGATCAGTTCGATGTAATGCAGCTCGCGCGTTACCGGGCGATTGGGGTCGAGGCCAAACAGGGCCTGAGCGCCGCGAGACCAGTTGACCTGGCCACTGCGAATGTCCCAATACCAGGTGCCGAGATGGGCGCCGTTCAGCGCGGCTAGCAAACGTGGCGCATCCTGCCAGGTCTGCTCGAATTCGGCGGGGTCCATCGCCGGTATGTGTGGCAGGGGCGGGGTCTGGTCAGTCGATCTGGCCATGGCCGTACCTTCCTCTGGAGTGCGCGATGCGCGGGGCGGGCGTTAAAGGCATGTAGATATGTTTTTGTAGTTATGTCACCACGTTAGTCTCAGTTCGGATGCCTATGCAAGATCATCCCGCTGGCTGTCGAGCAGATCCATGAATGCCCGTGCGGCATTCGATAGGGTGCGCTCGGTATGCAGGATGTAGCCTAACTGGCGGGTCAACTGGATGCCCGGTATCGGCAGGCGCGCGACCTGCTCGTCGAGCATGGTGCGCGGCAGCACGCTCCAGGCCAGGCCGATGGACACCATCATCTTGATGGTTTCCAGGTAGTTGGTGCTCATGGCGATATTGGGCGTCAGACCCTGGGCTTCGAACAGGCGCTGCACGATATGGTGGGTAAAGGTGTTGCCGCCGGGGAAAACGGCCGGATGCTGCGCCACGTCGGCCAGGCTGATCACTTGGCTGCGGGCCAGCGGATGTTCCGGTGCGGCGACGAAATCCAATGGGTCGTCCCACACGGCGACGGCGCGGATCGGTTCGCGGGTTTCCGGGGCAAGGGTGATCACCGCCAGTTCGGCGCGGCCATGCAGCACTTCTTCATACGCCACTTCCGAATCGAGGAACTGGATGTCCAGCGCTACCTGCGGGTGGGCGCGGGTGAAGGCGCGCAGTAGGGCGGGCAGGCGGTGCAGGCCGATGTGGTGGCTGGTGGCCAGGGTCAGACGGCCGCTGACTTCACCGGACAGGTTGGTCAGCGCGCGACGGGTATCGTCCAGCACGTTGAGAATCTGGTAGGCGCGCGGCAGCAGAGCGCGACCGGCCTGGGTCAGGCCAATCTCGCGGCCGAGGCGGTCGAACAGGCGTACGCCCAACTGTTGTTCCAGGCCGGCGATGCGTTTGCTCACGGCGGGTTGGGTCAGGTGCAGGCGCTCGCCGGCTTCGGAAAAACTGCCCGTCTCGGCGATGGCGATGAAGGCGTTGAGGTTGGCCAGATCCATGGAGCGCTCCGGGTAAAGAATGATGCCCTGAGCATACATTCCTCTACGGAATCCTTTGAATAAAAAATATGAATTTGAGTTATTTCGTGCCTGGCAATAGCATTCTCCCTATAAGCCAAAGGGCCTTTTCGCCCGGGCATAGAAAGGTGCACTTCTGACGCCGGGCGGTGATCACGCAGGCAGTTCATGGATGTGCTCAAAAGGCGCTGATGAGGTAAGGCTGATGACTGGCAAGACGCTCTACGACAAGCTCTGGGAAATGCACGAAGTGAAACGTCGCGACGACGGTTCCTCGTTGATCTACATCGATCGTCACATCCTCCATGAAGTGACCTCGCCGCAGGCCTTCGAAGGTCTGCGCCTGGCCGGGCGTAAGCCATGGCGCATCGACGCCAACATCGCCACGCCGGATCACAACGTGCCGACCACCAAGGCCGAACGTCAGGGTGGCCTCGAAGCCATCGCCGACGAGGTCTCGCGTATCCAGGTACAGACCCTGGACGAGAACTGCGATGACTTCGGCATCCTCGAGTTCAAGATGAACGACGTGCGCCAGGGTATCGTCCACGTGGTCGGCCCGGAGCAGGGCGCTACCTTGCCGGGCATGACCGTCGTTTGCGGCGACTCGCATACCTCGACCCATGGTGCCTTCGGTGCGCTGGCCCACGGCATCGGCACCTCGGAAGTCGAGCACGTGCTCGCCACCCAGTGCCTGGTGGCCAAGAAGATGAAGAACATGCAGGTGCGCGTGGAGGGCAAACTGCCGTTCGGCGTCACAGCCAAGGACATCGTGCTGGCCGTGATCGGCAAGATCGGCACCGCTGGCGGTAACGGCCATGCGCTGGAATTCGCCGGCAGCGCGATCCGCGATCTGTCTCTGGAAGGGCGCATGACCATCTGCAACATGTCCATCGAAGCCGGTGCTCGTGTCGGCCTGGTGGCGGTGGACGAGAAGACCATTGCCTACGTCAAGGATCGTCCGTTTGCGCCCAAGGGCAGCGACTGGGACAAGGCCGTGGCGCAGTGGCAGAACCTGGTGTCCGACGCCGATGCGGTGTTCGACACCGTGGTCGAGCTGAAAGCCGAAGACATCAAGCCGCAGGTCAGCTGGGGCACTTCGCCGGAGATGGTGCTGGCCGTCGACCAGAACGTGCCGGACCCAGCCGTCGAAGCCGACCCGGTGAAGAAGGATTCGATCACCCGTGCGCTGAAGTACATGGGCCTGGCTGCCAATCAGCCGATCACCGATATCCAGCTGGACCGCGTATTCATCGGCTCCTGCACCAACTCGCGCATCGAAGACCTGCGCGCCGCTGCAGAGGTAGCCAAGGGCCGCAAAGTCGCCGCCACCGTCAAACAGGCGCTGGTGGTGCCGGGCTCCGGTCTGGTCAAGGCGCAAGCCGAGGCGGAAGGCCTGGACAAGATCTTCATCGAAGCCGGTTTCGAATGGCGTGAACCAGGTTGCTCCATGTGCCTGGCGATGAACCCGGACAAACTGGGCAGCGGCGAGCATTGTGCCTCCACCTCCAACCGTAACTTCGAAGGCCGTCAGGGCGCTGGTGGTCGTACCCACCTGGTCAGCCCGGCCATGGCTGCCGCCGCTGCGGTAACCGGCCGCTTCATCGACGTTCGTGAATTGATCCAGGCCTGAGGAGACCGCACATGAAAGCTTTCACCCAACACACCGGCCTGGTCTGCCCGCTCGATCGCGCCAACGTCGACACCGACCAGATCATTCCCAAGCAGTTTCTGAAGTCGATCAAGCGCACCGGCTTCGGCCCCAATCTGTTCGACGAGTGGCGTTACCTGGATGTCGGTCAGCCGAACCAGGACAACTCCAAACGCCCGGTCAACAAGGAGTTCGTGCTCAACTTCCCGCGTTACCAGGGCGCCAGTGTGCTGCTGGCTCGCGAGAACTTCGGCTGCGGCTCTTCGCGTGAGCACGCACCCTGGGCGCTGGACGAGTACGGTTTCCGCACCGTGATCGCGCCGAGCTTCGCTGACATCTTCTTCAACAACAGCTTCAAGAACGGCTTGCTGCCGATCATCCTCAAGGATGAAGAGGTCGATGCGCTGTTCGAGCAGGCCGAGGCCACCGAAGGGTATCAACTGACCGTCGACCTCGAAGCGCAGACCGTGACCCGTCCCGACGGCGTGCAGTACAGCTTTGAAGTCGACGCCTTCCGCAAGCACTGCCTGCTCAATGGTCTGGACGACATTGGCCTGACTCTGCAGGATCAGGAAGCGATCAAGGCGTTCGAGGTCGGTTATCAGCAGAGCAGCCCCTGGCTGTTCGGCGCGATCAAGTAAGGCGTTCGATAGGATGCGCTATGCGCGCCTGATTTAAGACTATTTAAGTGGTGCGCACGGCGCACCCTACGGTTTGATGAGGATGCAATGAGCAAGCAGATTCTGGTTCTCCCAGGTGATGGTATCGGCCCGGAAATCATGGCCGAGGCGATCAAGGTATTGAACCTGGCCAACGACAAGTACGCCCTGGGGTTCGAGCTGAGCTTCGATGACCTGGGCGGCGCCGCCATCGACCGCTATGGCGTGCCGCTGGCCGACGAGACTCTGGCGCGCGCCCGAGCCGCTGATGCGGTGCTGCTCGGCGCCGTAGGCGGGCCGAAGTGGGACACCATCGATCCGGCCATTCGCCCGGAGCGCGGCCTGCTGAAGATCCGTTCGCAACTGGGCCTGTTCGGCAACCTGCGTCCGGCCATCCTCTACCCGCAACTGGCCGAGGCTTCCAGCCTCAAGCCGGAAGTGGTTGCCGGCCTGGATATTCTCATCGTGCGTGAGCTGACCGGTGGCATCTACTTCGGTCAACCGCGCGAGAGCAAGGTACTTGAGAACGGCGAGCGCATGGCTTATGACACGCTGCCGTACAGCGAGAGCGAAATTCGCCGCATCGCCAAGGTCGGTTTCGATATGGCGCGCGTGCGCGGCAAGAAACTGTGCTCGGTGGACAAGGCCAACGTCCTGGCGTCCAGCCAACTGTGGCGTGCCGTGGTCGAGGAAGTGGCCAAGGACTACCCGGACGTCGAACTGAGCCACATGTACGTCGACAACGCCGCCATGCAACTGGTGCGCGCGCCCAAGCAATTCGACGTAATGGTCACCGACAACATGTTTGGTGACATTTTGTCTGACGAAGCTTCGATGCTCACTGGTTCCATCGGCATGCTGCCGTCGGCATCCTTGGACGCCAACAACAAGGGCATGTACGAGCCGTGCCATGGCTCCGCGCCGGACATCGCCGGCAAGGGCATCGCCAACCCGCTGGCCACCATTCTCTCGGTGTCCATGATGCTGCGTTACAGCTTCGGCCAGGTCGCTGCTGCCGATGTCATCGAAAAAGCGGTGAGCCTGGTGCTGGATCAGGGCCTGCGTACCGGTGATATCTGGTCCGAGGGCAAGACCAAGGTCGGTACCGCTGCGATGGGTGATGCAGTAGTCGAAGCGCTGCGTAGTCTGTAATCTTCCCAGCCCCGCCGGGGTGGTTCCGGCGGGCTGTTTATATAGGTGTAGTCGTTATGAAACGTGTAGGTCTGATCGGTTGGCGTGGCATGGTCGGTTCCGTGCTCATGCAGCGCATGCTGGAAGAGCGGGACTTCGACCTGATCGAGCCGGTGTTCTTCACCACCTCCAATGTCGGCGGCCAAGGCCCTGCCATTGGCAAGGACATTGCTCCGCTGAAGGACGCCTACAGCATCGACGACCTCAAGGGCTTGGACGTGATCCTGACCTGCCAGGGCGGCGACTACACTAATGAAGTATTCCCCAAGCTGCGTGAAGCCGGCTGGCAGGGCTACTGGATCGATGCAGCCTCCAGCCTGCGTATGGATGATGAGTCGGTGATCGTGCTCGATCCGGTCAACCGCAAGGTCATCGACCAGGCGCTGGATGCTGGCACCAAGAACTACATCGGCGGCAACTGCACCGTCAGCCTGATGCTGATGGCGTTGGGTGGTCTCTACGAAGCTGGTCTGGTCGAGTGGATGAGCGCCATGACCTACCAGGCCGCCTCCGGTGCTGGCGCGCAGAACATGCGCGAGCTGATCAAGCAGATGGGCGCGATCAATGGCGCTGTCGCCGATGATCTGGCTGATCCGGCCAGCGCCATCCTCGACATCGACCGCAAGGTCGCCGAAGCCATGCGTGGCGAAGGCTTCCCGGTCGACAACTTCGGCGTGCCGCTGGCTGGCAGCCTGATACCCTACATCGACAAGGAACTGCCGAACGGGCAGAGCCGTGAAGAGTGGAAGGCCCAGGCCGAAACCAACAAGATTCTCGGTCGCTTCAAGAACCCGATCCCGGTCGATGGCATCTGCGTACGCATCGGCGCCATGCGCTGCCACAGCCAGGCGCTGACCATCAAGCTGAACAAGGATGTGCCGATGGCTGACATCGAAGGCCTGATCAGCCAGCACAATCCCTGGGTCAAGCTGGTGCCGAACCACCGCGAAGATTCCATCCGTGACCTCGGCCCGACTGCCGTGACCGGCACCCTGAGCGTTCCGGTCGGCCGTCTGCGTAAACTCAACATGGGCTCGCAGTTCCTGGGTGCGTTCACTGTGGGTGACCAGTTGCTGTGGGGCGCTGCTGAGCCGCTGCGTCGCATGCTGCGGATCCTCTTGGAGCGCTAAGCGCCAGGCGGGATATCCGGAGTCAAACAAAGCCCTTCTGTTTCGGCAGAGGGGCTTTGTCTTTTCAGGGCTGAGCAAGTCGATTGCCTGGGCGATGGGGCGCAGTTACAGTGCCGCTCCCTCTGCGTCTTAGGTCAGATCATGAGTCAGTCCATCAATATCGCCGTGATCGGCGCCACCAGCAACGTCGGCGAAGCGCTGGTCGAATTGCTCGAAGAGCGTGAGTTCCCGGTGAAGGACCTGCATCTGCTGGCCAGCAGTGAATCGGCTGGGCAGAGTCTGTCTTTCCGTGGTCGGCAGGTGCGGGTCAGATCGCTCGATGCCTTCGATTTCACTCAGGTGCAACTGGCGTTCTTTGCCGCGGGACCTGAAGTGACGCGCACCCATCGTGAGCGCGTGGCTGCCGCCGGTTGCTCGATCGTAGACCTGAGCGCGGCACTGCCGCTGGCGCAAGCGCCATGCGTATTACCTGAACTTGGCGCCGCGGGCCTGCCAGTATTGACCCGGCCTTGGTGCGTCAGTGCAGCGACACCTTCTGCGGTTGCCTGCGCGCTGGTGCTGGCGGCGCTGAAGCCTGTACTGCAGCCGCAGCAGTTGCAGGTGACTGCGATGCTGTCGATCTCCACCCTGGGGCGTAGCGGTGTGCAGGAGTTGGCGAGGCAGACCGCTGAGCTGCTCAACGCGCGCCCGCTGGAGCCCAAGACGGTGGATCGACAGATCGCGTTCAACCTGCTGGCGCAGGTCGGCGAAGTGGATGACCAGGGGCATGCTCAATTGGAGAAGCGTCTGGCCGCCGAGATTCAGCAATTGTTGGGTCTGCCTGGGCTTCCGGTGGCCGCGACCTGCGCCTTGGTGCCAGTGTTCTTTGGCGATAGTCTCGCGCTGGGTGTGTATGCTGATTCGGATATCGATATCAGTGCCGTGCAGCAATTGCTCGAGGTGGCGCAGGGCATCGAGTTGGTTGAGGCTGGCGACTATCCGACGGCAGTGGGTGATGCGGTGGGGCAGGATCAGGTCTATGTGGGGCGCGTCCGTCGTGGCGTGAACGATCCACGGCAACTCAATTTGTGGATTGCGTCTGATAATGTAAGAAAAGGCGCCGCCCTGAATGCTGTGCAGATAGCTGAGTTATTGATAAAACACTATCTGTAAAAGATACTTACCTAGAAATTTGAAGAATCTTTCTAGCTTGGCAATACTGGCTGAGTTGATTGCTGAATGGGGAGCCGCTCGTGGAGCGGAGGCAGGCAGCAATTCTCAAGACCCTCTCGCATGCCGAGAAAAAGATAAAACAAGGGATAACGCTATGGTTCGGGTTCGCAAACTGGTGCTGGCAATCGCAGCCGCTTCCGCGCTGTCTTCCGGTATGGCGCATGCGCTGGGGCTGGGTGAAGTTACCCTGCAATCGTCGCTGAATCAGCCGTTGGTAGCGGAAATCGAATTGCTGGAGGTACGCGATCTTGCTTCCAATGAGGTGATTCCCAGCCTCGCGTCCCCTGAGGAGTTCATCAAAGCTGGCGTCGACCGTCAGTACTTTTTGACCGATCTCAAGTTCACCCCAGTATTGAAGCCCAACGGCAAGAGCGTTATCCGCATCACCTCGAGCAAGACCGTGCGTGAGCCTTACCTCAACTTCCTGGTTGAAGTGCTCTGGCCGAACGGGCGCTTGCTGCGTGAATACACCCTGCTGCTCGATCCGCCGCTTTACTCTCCGCAAACTACCGTAGCCGCTGCGCCGCAACTGCCTATCGCCGCGCCTGCACCGCATCCATCTGCGGCGCCTGCTTCCGCTTCTGCGCCGCGCAGTGCAGCACCCGCTCCGGCCCCGCGTCCTGCCGCACCGGCACCGGCGTCGCGCGCCATTGCCGGTAACGAATACAGAACCACTGCCAACGATACGCTCTGGGAAATCGCCCAGCGTGTCGGCGGTGGCTCGGTCAATCAGGCCATGCTGGCCATTCAGGATCTGAATCCGGATGCCTTCATCGGTGGCAATATCAACCGTATGAAGAGCGGCCAGGTGCTGCGCCTGCCGGACGAACCGCAGATTCGCAGTCGCAGCAATGCCGAAGCGGTCGCCCAGGTCGCCGAGCAGAATGCCGCCTGGCGTGAGGGTCGCGCTGTGGCCTCGCGTCAACTGGATGCCACTCGCCGTACCACTGCTGGCGCCGCACCTGCGACTGCAGAGGCGAGCGACAGCCTGAAGCTGGTTGCTGCGGAAGCAGGTCAGTCCACTCGCGGTAGCGATACGGGTTCGGCGGGTAGCAAGGCATTGGCCGACAAACTGGCAGTGACCCAGGAAAGTCTTGATTCGACCCGTCGTGAGAACGCCGAACTGCAGAGCCGTGTAGGTGATCTGCAAAGTCAGCTGGACAAGCTGCAGCGTTTGATGGAGTTGAAGGACAGTCAACTGGCCAAGTTGCAGGCTGAACTCTCGGCAGAGCCCGCAGCGCCTGCTCCTGATGCAGTGCAAGAGCCGCCTGTGGAAACTCCGGCAGCGGCGCCTGAAGCCGCGCCGCCCGCTGCGGAAGCGGCAACGCCGCCGACTACGCCGCCTGAGGAGGCGGCGCCTGACTACAACTATTCCGAGGAACCGGCTGCGCCTGTCGAGGACAGCGCCGCCGCGACCGAACAGCCGGCCACTGAGCCGGCTGCTGCCGTTGAACCGGCCGCCCCAGCCAAGCCTGTCGAAGCAGCCAAGCCTGCAGCGCCTGCACCGGCTCCAGCCCCAGCCCCAGCCCCAGCCCCGCAGAGCTTCATTGATGACCTGATGGCCAACCCAATGACGTTGGGCCTGGCGGGTGGTGGTGCGCTTCTGCTCCTGTTGGTTGGCCTCATGGCGCTGTCGCGCCGCAACGCTCAGAAAGAGTCCGAGCTGCAAGATGAACTGGCTGACGAACTGTCCCAGGATCAGGCGTTCGCCTCCGATCTGGACATGCCTGAAGACAGCTTCGCAGGTCTCGACGACGAGCCTGTCCAAGCAGCCCAAGCCGCTGGCGAGGAACGCGTGACGGCGCAGACCGGCGACGCACTGGGTGAAGCAGATATCTACATTGCATACGGGCGCTTCAACCAGGCGGCCGAGCTGCTGCAAAACGCGATCAACGACGAGCCGCATCGTGCTGATCTGCGTCTGAAACTGATGGAGGTCTACGCCGAGCTGGGTGACCGTGAAGGCTTTGCCCGTCAGGATAACGAGCTGCGCGAGATCGGCGGTGTTAATGCAGAAGCCGAGCAGCTGAAGTCCAAGTATCCGGCGATCGCTGCCTTTGCAGGAGCTGGTGCGGTGGCCGCGGCTACCTCCGCCGATGACGACATGAGCGAGTTCAGCCTGGATGACCTCAGCCTGGATGAGCCAGCTGCAGAGGCGCCTACCGCCACTGGTGGCGATCTGGATGATGCTTTCGACCTGAGCCTCGACGACCTGGAAGCTGATCTGGAGAGTGATGTTCAGTCCGCCCAGGCTGAGCAAGCGCCGTTGTCGCTGGACGATGATCTGGACTTCGGTCTGGTCGATGAGCCCGTCGCACCGGCTTCTGCTGATGACGATCTGAGCTTCGATCTGGCCCTGGATGATGACAAGGTCGAACTGTCCCAGCCGGCCGACGATCTGTCCGCCTTCAGTCTGGATCTGGATGAGCCGGCTCCGGCAGCCAGCGACGAAGCTGACGATTTCCTGCTGAGCCTCGATGACGATGCGCCGCTGAGCCAGCCGGCCGACGACCTGTCCGATCTGAGTCTCGATCTGGCTGACGATAAGTCATCTGGTGAGCTTGATCTGCCGGCTGACTTCGATCTCTCGCTCGAAGACGAAACGCTGGCTCAGCCGACTGTTGCTCCCGATAGCTTCGCCGCGCAGCTGGACGAGGTAACCGCCGAGCTGGATCAGCTGTCGACTGACTTCGAAGAGCCGCAAGTAGCTCCGCTGGCGCCGGCTAGTAGCCTGTCCAGTGACCTGGATGGCGATGATGACTTCGACTTCCTGTCCGGCACCGATGAGACCGCGACCAAGCTGGATCTGGCTCGGGCTTACATTGATATGGGCGACACCGAAGGTGCGCGCGACATTCTTGATGAAGTAATTGCCGAAGGCAGTGATGCTCAGCAGCAAGAGGCTCGCGAGATGATTGCCAAGATGGTTTGATTGATACATGTCTGACGCAGTACCTGTAGCGGCCGCCGAAATGGCGGCCGCTGGCTTTTTCAGAATCGCTCTGGGCCTCGAATACAAGGGCGCGCGCTATCGTGGTTTTCAACGCCAGGGGCCCAAGGTTCCGACGATCCAGGAACACCTGGAAACGGCCTTGTCCAAGGTCGCTGGTGGTGCCCCAGTCAGCATTCTGTGCGCAGGGCGTACCGATGCCTCTGTGCATTCCAGTGGCCAGGTGGTGCACTTCGATACCACTGTCGAGCGCTCGCTGCATGCCTGGATCATGGGCGCCAACATGAACCTGCCCAATGACATCAGCGTGACCTGGGCGAAGGTGATGCCGGCACACTTTCATGCGCGCTTTTCGGCCATGGCGCGGCGCTACCGGTACGTGATCTACAATGATCCGATCCGCCCGGCGCACATGGCCGAGGAAGTTACCTGGAACCATCGGCCGCTGGATGTCGCACGCATGCGTGAGGCCGCTCGGGCGCTGGTCGGGACGCATGATTTCAGCGCATTCCGGGCGATGCGTTGTCAGGCCAAATCACCAGTCAAGACAGTGCATCACCTGCAACTGATCGAGCATGGCCGCTTCATCGTGCTGGATATCCGCGCCAATGCTTTTCTGCACCATATGGTGCGAAACATCGCTGGTGTGTTGATGACCATTGGTGCTGGCGAACGGCAACCGGAGTGGGCGCGCGAGGTGCTCGAGCGTGGCGATCGACATAGCGGGGGAGTGACAGCGCATCCCTACGGCTTATATCTGATACAGGTCGATTACCCGGATGAGTTCGAATTGCCGCAACGCTATCTCGGGCCTCATTTTCTCTCCGGTCTGCCGGACGTGCGACAGCCATAAGCCTTTGTTACCATCCGAGCCCGGATGGCGAGAGGTATGAACGTGACGGTCGTGCGCAGCAAGATTTGTGGTATCACCCGCATCGAGGATGCTCTGGCGGCGGTAGCGGCCGGAGCCGATGCCATCGGCCTGGTGTTCTACGGGAAAAGCCCACGAGCAGTCGGTGTCGGGCAGGCCGCAGCTATCCTGCAGGCGTTACCGCCGTTCGTGACCACTGTCGGGCTGTTCGTCGACATGCCGCGCGACCAACTGCAGCAGTTGCTGCAGCGCCTGCCGCTGGATCTGCTGCAGTTTCATGGTGATGAATCGCCGGCTGACTGTGAGGGCCATGGTCGCCCCTACATCAAGGCGCTGCGGGTCCGCCCCGGTGAGGACGTGGCTGCAGCCATGGCGCCCTACAGTGGTGCGCGGGGTATTCTGTTGGATACCTTCGTCGAGGGCGTGCCGGGGGGCACGGGTGCTTCGTTCGATTGGTCGCTGGTGCCGGAAAATGCTGCCAAGCCAATCATCCTGGCCGGTGGCCTCGATGCGGGCAATGTTGCAGCGGCCATTCGCCAGGTTCGCCCCTACGCCTTGGATGTCAGTGGTGGGGTCGAGGCCAGTAAAGGCATAAAGGATGCAGGCAAGATTCGCGCATTCGTGCAGGCGGTGCGTGATGCTCGATGTGACGGCAATTGAGGCAGGGCCGTCAATTAGCCTGTCACGCCGCCATGGGCTCGTTTCGACGGGCGCTGGGTGCGGCAGAAAAGAATTGCTGGAGATGGGCGTTTCACGATGAGGCGTTCATCCGAACCAACGGTTATGGAGAAATGACAGCATGAGCAACTGGTTGGTAGACAAACTCATTCCCTCGATCATGCGTTCCGAGGTGAAGAAGAGCTCTGTGCCCGAGGGCCTGTGGCACAAATGTCCGTCCTGTGATGCCGTGCTCTACCGTCCCGAGCTGGAAAAGACACTCGATGTCTGCCCCAAGTGCAATCACCACATGCGTATCGGTGCTCGCGCACGCATCGACATTTTCCTCGATGCCGAAGGCCGCGAGGAGATCGGTGCTGATCTGGAACCGGTCGATCGCCTGAAATTCCGCGACAGCAAGAAGTACAAGGACCGTCTGGCCGGTGCGCAGAAGCAGACTGGCGAGAAGGATGCACTGATCTCCATGAGCGGCACCCTCGAAGGTATGCCGATCGCCGTTTGCGCGTTCGAGTTCTCCTTCATGGGCGGCTCGATGGGTGCCATCGTCGGCGAGCGTTTCGTTCAGGCGGCAAATGTCGCACTGGAAAAACGCTGCCCGCTGGTGTGCTTCTCTGCTTCCGGTGGTGCGCGCATGCAGGAAGCGCTGATCTCTCTGATGCAGATGGCCAAGACCTCGGCGGCTCTGGCGCGCTTGCGTGAAGAGGGCCTGCCGTTCATCTCCGTACTGACCGATCCGGTTTATGGCGGCGTCTCCGCCAGTTTGGCGATGCTTGGTGACGTCATCGTGGCCGAGCCGAAGGCGCTGATCGGTTTTGCCGGTCCACGAGTGATCGAGCAGACCGTACGCGAGAAATTGCCGGAAGGCTTCCAGCGTAGCGAGTTCCTCATCGAACATGGCGCCATCGACATGATCATTTCGCGCGACGAACTGCGTCCGCGCCTGGCGCGTCTGCTTGCGCAAATGATGAATCGTCCCTCTCCGGTTTCCCTGCCGGCCACTGCATGACCGAACGTAGCCTGGGCGAGTGGCTCGCCTACCTCGAGCAGTTGCATCCGTCGGCCATCGACATGGGCCTGGAGCGCTCGCGCGAGGTAGCGCAGCGGCTCGGTCTGGGCAAGCCAGCGCCATTGGTGGTTACCGTCACGGGCACCAATGGTAAGGGTTCTACCTGTGCCTTTCTCGCCAGTCTGCTCGCAGCTCAGGGGCAGCGCGTCGGTGTCTACAGTTCACCGCACCTGCTGCGTTACAACGAGCGTGTGCTTGTGCAGGGGCGAGAAGCCAGCGACGACGAGTTATGCCAGGCTTTTGCGGCGGTCGAAGCCGCGCGCGGCGAGATCTCCCTGACCTATTTCGAGATGGGCACGCTGGCCGCTTTCTGGTTGTTCGAGCGTGCTCAGCTGGATGCCGTGGTGCTTGAGGTCGGTCTCGGTGGGCGCCTGGATGCGGTGAATCTGGTCGATGCCGATCTGGCTCTGATCACCAGCATTGGTCTGGATCACGCTGACTGGCTGGGCGATACCCGCGAGTCGGTCGCCTTCGAAAAGGCCGGGATCATGCGCGCCGGCATGCCCGCGTTGTGCGGTGATCTCGACCCGCCGCAGCCCTTGCTGGAACAGGCGGTGACCCTGGACACGCCGTTGTTCCTGCGTGGTCGCGACTACGACCTCAGTGTGCAGGCGCAGGGCTGGTCCTGGTATGGTCTTGACGTCAAAGGCCAGGTACTGAGACTTGAGCACCTGCCGCTTCTCGATCTGCCAATGGAAAACGCTGCGCTGGCGTTGCAGGCCTATGCGCTTCTGCCGCTGCCGTGGAATCACCAGCAGATCGTTCAGGCCCTGCTCGCCACGCGGGTAACCGGGCGTCTGGATCGTCGCGCGCTGGATTGGCGAGGCAAGTCACTCACACTGTTGCTCGATGTTGGGCATAATCCTCATGCGGCTGATTATCTGGCGCAGCGCCTGGAGAGTCGCCCGCTGAATGGAAAACGCTGGGCGGTGTTCGGTTTGTTGGCCGACAAGGACTTGCCTGGCGTGGTGGCGCCGCTTCTGAGTCTGGTTGCTGGCTGGGCCGTGGCGCCGCTGGATACGCCGCGTTCACGCTCTGCCGATGACCTGGCTGAACACCTGCGGGGGCAGGGCATGCTAGTGGCGCAATACCCGGATGTGCGTGCCGCGCTCGATGCGCAGTGCGAGCAGGCGGCAGAGGGTGACGAGATACTGTTGTTCGGATCGTTTTTCTGCGTGGCCGAGGCCCTGGATTGGCTGGCCCGCCCGGCTTGATAAGGGGATTGGGGATGGCAATGCTGGACAGTGGGCTCAAGCAGCGCATGGTTGGTGCTCTGGTGCTGGTGGCACTGGCGGTGATTTTCCTGCCGATGCTGCTGTCGCGCGAAGATGAGATGCGTCGCGTGGTGGTAGATGCGCCGGCCATGCCGCAAGCGCCGGCTACGGCCGAGATCATCGTAGAGCCTGCCGAGGTCGTTGAGCCCGAAGAGTTGCCGCAGGAACCGGTTCCCGTCGAAGAGGTGGAGCCTCAGGTCGTCGAGGTGCCTGAGCAGCCCGCGCCCACTGCGCCGCCCGTTGCGCAGCAGAGCACACCTGATCCGGTCAAGACCGAGCAAGCGACAAGCACTGCTCCTGCCAAGCCGGAAGGGCGCCTGGACGCCAATAGCCTGCCGATCAGCTGGTCGGTGCAGTTGGCCAGTCTGTCCAGTCGCGCTGGGGCAGAAAATCTGCAGAAAACTCTGCGCAGCCAAGGCTACAACGCCTATATCCGTGCCTTCGATGGCATGAACCGGGTGTTCGTCGGCCCGCTGATCGAGCGCGCCGAAGCTGAGCGTCTGCGTGATCAGCTCAATCGCCAGCACAAGCTCAGCGGTTTTGTCGTGCGCTTCCAGCCGGAAGCAGGCTAAGCAAGCAAGGGACTTTGCGGTCCCTGGTTACTCGATGTGCCGGGCTCTGCTAAAATGCTCCGCCTTTTCCGCTGGTAGGCCGCACCGTGGTATTCACCTGGGTCGATTGGGCGATCATCGCCGTCATCGCCATCTCTAGTTTGATCAGTCTCAAGCGCGGTTTCGTCAAGGAAGCCTTGTCGCTGCTGACCTGGATCATTGCAGGTGTGGTCGCCTGGATGTTCGGTGGCGCACTGGCTCAGCATCTCGTCGAATTTATCGAAACGCCTTCTGCGCGGGTCATCGCGGCCTGTGCCATTCTCTTCATCGCCACCTTGCTGGTGGGTGCTTTGGTCAATTTCCTCATTGGCGAGCTGATCCGCGTGACAGGCCTGTCCGGTACCGACCGTTTTCTCGGTATGGTTTTCGGCGCCGCGCGTGGTGGTTTGTTGGTGGTACTGCTGGTCGGGCTGATCAGCCTGGCGCCAGTGGAGCAGGATACGTGGTGGCAACAGTCGCAACTGGTGCCGCATTTTCTGATGGTCGCCGACTGGTCGAAGAACCTCATTCTGGGGTGGTCCGATCAGTGGTTTACCGGTGGATCGGCTCACCCAGCTGATCTGCTTTAAAAGAGTGGCCGCTGCGGAGTAACCGCTGCATCGGTCGCTGAATTAGCCTGAACTATCTAGCAGGGGTCGTGGCACATGTGTGGCATCGTCGGTATCGTCGGTAAATCGAACGTCAATCAGGCGCTGTATGACGGGCTCACCGTCCTCCAGCACCGCGGCCAGGATGCTGCCGGTATTGTCACCAGCCATGATGGCCGCCTGTTCCTGCGCAAGGACAATGGCCTGGTGCGTGACGTGTTCCAGCAGCGCCACATGCAGCGCCTGGTCGGCCATATGGGTATCGGCCATGTGCGCTACCCGACCGCTGGCAGCTCTAGCTCGGCCGAGGCTCAGCCGTTCTACGTCAACTCGCCGTACGGCATCACCTTGGCGCATAACGGCAACCTGACCAACGTCGAGCAGTTGGCCAAGGAAATCTACGAGTCCGATCTGCGCCACGTGAACACCAATTCCGACTCGGAAGTGCTGCTCAACGTGTTCGCCCACGAACTGGCCCAGCGCGGCAAGCTGCAGCCCACCGAGGAAGACGTGTTCGCTGCCGTTACCCACGTGCACGAGCGCTGCCTGGGCGGTTACGCCGTGGTGGCAATGATCACTGGCTATGGCATCGTCGGCTTCCGTGACCCCAACGGCATTCGCCCGATCGTGTTTGGCCAGCGTCATACCGACGAAGGCGTCGAGTACATGATCGCCTCCGAGAGCGTATCGCTGGACGTGCTGGGCTTCACCCTGATCCGCGACCTGGCGCCGGGCGAGGCTGTGTACATCACTGAAGAGGGCAAGTTGTTCACCCGCCAGTGCGCGGCAAACCCGCAGTACGCGCCCTGCATCTTCGAGCACGTTTACCTGGCGCGCCCGGACTCGATCATGGATGGTATCTCGGTGTACAAGGCGCGTCTGCGCATGGGCGAGAAGCTGGCTGACAAGATCCTGCGCGAGCGTCCAGAGCATGACATCGACGTGGTCATCCCGATTCCCGACACCAGCCGTACAGCGGCGCTGGAGCTGGCTAATCACCTGGGCGTGAAATTCCGCGAAGGTTTCGTCAAGAACCGCTACATCGGCCGTACCTTCATCATGCCGGGCCAGGCGGCACGCAAGAAATCCGTGCGGCAGAAACTCAACGCCATCGAGCTGGAGTTCCGCGGCAAGAACGTGATGCTGGTGGACGACTCCATCGTGCGTGGCACGACCTGCAAGCAGATCATTCAGATGGCCCGCGAGGCCGGAGCGAAGAATGTCTACTTCTGCTCGGCAGCACCTGCCGTGCGCTATCCGAACGTCTACGGTATCGACATGCCCAGCGCCCATGAGCTGATTGCCCATGGTCGTACCACCGAGGAAGTCTGCGAGCTGATCGGTGCCGACTGGCTGATCTATCAGGATCTGCCGGATCTGATCGAGGCCGTCAGTGGCAGCAAGAAAATCAAGATCGACAACTTCGACTGCGCGGTATTTGACGGCAAGTACGTCACTGGCGACGTCGATGAGGCCTACCTGGATAAGATCGAGCAGGCGCGCAACGATGCCAGCAAGGTCAAGTCGCAGGCAGTCAGCGCGATCATCGATCTGTATAACAACTGATGCGAGCGGGCAGGGCAGCGGTCCTGCCCGGTCCGTAGCCCGGATTGCATCCGGGCTACTTTTTGTGAGGTAGCGATATGACTCTGGAATGGGAAGCCGGCAGGCTGGACAGTGACCTGGATGGCGTAGGCTTCGACACCCTGGCCGTGCGTGCGGGTCAGCACCGCTCGCCTGAGGGTGAGCATGGCGAAGCGTTGTATCTGACCTCCAGTTACGTGTTTCGTACCGCTGCCGATGCTGCCGCGCGTTTTGCTGGCGAAGTGCCGGGCAACGTCTATTCGCGCTATACCAACCCTACCGTGCGCACCTTCGAGGAGCGCATTGCCGCACTGGAAGGCGCCGAGCAGGCGGTGGCCACTGCCTCCGGCATGTCTGCGATCCTCGCCATCGTCATGAGCCTGTGCAGTGGCGGTGACCATGTGTTGGTGTCACGCAGCGTATTCGGTTCGACCATCAGCCTGTTCGAGAAGTACCTCAAGCGCTTTGGCATCGAGGTGGATTACGTTCCGCTGGCGGATCTGGATGCCTGGCAGGGCGCGTTCAAGCCCAATACCAAGCTGTTGTTCGTCGAGTCGCCTTCCAACCCGCTGGCCGAACTGGTGGATATCGCCGCACTGGCCGAGATCGCCCATGCTCGCGGCGCGCTGCTGGCAGTGGACAACTGTTTCTGCACGCCGGCCCTGCAGCAGCCGCTGAAACTTGGCGCCGACATCGTCATGCATTCGGCGACCAAGTACATCGACGGCCAGGGGCGCGGTCTGGGTGGTGTGGTTGCCGGTCGCAGTGAGCAGATGAAGGAAGTGGTGGGTTTCCTGCGTACCGCCGGGCCGACCCTTAGCCCGTTCAACGCCTGGATGTTCGTCAAGGGCCTGGAGACGCTGCGTATCCGTATGCGCGCGCAGAGCGAGAGTGCCCTGCAGTTGGCGCTTTGGCTGGAACAGCAGCCGCAGGTCGAGCGTGTGTACTACGCTGGCCTGCCCAGCCATCCGCAGCACGAGCTGGCGAAGAAGCAGCAGAGCGCCTTTGGCGCGGTGGTCAGTTTCGAGGTCAAGGGCGGCCGTGATGCCGCATGGAAAGTGATCGATGGCACTCGCGTCATTTCGATCACCACCAACCTTGGCGACACCAAGACCACCATCGCCCACCCGGCAACCACTTCGCACGGTCGGCTGACGCCACAGGAGCGCGCCAATGCTGGCATCCGCGACAGCCTGATTCGCGTTGCAGTGGGCCTGGAAGAGCTGGAAGACCTCAAGGCAGACCTGGCGCGCGGCCTGGCCGCACTCTGAGCATGTTGGAGTGGGGCACGAATGACACGCCCAACAATGGGCGTGTCGCGTTGGTCACCGGAGCCGCGCGCGGTATTGGCTTAGGCATCAGCGCCTGGCTGATCACCGAGGGCTGGCAGGTGGTGCTGGCCGACGTAGACCGTGAGCGGGGCTCCAAGGTAGCGCGTGTGCTGGGTAACAATGCCTGGTTCGTCGCCATGGACGTAGCCAAGGAAGATCAGGTCAGTGTCGGCGTTGCCGAGATACTCGGCCAGTTCGGCCGCCTCGATGCACTGGTGTGCAATGCAGCTGTCTCCGATCCGCACACCCCGCCGCTGGAGTCGCTCGATCTCAAGCGCTGGAATCGTACGCTGGCGGTCAACCTGACCGGTGCCATGCTGCTGGCCAAGCACTGCGCGCCTTATCTGCGTGGGCATCGCGGCGCCATCGTCAATATCGCCTCGACCCGTGCCAGCCAGTCCGAAGCCGATTGCGAAGCCTACGCTGCTAGCAAGGGCGGCCTCGTTGCGCTCACGCATGCGCTGTCGATCAGCCTGGGACCAGAGGTGAGAGTCAACTGCGTCAGCCCTGGCTGGATCGACGCTCGTGACCCGTCGCAGCAACGCCTGGAACCACTATCGGTGTTCGATCATGCGCAGCATCCGGTCGGCCGTGTCGGCACGGTAGAGGATGTCGCGGCGCAGGTCGCCTGGCTGCTCTCCGATGCGGCCAGTTTCGTCACCGGGCAGGAATTCGTCATCGATGGCGGGATGAGCCGCAAGATGATCTACCAAGACTGATTGGTAGGAGCGAGTTCTGCTCGCGAAATGCAGTGTTGCAGGCGCTTCGCGAGCTGCGCTAGTCCCTACGGACTCGATAGAAATGCAAAAGGCTCCCGAAGGAGCCTTTTGCATGTGTGGCCGAATTACATGTTGGGGTAATTCGGGCCACCAGTACCTTCCGGTGCAACCCAGGTGATGTTCTGGGCCGGGTCCTTGATGTCGCAGGTCTTGCAGTGCACGCAGTTCTGCGCGTTGATCTGGAACTTCTTCTCGCCGTCTTCCTGCGTCACCACTTCGTACACGCCGGCCGGGCAGTAACGCTGCGCCGGTTCGTCGTACAGCGGCAGGTTCTTCGCCAGCGGAATGCTCGGGTCAGTGAGCTTCAGGTGGCAGGGCTGCTCTTCTTCGTGGTTGGTGTTGGAGAGGAACACCGAGCTAAGTTTGTCGAAGCTGAGTTTGCCGTCCGGTTTCGGGTAGGCGATCTTCTTGCTCTCTGCGGCCGGCTTCAGGCAGGCGTAATCCGGCTTGTTGTCGTGCAGTGTGAAGGGGATCTTGCCGCCGAAGATGTTCTGATCCAGCCAGTTGATGCCGCCGCCAACGATGGCGCCGTACTTGTGGATGGCTGCGCCGAAGTTACGGCTGCGGAACAGCTCGTCGTACAGCCAGCTGGCTTTGAAACCATCGACGTAGTTGTTCAGCTCGTCACCGCCCTCACGGCCTGCGGCCAGAGCTTCGGTGATGGCGTCGGCGGCGAGCATGCCGGATTTCATCGCGGTGTGACTGCCCTTGATCTTGGCGAAGTTCAGCGTGCCGAGGTCGCAGCCGATCAGGGCGCCACCCGGGAAGACCATCTTCGGCAGCGAGTTCAGGCCGCCCTTGGCGATGGCGCGTGCGCCATAGGCGACACGTTTGCCGCCTTCCAGGTACTGGGCAATCACCGGGTGGTGCTTGTAGCGCTGGAATTCGTCGAACGGCGACAGGTGCGGGTTGGCGTAGGACAGGTCGATGATCAGGCCCACTACGACCTGGTTGTTCTCCAGGTGATAGAGGAAGGAGCCGCCGGTGTTCTCGGTGCCCATGATGTCCATCGGCCAACCAGCAGTGTGTACCACCAGGCCCTGGTCATGCTTGGCCGGGTCGATATCCCAGATTTCCTTGATGCCGATGCCGTAATGCTGAGCATCGGCTTCGCTGTCGAGGTTGTACTTCTTGATCAACTGCTTGCCGATGTGGCCACGGCAGCCTTCGGCGAACAGGGTGTACTTGGCACGCAGTTCCATGCCAGGGGTGTAATAGCCTTCCTTCGGATTGCCTTCGCGATCGACGCCCAGATCACCGGTGACGATGCCGCGTACCACGCCGTTTTCGTCGATCAGCGCTTCCTGAGCGGCGAAGCCCGGGTAAATCTCCACACCCAGGTTCTCGGCCTGCTGAGCCAGCCAGCGGCACAGGTTGCCTAGGGAAATAATGTAATTGCCTTCGTTGTGCATGGTTTTCGGCACAAAGAAGTCTGGAATTCGGGTAGCCTTGTCGGCGTCGCGCAGCAGATAGATGTCATCGCGCTTGACCGGGGTGTTCAGCGGGGCGCCGAGCTCTTTCCAGTCGGGGAAGAGTTCATTGAGGGCGCGCGGTTCGAACACTGCACCGGAGAGGATATGAGCGCCAACTTCGGAGCCTTTCTCGACCACGCAGACGCTGATCTCTTGACCCGCTTCAGCGGCTTTCTGCTTCAGTCGGCAGGCGGCGGACAGTCCGGACGGGCCGGCGCCGACGATGACGACGTCGAACTCCATAAATTCGCGTTCCACAGGCTATCTCCTACTCAAGGCTCTTCGATGTTTTATATTGGAGGGCACGGCTCACCCCCTAACCGCGGCGTGGGCATTATATCTACACCCTCTCTGCGGGCCAATACAAACGTTTGTTTGAATTTTCTGTAGGCCTGTTAGAATCGTACTACATCGCGGATGACCGGCCAGTTCGCTGTATTGACCAGGCCAGGCCGTGGGGTCAAGATACGGGCGGTTTTGCGCTCGCCGTCTGGGCTAACAGGCCGTTGAAAAACTACCTGCGTTGCCATTGCTGCGTTAAAAACAGCCTTAAAATGCTCATTTACAAGACGTAAACTGCGCTTTTTCTGCTGTTTTTGCCTTGCACTGGCTGCCTCGCCTACGTTTTTCAACGGCCTGCTAAAAGGTTGGCTCCTGCCAATTTATATCGCTGACCAGGCTCGCCTTGGCGAGATTCTTATTCACCGGAGAGTAACGAGGAATCCATGAAGGTTCTTGTAGCTGTCAAACGAGTGGTTGACTACAACGTCAAGGTTCGCGTCAAGGCGGACAACAGCGGCGTCGACCTCGCCAACGTCAAGATGTCCATGAACCCCTTCTGCGAAATCGCCGTGGAAGAAGCCGTACGTCTGAAGGAGAAAGGCGTGGCGAGCGAAATCGTCGTCGTCTCCATCGGCCCGGCTACCGCTCAGGAACAGCTGCGCACCGCGCTGGCTCTAGGTGCCGACCGCGCTATTCTGGTCGAATCCAATGACGAGCTGAACTCCCTGGCCGTGGCCAAGCTGCTCAAGGCAGTGGTCGACAAGGAGCAGCCGCAACTGGTGATCATGGGCAAGCAGGCCATCGACAGCGACAACAACCAGACCGGCCAGATGCTGGGCGCCCTGACTGGCTTCGGCCAAGGCACCTTCGCCTCCAAGGTCGAAGTGGCTGGCGACAAGGTCAACGTCACCCGTGAGATCGATGGCGGTCTGCAGACCGTTGCTCTGAACCTGCCGGCGATCGTCACCACCGACCTGCGTCTGAACGAGCCGCGCTACGCGTCGCTGCCGAACATCATGAAGGCCAAGAAGAAGCCGCTGGAAACCGTTACCCCGGACGCTCTGGGCGTTTCCACCGCCTCCACCGTCAAGACCCTGAAAGTCGAAGCGCCGGCTGCTCGCAGCGCTGGCATCAAGGTCAAGTCCGTGGCTGAACTGGTCGAGAAACTTAAGAACGAGGCGAAGGTAATCTAAATGACTATCCTGGTTATCGCTGAACACACCAATGCCGCTCTGGCTGCCGCTACCCTGAACACCGTTGCCGCTGCGCAGAAGATCGGTGGCGACATCCATGTGCTGGTAGCCGGCGCCAACGCTGGCGCTGCTGCCGAAGCCGCTGCCAAGATCGCTGGCGTGGCCAAGGTCCTGGTTGCCGACAACGCTGCTTATGCCAACCAGCTGCCGGAGAACGTTGCTCCGCTGGTAGCCGAGCTGGGCAAGGGCTACAGCCACATCCTGGCTGCCGCCACCAGCAACGGCAAGAACATCCTGCCGCGCGTCGCTGCTGCACTGGACGTCGATCAGATCTCCGAGATCATCGCCGTTGAAAGCGCAGACACCTTCAAGCGCCCGATCTATGCCGGTAACGCCATCGCGACCGTGCAGTCCTCGGCTGCCATCAAGGTGATCACCGTACGTAGCACCGGTTTCGATGCCGCTGCTGCCGAAGGTGGCTCCGCTGCTGTTGAAGCCGTTTCCGGTCCGACCGATGCCGGCAAGTCTGCCTTCGTTGGCGAAGAGCTGGCCAAGTCCGACCGTCCGGAACTGACCGCTGCCAAGATCGTCGTATCCGGCGGCCGTGGTATGGGCAATGGCGACAACTTCAAGCACCTGTACTCCCTGGCTGACAAGCTGGGTGCTGCAGTCGGCGCTTCCCGCGCTGCGGTCGATGCCGGTTTCGTCCCGAACGACATGCAGGTTGGTCAGACCGGTAAGATCGTTGCGCCGCAGCTGTACATCGCCGTCGGCATCTCCGGCGCGATCCAGCACCTGGCCGGTATGAAGGACTCCAAGGTGATCGTCGCGATCAACAAGGACGAAGAGGCGCCGATCTTCCAGGTCGCCGACTACGGTCTGGTTGCCGACCTGTTCGAAGCCGTACCGGAGCTGGAGAAGTCGGTCTAAACCGCTTTTCCCGCAACGAAAAAACCCGCTCTGCTGAGCGGGTTTTTTATTGCCTGCGCGTTGCTCGCGATCAGCGCCTGACCATCATTTCAGGCCTTCGAGAAAGCCTCGGTAGAGAAGGGCGCTTTCTTCAGGGCGTTCAAGCATGGGCGCGTGGCCGACGTTATCCATGATCACCACACTGGGTTTGTTCAGCAGGGGTTGCATGACCTCGATGCTGGAGACATCCAGCACGCGGTCCTGTCTGCCCCAGAGCAGCAGGGTCGGCGCCTGAATCTTGGACAGCTCGGGTGCCAGCGGCACTGGGCGCTCCACGAGTTGCTTGAATACCTGGTCGTAATGCGTGGCCTTGGCCATGGCGCGTTCGCCCAGATAGCGTTTGAGCGATTCCGGCAGGTAGGGCGGTTCGACGAAGACGAAATGCAGCAGCTTGTCGAAATCCTGCGGCTGTTTGACCACCAGCGGGTTGGGCGAGCCACTGGTCAGCAACTGATACAGTTCGCTCTTGTGGGGGCTGTCGATTCCGGCATTGGCGAGCAGTGCCAGCGAGCGGACGCGTTCCGGGTAGCGCGCGGCGAAGAGGGCGGCAATCTGTCCGCCCATCGAGTTGCCCAGCACGTGCGCCTGCTGGACGCCCAGCTCATCGAGGATATCCGCCAGGCGCTCGGCCTGAGTGCCGACGTCGTAGCTGCCTGGCGGCAGATCGCTGTCGCCGAAGCCGGGCAGGTCCAGTGCGATGACGCGATAGTCCTGAGTCAGGTGGCGGGAAAAACGCAGCCAGTTATCCTTGTCTGCAGCGAACCCGTGGAGCAGTACCAGGGTTTCGCCGTTTGCCGGTCCTCCCCGGTAATAATGGATGTTAAGATTGTGGACAGATAGTTGCTCGTGACTGAGCCCGGCACGGTACTGTTCTATCAGGCGCAGGCTGGCCAGTTGAGTCGCTGGAACGAAATACAGCGTGGCGGCGCTGCCTGATAGCAGAAGCAGCAGTGCGAACAGCAGTTTTTTCATGGCGCGTCCTTATCGCGAATTATTATGGCGGCGCCATTAAGCTAGCATGAACACCGAGGATGCCGGGGTGCCAAGACCATCCCACCGATCAACGCATAAACCGAGAGTAGCCAATGCCAGAGCGTTGTCTGTTTAAGTCGCTGTTGCTGTGGTGCGCCCTGGCTCTGATGCCAGCCTCTGCTCTGGCTGCCGGTAAGTGCGAGCGCCTGGTGGCGACCGGCAACCCGGAGTATCCCCCTTATCTCTGGCGTGACCCGCAGAATCCGCAGCAGCTGATCGGCGCCAATGCCGACCTGCTCAAGCATCTGGCCAAGGAACTGGGCGTGGTGGTCGATGTGATCTACACCGGGCCTTGGTCGCGCGCGCAGGACGAAGTGCGTACCGGCCGTGTCGACCTGCTGGCAGGGGCGTTTCTGACGCTACCGCGTCTGGAGAACATGGATTACGTGCACCCGGCATTCTTCTTCACGCCGAGTGTGGTCTGGGTGCGCAAGGGAGAGGCCTTTCCCTACGGCAGCTGGATCGACCTGCAAGGGCATACCGGCGACACCTTGGTGGGCAATAGCTTCGGCCAGCAGTTCGACGCCTTCGCCAAGCAAAACCTGAAGCTGGAGGGTGTCTCCAGCCTGACGCAGGCTTTCCAGAAACTGCTGCTCGGCCGCACCGACTACGTGCTCTACGAGCGCTACCCCGGCCTCGCGCTCGCCGAGACGCTGGGTATGGACGATGACCTGGAGGTACTGGATCCGCCGATTTCCAGCGAAGGCCTCTACCTTACCTTGTCGCACAATTCGGCGTGCAACGAGCCCTGGCTGCGTGGCCAGCTGGCGCGGAAAATGACAGAAATGGTCGCCGCCGGCCTGCCTGAGCAGTTCCTGCAAAGCAATCTAGAGCTTTGGAAGGCGCAGCAGATGCAGCCCGACCCGGTTGGCGACGTCACTCAGTAGGAAAATCTCGTGATCAATCGAACCCTTCCCTTGCTGCTGGCGCTGGGCCTGACGGCCTGCGCGAGCGATCCTGCGCCCGTCGAACAACTGCGTCTGACCGAACAGGCGTTGGCGCAGATCAAGTCCCTAGGTGTGGTCAGCGAGCAATCGGAGTCGCTGCGCCAGGCTGAGGACAAGTTCGCGCAGGCCCAGGCCGCCATGCAGGACGATGAGAACAAGCAGGCGCGCCAGCTCGCCGAACAGGCCGAGCTTGATGCGCGCCTGGCCGAGGCTGAGCACCTCAACGGTAAAGGACGGGAACAGCTGAATGAACTCAATCAGCGCATCGGCCGTCTGCGTCAGCAACTGGGAGCCATGTGATGAGGGCGTATGGTTATCTGGGCAGTCTGGCGCTGGTCGTTACTTTGCTCGGTGGTTGCGCGACCAACCAGATGGCGAGTGAGCAAGCGCTGGAAGAGGCGCGTCTGAGCTTCCAGGCAGTGAAGGAAGATCCCAGCGTGCTGCGTGCTGCACCTAAAGACGTGATTCGCGCCGGCGAATCACTGGGCCGTGCCGAGCGCCTGTCCAGCTACTGGGGCAGTGGTGACGATGTTCGTCATTACGCTTACCTCAGTCAGCGTTATGCCGCGATCGCCCGCCAGCACAGCGATATCAGCCTCAATCAGGAGCGGGCGGCCAAGCTCGAGCTGGAGCGCCAGCGCCTGCAACTGACGTTGCGCGAGGCCAAGCTGATGAGCGTGCAGCAGCACAACGGTTGGTTGGAAGAGCAGATGGTCAGCCTTGCCACCAGCGAGACCGAGCGAGGCCTGGTGATGACCCTCGGTGACATGCTGTTCGACGCTGGCCGCGCTGATCTGCAGCCGGCGGCCAACCGCACGGTGCTCAAGCTCGTGCAATTCCTGCAGATCAACCCGCAGCGCCGCGTGCGTATAGAGGGCTATACCGACAACACCGGCGACGCTGCCGAGAATCTCGAGCTGTCCCGCGCGCGGGCGCAGGCCGTGGCCGACCTGCTGGTCGACCTGGGCGTGGATGCCAAGCGGATTCAGGTCGCTGGTTACGGGGTCGACTTCCCCGTTGCGGAAAATGCCTCTGCCCGTGGTCGGGCACAGAATCGGCGAGTGGAGATTGTCTTCTCCGACGAGCGAGGTCAGCTCGGCGCCGAGCGCTGAAGGTCAGCAGTCAAAAAGCCCCGGCATCGTCCGGGGTTTTTTATGCCTTGAATCGGGTAGAGATACGGTTTTTACGCATACAGACAGTTGGCACAGAGCTGCTTGTGGAAAGTGTTTTCATCTGTGCCGGTACAATTGTGTAGCAATAGGTTACTGTTATGCTCCAGTGATATGAAGGATATTGCCATGAGCAATCTGTTGCTCTACCAACGCATCGCTCAGCAGTTGGCCGAGGATATTCGTCGTGGCGTCTACCAGCCGGGGGAGCGCGTGCCCTCGGTGCGCAAGATGAGCGCCCAGCTCAATGTCAGCCACGCCACGGTGTTGCAGGCGTACGCCAATCTCGAGGATCAGGGCCTGATCCGCGCACGGCCACAGTCCGGTTTCTACGTGCACCAGACGCCCGCACTGACTGCGCCGACGCCGGATATCGCCAAGGTCGAGCGGCCAGGCCTGGTCACCCGTGCCAGCATCATCAATCAGGTGCTTACCGAGTCGCGTCGCGAGGGCGTATTCCCGCTGGGCGCCGCGGTGCCGCATGTCGACTACTTGCCGGTGCGTGCGCTGCACCAGCAACTGGCGAAGGTCACGCGCTTTCACAGTCCGCGTGCCTTCAGCTACATGTTCAGCCCCGGCTTCGAACCGCTACGCCGCCAGGTGGCGATCCGCATGCGCGATGCCGGCGTGGTGGTCGACCCGTCCGAGGTGGTGATTACCCATGGCTGCGTCGATGCGCTGCAGATGAGCCTGCGCGTGCTGACCAAGCCGGGCGATCTGATCGCGGTGGAGTCGCCGACCTACTACGGCTTGCTGCAACTGGCAGATCTGCTGGGGCTCAAGGTCATCGAGATCCCGTGCGACCCCACCACCGGCATCAGCCTCGAAGCGCTGCAGCTGGCGGCCAACCAGTGGCCGATCAAGGCGCTGGTGCTGACTGCACGGCTGTCCAACCCGCTCGGCGGTACCATTCCTGAGGAGCGTCAGCGTCAGTTGTTGCGCCTGGCTGGCGATTACGATTTCCAGATCGTCGAGGACGATATTTACGGCGAGCTGATGTTCGAACAGGGCCCGACCAAGGCGCTCAAGTCCCATGATCGCGACAGCCGGGTGATTTATTGCTCGAGCTTCTCCAAGACGCTGTCGCCCGGTGTGCGCATCGGCTGGATAGTCGCTGGCAAGTATCAGGACGAGATCCAGCGGCTGCAGACCTTCTCCACCCATTCGGCGTGCAGCGTCACCCAGATGGCTGTAGCGGCCTACCTGGAGAATGGCGGGTACGACCGTCACCTGCGGCATATCCGTCAGGAGTACCGCAAGAACCTCAGCGCCTTCCAACTGGCGGTGCAGCAGTATTTCCCGGTCGGTACGCAGATGACCCGGCCCAAGGGCGGCTTCATTCTCTGGGTCAGCCTGCCGGCGCGGGTCAACACCAAGGATCTGCACGTGCGCGCGCTGCAGCAGGGCATTTCCATCGCACCGGGACTGATCTTCAGCAACACCGAGCAGTTCAACCATTGCGTACGCCTTAACTGCGGCATCCCGTGGAATCGCGAGGCGGAGAGGGCGTTGATGACCCTGGGCATGCTGGCCACGCAGCTGTGCCAGGAAGCGGGCGGTTCCTGGGAGGATTAAAAAGTCCGTCTCGTTTTAACCCGATTCATCGAAGGGCTGCGTCTACCTGAGCGAAGGTCTCGTGCCATTGCTCAGGAGGTGCACCATGTCCGTTTATTCCTCGTTGCTCGTTCGTCCATTCGCCGTCGGTTTTTCCGCGGGAACTTTGCTACTGCTTGCCGCCTGCAGCGCCTCTGGCCCGGAGCCGGAAGCTCAGGCCAACTCGGAACCGGCGGCGACACTCGTCCGTGAACGTCTGGCTGCGCCCGTAGCAGCCGAGATGCCTGCCGCAGCCAGCCAGAAACGCATGTCGACCCCGGCTTACGCGCCGTCGCCCATCGCCGATGTCCTGCCACCGGGCTACCGCGATGAGTCACGCGAGCAATACCAGGCCTATGCCGATAATCCGGTGTTCGCGGTTGCCGAGACCCCGGTATCCACCTTCAGCATCGACGTCGATACCGGTAGCTACGCCAACGTGCGGCGCTTCCTCAACGGCGGGCAACTGCCGCCGAAGGACGCTGTGCGCCTGGAGGAGCTGGTCAACTACTTCCCCTATGCCTATCCGTTGCCGCAGGGTGACGTACCTTTTGGCGTCAGCACCGAGCTGGCGGTGACGCCGTGGAACCCGCAGACGCGCCTGCTGCGTATCGCCATCAAGGCGTCGGATCGCAGTGTGGACGAACTACCACCAGCCAATCTGGTGTTCCTGGTCGACGTGTCAGGCTCGATGCATCGCCGCGAAGGGCTGCCGATGGTGCAGGGCACGCTGAAATTGCTGGTCGATCAGTTGCGCCCGCAGGATCGCGTCTCGCTGGTCACCTATGCCGGTGACAGCAAGGTGGTGTTGGACTCCGCGCCCGGCAGCGACAAGGCGAAGATTCGGGCGGCGATCGATCAACTCAACGCTGGCGGTTCGACGGCAGGCGAGTCAGGCATTCAGTTGGCTTACCAGCAGGCGAGCAAACATATGATTGATGGCGGCATCAATCGCATCCTGCTGGCCACCGATGGTGACTTCAACGTCGGTATCAGCGATTTCGACAGCCTCAAGCGCCTGGCTGCCGACAAGCGCAAGAGCGGCGTCTCGTTGACCACCCTGGGTTTTGGCGTGGACAACTACAACGAGCGTCTGATGGAGCAGCTGGCCGATGCTGGCAACGGTAATTACGCCTACATCGATAATTTGCGCGAGGCGCGCAAGGTACTGGTGGATCAGCTGGCGTCGACCCTCGCCACGGTGGCCAGCGACGTGAAGTTGCAACTGGAATTCAACCCGAGCGAAGTCAGCGAGTACCGCCTGCTGGGCTACGAAAACCGTGCGCTCAAGCGCGAGGATTTCAGCAACGACAAGGTCGATGCCGGGGATATCGGCGCTGGGCATACCGTCACCGCGCTGTACGAGATCGTCCCGGCGGGCAGCAAAGGCTGGCTGGAGCCGCTACGTTATCAGGCCAGTGCCCAGCCCGCGAGCAAGAGCGGCGAACTGGCCTGGTTGCGGATTCGCTACAAGGCGCCGGGGGAAGCATCCAGCCGGCTGCTGGAGCGGCCTATCGCTCGCGGCGAGACCAAGCCGGTTGCGGCTGCCAGCGAGGACCTGCGCTTCGCCGCTGCGGTAGCCGCATTCGCCCAGCAGCTCAAGGACGGGCGCTACACGGGCGACTTCAATCTGGCGCAGAGCATCGCGCTGGCGCGCTCGGCCAAGGGTGAGGATCGCTTCGGCCTGCGTGGCGAGTTCATCCAACTGGCCGAAATTGCCCAGAGCCTGCACACTTCCAGCTCCACCCCAGCAAGAGTTCAGCAGTGAACGCACCCCTCATGGATGACGACGCCGCCTTGCTGCGGCGTTATCGCCGCGGCGATGCCGCGGCCTTCAACGAACTATACCAGCGCCATCGGCTGGGCCTGTTCCGCTTTCTGCTCGGTCTGTGTGGCGATCACGCACTGGCCGAGGAGGTTTTTCAGGAAACCTGGATGAGCCTGGTGCGTAGCCAGAGTGAGCAGCGCGAGTCGGTGCTGTTCAAGACCTGGCTGTACCAGATCGCCCGCAACCGCTTGATCGATCACTGGCGCAAGACGGGCCGTCATCAGGCTGGACATGACGAATACGATGAAGGCCAGCATGCCCAGGCCGATCCGCAGCCAAGCCCTGAGCAGCAGTGGAGCTTGAGCCGCGATAGCGAGCGACTGCAGGCGGCGTTGGCCGACCTGCCGGAAGACCAGCGCGAAGTGTTCCTGCTGCGCGCCCATGGCGATCTGGAACTGAACGAAATTGCCGAGTTGACCGGCACGCCGGCCGAGACGGTCAAGAGCCGTCTGCGCTATGCCTTGCAGAAACTGCGCCGGCTGTTGGCCACCGAGGAGTTGTCCGTATGAACCATGAACGAGAACCTCTGGACCACGAACAGGCGTTGCTGGCGCATTTTCGTGCCCATGGCAGCGGCGAACCTTCGGCCGAGCTGGATGCGCGCATTCTGGCGGCGGCCAGTGCGGCTGCTCGAGAAGCGCGTCAGGCCGACAAGCCTGAATCTGGCTGGGTGCAGCGCCTGCATCAATGGTTGTTTGGCAGTGGCCGCCAGCGCTGGTCGGTGGCCCTGGCCGGGTTGGCCTGTGTCGGGATTGGCGTCAGCCTGACTTGGCGCACCCTGGAGCAGACGCCAGATGCCTTTGATGCCGTGCCGCCCAGCGTGGCCATGAGCCCCGCTGCACCAGCCCCGGCACCGATGGCGGCCAAGCGTGCTGCCGAGAACGAGTCGGTGGAGCGTATGGCCGTACCCCAGGAGCGGATGAGGACAGAGGCCATGGCACGCTCGGCGCCAGCCGCCGCGATGGCAGATGCGCCGATGGTCAGTTCAGCTGCGGCAATTGCTCCGATGGCAGAACTGGTGATCCAGAGCGAACCACGCGAGGCGTTGCTGCGTCTGCTGGAGCTGCACAAGGCCAATAAGCAGGAGGAGGCGCAGCGTCTGCTGGAGCAGCTCAAGGCCGATTATCCGCAACTGGATATCGAGGCCGAGCTCGCGCACCTGGCCGCTGAGCCCCCTAAGTAAAAGTCATGTAAGTCGGCTTGTCAGGCGCGCCCAGGCGGAGGAGCATGGGCGCGTTACTGATCGAGCTATCCTTGTCCCATGATGCGTAAGTCCATTCTTCTATTGCTGTGCCTGGGTTGGCTGAGCGCCTGTGAGCGTGAGCCTGAGCCTGTTGCGCAGCAGCCTGCACCTGAGCCCGCAGTGGTCGCCACGCCTGAACCTGCGCCCGTTGTCGAGGTTGCCAAGCCCGAGCCTGTCGAACCTGCGCCGCCTGCCAAGGTGGCCGAAAGCAAGCCCGTGCCTCCTGCCAAACCGCCTGTTGCCGCGAAGCCCAAGCCTGCTGCGGCACCACAACCCAAGCCTGCCGAGCCCGATTCGAAACTGGCGCTGGATCTGAGCGTGCCGCAGGAGCTGTTCGAGCAGGCACTGGAAAGCGAAACCCGCGAGGAGCTCTCGCCGGTGCTGCCGCCGCTGTTTGGCGAGAAACCCGAAGTCCAGAGCCCGTTCCAGATCAGCGGTCGGCTGATCAGCAACGAGCGAGTGGACGACTACTGGGATTCCATCGAAGGCGCCGAGCTGCAGTTCGAGTTCAAGCAGTAGCTCAAAAGGGATGTTGATTAGGGCGCTGATCACACCGAGCTTGCTCAGCGCAGCTAGGGGCGTCAGTAATTCCAGGCGGTTCTCCAGCATCACTGCGACCACGTCGTCATGGCCGACGCCGCGGCTTTGAACGTCCAGGCCAGGCGGTTGGCCCAGGCGTTGAAGGCGCGATAGCTGAGCTGGCGGTTTCATCCATCAGCGCCGGACGCCCGGGGTGGCGTTCAGCGCCTGGTGTTAGCCGTCAGAGGAAGGCGAACTTGGCGATGAAGATGATGCACAGGGCATACAGGCTCAGCGACACCTTGTTGGCCTGGCCGGTCAGCAGCTTCAGCGTGGCATAGGTCAGAAAGCCCAGGGCGATGCCGTTGGCGATGGAGAAGGTCAACGGCATCATCACCACGGTGACGATGGCCGGGATTGTGTCGGTATGGTCTTTCCAGTCGATGTGCGCCATGCCGCTCATCATCAGCATCGCCACGTAGATCAGTGCGCCGGCGGTGGCGTAGGCGGGGATCATGCCGGCCAGTGGGGCGAAGAACATCGCGGCGAGGAACAGGAAGCCGACGGTGATGGCGGTCAGGCCGGTGCGACCGCCAGCGGCGACGCCTGCGGCGCTCTCAACATAGCTGGTCACCGGCGGGCAACCAACCACGGCACCGACGACGCTGGAAGTGGAGTCGGCTTTCAGCGCCTTGGACAGGTTCTGGATCTTGCCGTCCTCGTCAACCAGGTTGGCGCGGTGTGCCACACCCATCAGGGTGCCGGCGGTGTCGAACATGTTCACGAACAGGAAGGCCAGGATCACACTGATCATCGCCACGTTGAACGCGCCGGCAATGTCCATGGCCAGGAAGGTCGGCGCCAGGCTCGGCGGCATCGACACCAGGCCGCCGTACTCCACCAGGCCCATGGTCCAGCCGATGGCGGTGACGCCGAGCATGCTGAAGAGAATGGCGCCGAACACGTTGCGGTGGCTGAGCACGGCGATCAGCAGGAAGCACACAGCGGCAAGCAGCGCCGATGGGTTGCCGAACGAGCCCATGGTCAGCAGGGTAGCTGGGCTGTCGACAACGATGCCGGCAGTCTTCAGACCGATCAGGCCGAGGAACAGGCCGACCCCGGCACCCATGGCGAAGCGCAGACTCATCGGAATGCTGTTGAGCAGCCACTCGCGGATCTTCGACAGGCTCATGATCATGAACAGCACGCCGGAGATGAATACGGCGCCCAGTGCGATCTCCCAGCTGTAACCCATCTCGCCGACGACGGTGTAGGTGAAGAAGGCATTCAGGCCCATACCCGGCGCCAGGCCGACCGGCCAGTTGGCGTACAGGCCCATGAGGAAGCAGCCCAGCGCCGCACCGATGCAGGTGGCGACGAAGGCCGCGCCATGATCGATGCCCGCGGTAGCCATGATGTTGGGGTTGACGAAGATGATGTAGGCCATGGTGACGAAGGTCGTCAGGCCGGCCAGCAGCTCAGTCTTGATGGTGGTGCGGTGCTCGGTCAGTTTGAAGAAACGGTCGAGCAGACCACTGCTTGCCAGTTGATTCGCGTGTTGTTCTTGTTTGACGCTTTCCACAGCGGGTACTCCTCATCTCTCTTGTTGTGTACCGCCCAGAGCGTTGCACATGAACAATGCTCTCTGAGGCAGGCGGTGTTTTCGACGGTGCTTCCTGGCTAAGTTGTTGACCTATCGGTCAAGAAGCTACTCAGGCGCGATTATGATGTTGTATACAAAAAATGCAATTAATGTTTTTAGTTTTTCATTAATCGCACCAGTCGATCGCGCGGATTGAGAAGCGAGCGGATTTGGCGAAAATCCTTTCGGGTATTTAAATAAAATTCATATAAAACAATAAGATATGTTTATTGCGTGATCGGTGGCAGTAACCGATCGAGCGTCGGTGTGGCGACCTGAGCGGGTCCTTAGCCACTAATGAACTGAGAGGGCGGCTGTATATAAGGAAAAAATTTGTTGTTCTGGGTTGAGCCATGGCTGAGGTTCGGACGATGCTCAGCTGCGACGTCGTACAACGAGTGGTGTGATGGCTGGGTGACTTGTGTACAATTACCTCAATTTTTTCTGATGTTTTTTCGCTCGGAGCTTGTCAGCTACCGGGTAGAACACAGTAGAGTCGCAGTGTCGCCGACTCTCATTGACGCGAGCCAGAATGAACGATCAATTGCAGCCTCTAAAGAAGCAGCCGCGCGTGGGCAAAAGCAGCCGCAGCGGGACTCAGGACGATGTCGTATATGCCCACATCTTCGATGCCATTCTCGAACAGCGCCTGGCGCCTGGCACCAAGCTTAGCGAGGAGGCGTTGGGTGAGATCTTCGGCGTCAGTCGCACCATCATTCGTCGCGCCTTGTCACGTTTGGCCCACGAGGGTGTGGTGTTGCTGCGCCCGAACCGCGGTGCGGTAGTGGCCAGCCCGAGCGTCGAAGAAGCGCGGCAGATCTTCTATGCGCGTCGTTTGGTCGAGCGCGCCATCACCGAGCTGGCCGTCGAGCACGCCACCGCTGAGCAACTGGCTGAGCTACGGCAGATGGTCAAGGACGAACAAGACAGCTTCTCGCGTGGTGACCGGGGCGCAGGTATTCGCCTGTCCGGCGAGTTCCACCTGAAGCTGGCCGAGGCTGCACGCAACGCGCCGCTGGTAAGCTTCCAGCGCAGCCTGGTGTCGCAGACCTCGCTGATCATCGCCCAGTACGAAAGCGGCAGCCGCTCGCATTGCTCCTACGACGAACACAATCAACTGATCGACGCTATTGAAGCGCGCGATGCCGAGCGTGCGGTGCACCTGATGATGCATCACATGGATCACATCGACAGCAAGCTGAACCTGGACGAGGAAAGCGCCTCCGACGACCTGCATGCAGTGTTCTCCCACCTGCTTCAGACCAAGAAGAAAACCGGCCGCAGCGCTGCTAATCGCTGACCGACTGCGTGTAATAAGAAAGCCCCGATGCTCGCGCCTCGGGGCTTTTTGGTTGGGGAGACTATGTGGCTGAGGCAGGGCACGTTTGTGTAGGAGCGGCTTCAGCCGCGAAGCTTTCAAGCATGCCTACAGCCTGATCGCGGATAAATCCCCTTCTACGAGGTGCGTAGATCGTCGTCTTCAATCGCGCTGGTGCACCGATACACCGGCGGCGAAGGTCTCTTTCACGGTGCGGTCATCGCCAAGCATGGTCAGGGCGAACAGGCGTTCTTCCAGGCTCTTGGCCTGCTGCATGCGGTAACTGATCAGCGGCGTGGCGTTGTAGTCCAGCACCAAGAAATCGGCGTCCTTGCCTGGCAGGAAGTTGCCCAGCTTGTCGTCCAGATACAGCGCGTTGGCGCCGCCTAGGGTGGCCAGGTACAGCGACTTGAACGGATCAAGCTTCTTGCCCTGCAACTGCATGATCTTGTACGCCTCGTTCAGTGATTGCAGCTGGCTGAAGCTGGTGCCGGCACCGACGTCGGTGCCGAGACCGACGCGCACGCCATGTTCTTCCAGCTTGTTCAGGTCGAACAGGCCGCTACCCAGGAACAGGTTGGAGGTCGGGCAGAAGGCGACAGCCGAGCCGGTCTCGGCCAGGCGCTTGCACTCGTCGTCGCACAGGTGCACGCCATGAGCGAACACCGCGCGCGGGCCGATCAGCTTGTGGTGGTCGTAGACGTCCAGATAGCCCTTGCGTGCCGGGAACAGTTCCTTGACCCAGGCCACTTCGGCCTTGTTCTCCGAGATATGGGTGTGCATGTACAGGTCGGGATACTCGCCGAACAGCTTGCCGGCCAGATCCAGTTGCTCCGGCGTGCTGGTGGGAGCGAAGCGGGGGGTGACGGCGTAGTGCAGGCGGCCCTTGCCATGCCAGCGCTCGATCAGCGCCTTGCTCTCGGCATAGCCGGATTCGGCGGTATCGGTCAGGTAGTCCGCGGCGTTGCGATCCATCATCACCTTGCCGGCGATCATGCGCAGGTCGAGCTTCTGCGCCGCTTCGAAGAAGGCGTCCACCGATTGCGGATGCACGCTGCCGAACACCAGCGCAGTCGTGGTGCCGTTACGCAGCAGTTCCTTGAGGAAAATGTCCGCGACCTCGGCGGCGTGCGCCTTGTCTTCGAACTGTTTCTCGGTGGGGAAGGTGTAGGTATTGAGCCAGTCCAGCAACTGCTCGCCGTAGGAGGCGATCATGCCGGTCTGTGGGTAGTGGATATGGGTGTCGATGAAACCGGGGGTGATCAGCGCGTCGCGGTATTGCTGGATCTCGACGCCGGTCAGCTTCGGTAGCAATTCGGAAGCTTCGCCGACCTGGGCGACCTTGCCGTTCTCGATCAGCAGGATGCCGTCCTCGAAATACTGGTAGGACTGCTCGACGCCGACGACGGCCGGGTCGGCAAGGCTGTGCAGGATGGCGGCGCGATAGGCTTTGGTGTTGGTAGTCATCTATTACGTCTCGATTGGGGCAGGTAGTGCGTAGGGTGCGCTGTGCGCACCACAGGCAATACGGTGTTCTTGGTGCGCGCGGCGCACCCTACTGGGCGCGCCGCGAATTAGGCATCAGCTTGGCGACGCTGGACTCGCCTTTCTTCACCTCTTGGCCGAAGGTCGCGTTGTAGGTGGCGATCACTTCGCCGGCGATGGACACGGCGATTTCCACCGGCAGCTTGCCCTTCACCTCGGGCAGACCCATCGGGCAGCGCATGCGCGCCATCGAGTCCTCGGCGAAACCGCGCTCGCGCAGGCGGTGCTCGAACTTGACGCGCTTGGTCTTCGAGCCGATCAGGCCGTAGTAGGCGAAGTCGCCACGTTTGAGGATGGCCGCGGTCAGTTCAAGGTCGAGCTGATGGTTGTGGGTCATGACGATGTAATAGCTGCCGGGCGGCATGTTCTCCACTTCATCGACCACTTCATCGTTGACGATCTTCTCCGCGCCGGCCGGTATCTGCTCGGGGAATTCGTTTTCCCGCGAGTCGATCCAGCGCACCTTGCACGGCAGGCTGGCGAGCAGCGGTACCAGCGCGCGGCCGACGTGGCCGGCGCCGAACACGGCGATCTGCGCCTGCGGCTGACCCATGGGCTCGAACAGCAGCACGGTGGCGCCGCCGCAGCACTGGCCCAGGCTGGCGCCGAGGGAGAAACGCTCCAGGCGAGTGTCCTGGCTACGGCTGGCGAGCATCTCGCGCGCCATTTCCATGGCCTTGTATTCCAGATGGCCGCCGCCGATGGTCTCGAAGATGCGTTCGGCGGTGACCACCATCTTCGAACCGGCATTACGCGGCGTCGAGCCGCGTTCTTCGATGATGGTCACCAGCACGCAGGGCTCACCTTTTTCCAGCAGCTCGGCGAGGGCACTGATCCAGCTCATTTGCTCAGCCTCCAGGAAGGCGTGGTCTGCCCCGGGCGCGGCAGGCGCCAGTTGCTCGGCGACGGGGCCAGAATCGGCTCCGGCGTCGGGCGAGCGGGTGGATTATTCGGTTCGGTGTGTTTTGTCATTGTTGTACACCGTGGTTTGGGGGGGGAAGTAGGGTGGGCTTTAGCCCACCAATACTCCCCGTTGATGTTGGTGGGCTGAAGCGGAGCGCCGCCCGGCCCACCCTACGCTCCGGCCGTTTCCATTTCGACGGCGCTTGTTCTGGCTTGTTTCAGCTTGCGCATCTGCTCCACGCCCCAGAGCACGCGCTCAGGGGTGGCCGGGGCGTCAATCTGCGGCTGCACCTTGTAGTCCGCCAGGCTGGCCACGGCGTCCTTCAGCGCGCACCAGGCGGCGATGCCGAGCATGAAGGGCGGCTCGCCCACGGCCTTGGAGTGGAACACGGTGTCTTCCGGATTCTTGCGGTTTTCCACCAGCTTCACGCGCAGGTCGATGGGCATGTCGGCGATGGCCGGGATCTTGTAGCTGGCCGGGCCGCAGGTCATCAGCTTGCCCTTGGCGTTCCACACCAGCTCTTCGGTGGTCAGCCAGCCCATGCCCTGGACGAAGGCGCCTTCGACCTGGCCGATGTCGATGGCCGGGTTCAGCGAGTCGCCGACGTCATGCAGGATGTCGCCGCGCAACATGCGGTATTCGCCGGTCAGGGTGTCCACCAGCACTTCCACGCAGGCCACGCCGTAGGCGTAGTAGTAGAAGGGGCGGCCGGCTGCCTTGTCGCGATCGTAGTAAATCTTCGGGGTGCGGTAGAAGCCGGTCGACGACAGCGAGACCTGGCCGAAGTAGGCCTTCTGGATCATCTCTTCGAACGACAGGAAGTGATCACGCACGCGCACCTGCCCGTTGCGGAATTCGACGTCCTCCGGGGTGACCTTGTACTCGCGCACCAGGAAGTCCACCAGACGCTGCTTGATGGTCTCGGCCGCGTTCTTCGCCGCCATGCCGTTGAGGTCGGCGCCGCTGGAGGCTGCGGTCGGCGAGGTATTGGGCACCTTGTCGGTGTTGGTGGCGGTGATCTGGATGCGCTCGATATCGACCTGGAATACCTCGGCGACGACCTGCGCCACCTTGGTGTTGAGGCCCTGGCCCATCTCGGTGCCGCCGTGGTTCAGGTGGATCGAACCGTCGGTGTAGATATGGATCAGCGCGCCAGCCTGGTTGAGGAAGGTGGCGGTGAAGCTGATGCCGAATTTCACCGGAGTCATAGCCAGGCCTTTCTTCAGCACCGGACTTTTCTGGTTGAAATCGATGATTTCGCGGCGGCGCTTGGCGTACTCGGCGCTTTCCTCCAGCTCGGCGGTCATCTCGTGGATGACGTTGTGCTCCACGGTCTGGTGGTAGTGGGTGACGTTGCGCTCGGTCTTGCCGTAGTAGTTGAGCTTGCGCACTTCCAGCGGGTCCTTGCCCAGGCTGCGCGCGACGGCGTCCATCACTTCCTCGATGGCAACCATGCCCTGCGGGCCGCCGAAGCCGCGGTAGGCAGTGTTCGAGGCGGTGTTGGTCTTGCAGCGATGACCATTAATGGTGGCGTTGCCGAGGAAGTAGGCGTTGTCCGAGTGGAACATGGCGCGGTCGACGATGGAGCCGGACAGGTCCGGCGAATAGCCGCAGTTGCCGGCCAGGTCCATCTCGATGCCGTGCAGCAATCCGTCGTCATCGAAGCCGACGTCGTACTCCACGTAGAAGGGGTGACGCTTGCCGGTCATGCTCATGTCTTCCATGCGCGGCAGGCGCATTTTGGTCGGTCGGCCGGTGAGGTGCGCGATCACTGCGCACAGGCACGCCGGGCCGGCTGCCTGGGTTTCCTTGCCGCCGAAGCCGCCGCCCATGCGGCGCATGTCGATGACGATCTTGTTCATCGGCACGCCGAGCACCTCGGCAACCAGCTTCTGCACTTCAGTGGGGTTCTGCGTCGAGGTGTAGACCAGCATGCCGCCGTCTTCAGTGGGCATCACCGAGGAAATCTGGGTTTCCAGGTAGAAGTGTTCCTGGCCACCGATATGCAGGGTGCCCTGCAGGCGGCGCGGGGCGCTGGCCAGCTTGCTGGCCGAATCGCCGATGCGATGGGTGTGGCTGGCGAGCACGAAATGCTTTTTGCGGTAGGCGTCGACCACATCGAGTACTGGCTCCAGGTCCTCGTACTCGACGATGGCAGCCATGGCCGCCTTGCGTGCGGTTTCCAGGCTGTCGGCGGCTACTGCCAGCACCACCTGGCCAACGTACTCGACCTTGCCGTCGGCCAACAGCGGGTCACCGGCGACCACCGGGCCGATATCCAGTTGGCCCGGTACGTCATCCTTGGTGATGGCGATGGCCACGCCTGGAATCTCGTAGCAGGGGCTGGTGTCGATGCGCAGGATGCGCGCATGGGCGCGATCAGACTGGCGCGCGTAGACGTGCAATTGATTGGGGAATTCCAGGCGGTCATCGACATAGACCGCTTCGCCGGACACGTGCTTGTCCGCGCTCTCATGCTTGACGCTGCGGCCGACGCCGCTGGTCATGCCGGCGCGGAACAGGGCGGCCAGCTCTTCCTGAGATTTGTGTTCGATATGACTGGACATCTTCGTCTCCAAAACTTCGCATGCCGCCGGGTGCGCCGGCGGCGTATCAATTCACTGCACGCTTACGCGTAGGCGGTAACCCGGGTTTCGATCTCGGGCGACTGCTGCTCGAGGAAGAACTTGCGCAGCAGGTTCTGGGCAGTGAGCAGGCGGTATTCCTTGCTGGCGCGGAAATCCGACAGCGGGGTGAAGTCCTCAGCCAGCGCGTTGCAGGCGCCTTCGATCACGCCCGGATACCAGGCCGAACCGACCAGGGCCGCTTCGCAGGCGCTGGCGCGTTTGGGAATGGCGGCCATGCCGCCGAAGGCGATACAGGCTTCGGTGACCACACCCTCTTCGATGGTCAGGTTGAAGGCGGCGCAGACGGCGGAGATGTCGTCGTCCAGGCGCTTGGACACCTTGTAGGCGCGGAACGCCTGGTTGGCCTGGGCACGCGGCACAATGATCTTCTCGATGAATTCGGCTTCCTGACGGGCAGTCACCTTGTAATCGAGGAAGTAGTCCTGCAGTGGCAGGATGCGACGGGTGTTGCCCTGGCGCAGGGCAATCTGCGCGCCGAGGGCGATCAGCAGCGGTGGGGCGTCGCCGATGGGCGAGGCGTTGCCGATGTTGCCGCCCAGGGTACCCTGGTTGCGAATCTGCAGCGAGGCGAAGCGGTGCAGCAATTCGCCGAAGTCCGGGTATTCGCGCGACAGCGCTTCGTAGCAGTCGGACAGGGCGGCGGCAGCGCCGATTTCGATGGAGCTGTCGGTCACCTCGATGCGCTTCATGTCTTCGATATGGCCGACGTAGATCATCACCGGCAATTCACGGTGGAACTGGGTGACTTCCAGGGCCAGGTCGGTGCCTCCAGCGAGCAGGCGTGCCTCAGGGTTGGCGGCGTAGAGGTCGGCCAGGTCGGCCACGGTCAGCGGTACCAGGCAGCGTTTGTCACCGCTATTGAGCTCGGCCGTCTCGCGCGGAGCGATGGACTTGAGTCGGGCCACGGTGTCGCGTTCGAAGGCATCGAATTGATCCGGCTGCTTCTGGCAGCAGGCCTGTTCAGCGGCGTCGATGATCGGGCGGTAGCCAGTGCAGCGGCACAGGTTGCCGGCCAGAGCTTCCATGGTTTGGCCCTTGTCGTACCCGGTGGCGCCTGACGCGGCCCGGTTCTTTTGCAGGGCGAACAACGACATGATGAAGCCGGGGGTGCAGAAGCCACACTGCGAGCCATGGCAGTCGACCATAGCCTGCTGCACGCTGTGCAGCTTGCCCTGGTGTTTGAGGTCTTCGACGGTGATCAGTTGCTTGCCATGCAGGCTGGAAACGAAGGTCAGGCAGGAATTGAGGGTGCGATAGCGTACGCGCTCGCCCTCGAGCTCGCCCACCACCACGGTGCAGGCACCGCAGTCGCCGGAGGCGCAGCCTTCCTTGGTTCCGGTTTTGCCGACGTGCTCACGCAGGTAATTGAGCACGGTGACGTTGGGGTCCAGGGCATGCTCTGTGCGCAGCTCCCGGTTGAGTAAAAACTGGATCAAGGACGACCTCCAGGCATTTTATTGTTATGAATCGTTGGCTCGCCGGGTGATCTGCGTGCACTGCAAGGTCCGGGCGAGATTGGTCATGGAGGCAATCTAGGGTTTTCTGACTTTTGGGTCAATAAATTTCTGACCTGAAAGTCAGTCTATTTTTGGCAGTATGATCCGTGAGACTGGCCATTCTGCTTGATGGCTTCCGCCCTGCAGGGCGCTCCGAGATTCGTGCAGCAAGTGTCATGCCGTACGCTTGGCCCGGATGCGCCCTGTGTTACACTCGCCGCCAGATTTTCTTGCTCCCGCCCAGCCGTGGCGGGGCTCTCAGACTCGACCGCCTGCCCCTGGATCGACGTAAATAAGGAATGTCATGACGTTCAAGGCCCTGGACAGCCTCGCCGAGCAAATTGCGCATTACCTGGCCGAGCGCATCATTCGCGGTGAGCTCAAGGAACGTGAGCGCATTCAGGAGCAGAAAGTCACCCAGGCCCTTAACGTCAGTCGTGGTTCGGTACGCGAAGCGCTGCTCATTCTCGAGCGCCGCCACCTGATCGTGATCCTGCCGCGCCGCGGTGCCCAGGTCAGCGAACTGACCCCGCACCACGTCACCAGCCTCTATGCGCTGAGCATCGAGCTTTACGCCATGCTGGCCCGCGCGGTGATCGAACGCTGGCAGGTGGAGTCCGATCTGGCGCCGTTCATCGAGATCAAAAATCGCCTGCAGGACAGCCTCGAGCGCGACGATATCAGCGCCTTTGTCGAGAACAGCTTCGACGTGATGCGCGCCGCCTTTCCCTTCGCCGACAACCCCTATCTACAGGAAACCCTGGAGAATCTGCTGCCGGCCATCAGCCGCACCTACCACCTGGCGCTGGAGCGGCGCAAAGGCGAGATGGGCCAGTTCATGAATACCTTCGCCAGCCTGCTGCAGGCGATCATCGCCCGCGACCCAGTGAGTGCCCGCGAGGTGCTGCAGTCCTATGGTGAGCACAACTGCCAGCTGGTGCTGGCGACTTTGGCCGAGCGATAAGCCCAGATGCGCCTGAAGAGCATCAAGCTGGCGGGCTTCAAGTCCTTCGTCGATCCGACGACGGTAAGCTTTCCCAGCAACATGGCGGCGGTGGTCGGGCCCAATGGTTGCGGCAAGTCGAACATCATCGACGCCGTGCGTTGGGTGATGGGCGAAAGCTCGGCGAAGAACCTGCGTGGCGAGTCGATGACCGACGTCATCTTCAACGGCTCCAACACGCGCAAGCCGGTGACCCAGGCCTCGATCGAGCTGATCTTCGACAACAGCGACAACTCGCTGGTGGGTGAATACGCCGCCTTCGCCGAGATTTCCATTCGCCGCCGGGTGACCCGCGACGGGCAGAACACCTATTTCCTCAACGGCACCAAGTGCCGCCGCCGCGATATCACCGATATCTTCCTCGGCACCGGCTTGGGGCCACGCAGCTACTCGATCATCGAACAGGGCATGATCAGCAAGCTGATCGAGGCCAAGCCCGAGGAGCTGCGCAACTTCATCGAGGAAGCCGCCGGCATCTCCAAGTACAAGGAGCGCCGCCGCGAGACCGAGAACCGCATCCGCCGCACGCAGGAAAACCTGGCACGTCTGACTGACCTGCGTGAAGAGCTGGAGCGCCAGCTCGAACGCCTGCATCGTCAGGCCCAGGCGGCGGAGAAGTATCAGGAATACAAGGCCGAGGAGCGCCAGCTCAAGGCACAACTGCTGGCACTGCGCTGGCAGGGGCTGAACCAGCAGGTGGGCAGCCGCGAGCAGGTGATCGGCGACCAGGAGGTGGCCTTCGAGGCCCTGGTGGCCGAACAGCGCAGCGTCGATGCCAGCATCGAGCGCCTGCGCGACGGTCACCATGAACTCTCCGAGCGCTTCAACCTGGTGCAGGGCCGCTTCTATTCCGTGGGCGGCGATATCGCCCGCGTCGAGCAGAGCATCCAGCACGGCCAGCAGCGCCTGCGCCAATTGCAGGATGACCTGCGCGAAGCGGAAAAGGCACGCCTGGAAACCGAATCGCACCTGGGGCACGACCGCACTCTGCTTGCCACTCTGGGTGAAGAGCTGGAGATGCTACTGCCCGAGCAAGAGATGACCGCCGCTGCTGCGGAGGAATCCGCCGCCAGTCTGGAAGAGGCCGAAGCCGCCATGCACGGCTGGCAGGAACAGTGGGACGGTTTCAACCAGCGCAGCGCTGAACCGCGCCGCCAGGCCGAGGTGCAGCAATCGCGCATCGCCCAGCTGGAACAGAGCCTGGAGCGTCTGGCCGAACGCCAGCGCCGTCTCAACGAAGAACTGCAGCAACTGGTGGCCGATCCCGAAGACGCCACTATTCTCGAATTGAACGAACAGCTCGCTGCCGGTGAGTTGGAGCATGAAGCGCTGCAACTGGCCGAAGAACAGCAGGCCGAGCGCCTGCAGCACCTGCGCGAGGAACTGCAGCAGGCCGGTCAGGCCCAGCAGCAGGCGCAAGGCGAGCTGCAACGGCTGAACGGTCGCCTGGCCTCGCTGGAAGCGCTGCAACAGGCTGCGCTCGATCCGGGGCAGGGCGCTGGTGAGTGGCTGCGCGAGCAGAACCTGCTGCAGCGTCCGCGTCTGGCCGAAGGCCTGCGCGTCGAGTCCGGTTGGGAGCTAGCGGTGGAAACCGTGCTCGGTGCTGACCTGCAGGCCGTGCTGCTGGATGATTTCGTCGGCCTGGATTTCTCCGCGCTGGAGCAGGGCGAGCTGCGCTTGGCCAACCCGGCTTCGGGTGGTGCCCGCCGCGCCGGCAGTCTGCTTGACAAGGTCGAGTCGAGCCACGACCTGTCGCCCTGGTTGGCCGGTGTACGACCGGTGGAGTCTCTGGAGCAGGCGTTGGCTGCCCGTGCGCAACTGGCGGACGGCGAAAGCCTGATCAGTCGCGACGGCTACTGGGTTGGCCGGCACTTCCTGCGCGTGCGCCGCGCCGCCGAAGCCGACAGCGGCGTGCTGGCGCGCGGTCAGGAGCTTGAGCGTCTGCAACTGGAGCGTGAGGAGCGCGAAGCGGCTCTGGCGCAGCTGGATGAACGCCTGCTGGCGCTGCGCGATGATCAACGTCGTCAAGAAGAGCAACGCGAGCAGCAGCGCCGTCAGGGCCAGGAACTGGCGCGCCAGCTGGCCGAGCTGAAGGCAAAGCTGTCCGCTAGCCAGGCCAAGGCCGAGCAGTTGGGCCTGCGCCGTCGTCGCTTGCAGGACGAACTGCAGGAGGCCGCAGAGCAGCGCGAGATCGAGCAGGAACAACTGGGCGAGTCGCGCCTGCAATTGCAGGACGCACTGGATGCCATGGCACTGGATAACGAGCAACGCGAAAGCCTGCTGGCCAGCCGTGACAGCCTGCGCGAGCGCCTTGATCGCGTACGTCAGGAAGCCCGCCAGCACAAGGATCATGCGCACCAGCTGGCGGTGCGTGTCGGTTCGCTCAAGGCGCAGCACGATTCCACTCGTCAGGCGCTGGAGCGCCTGGAGATGCAGGCCGAGCGTCTGCATGAGCGGCGCGAGCAACTGTCGCTGAACCTGGAAGAGGGCGAGGCGCCGCTGGAAGAGCTGCGCATCAAGCTAGAAGAGCTGCTTGAGCGGCGCATGGCGGTGGACGACGAGCTGCGTCAGGCGCGGTTGGCGCTGGAAGATGCCGATCGTGAGCTGCGTGATGCCGAGAAGCGCCGTACCCAGGCCGAGCAGCAGGCGCAACTGCTGCGCAGCCAGCTGGAGCAACAGCGCATGGACTGGCAGTCGCTCAACGTGCGGCGCAAGGCCCTGGCCGACCAGCTCGCCGAGGACAATTACGACCTGCACGGGGTGATCGCCACGCTGCCGGCCGAGGCGACGGAAAGCGCCTGGGAAGAAGAGCTGGAGCGCATGGCCGCGCGTATTGCCCGTCTCGGGCCGATCAACCTGGCGGCTATCGACGAGTATCAGCAGCAGTCCGAGCGCAAGCGCTACCTGGATGCTCAGGACGCCGATCTGGTCGAGGCGCTGGAAACCCTGGAGAACGTCATCCGCAAGATCGACAAGGAAACGCGCAACCGTTTCAAGGACACCTTCGATCAGATCAATCGCGGTTTGCAGGCACTCTTTCCAAAAGTTTTCGGTGGCGGCAACGCTTATTTGGAACTCACCGGCGAAGATTTACTCGATACCGGTGTAACCATCATGGCGCGGCCCCCGGGCAAGAAGAACAGCACCATTCATTTGCTCTCCGGTGGAGAGAAAGCGTTGACCGCTTTGGCATTGGTGTTTTCCATCTTCCAGCTCAATCCGGCGCCGTTCTGCATGTTGGACGAAGTGGATGCACCGCTGGACGACGCCAACGTTGGGCGCTATGCGCGGCTGGTCAAGGAGATGTCGGCCACGGTGCAGTTCATCTACATCACCCACAACAAGATCGCCATGGAAATGGCCGATCAGCTGATGGGGGTTACCATGCACGAGCCGGGTTGTTCGCGCCTGGTGGCGGTGGATGTCGAGGAGGCGCTGGCGATGGTGGAGGCGTGATGGCAGAGCGCCGCGAGATTAACTGAATATAGGCAAAACCTTGTGTGGCTCCCTGTGTAAAGTTGCCTTTCGTCGTGCTAGCTTATTGCCCACTTTTGTTACACGCGGAAAACGTCAGATAGAACATCAAGTTGGCGTCGCGTTTTATAGTTGAGTTGTGATCCGGTTGATTGGATCTTTTTTTCACCAGAATTATTAAGGGTCAGGTATTTCATGGAATTCGGTCTGCGCGAGTGGCTGATCGTTATTGGCATCATCGTTATCGCTGGCATTCTTTTCGACGGCTGGCGCCGTATGCGCGGTGGCAAGGGCAGGCTCAAGTTCAAGCTCGACCGCAGCTTCGCCAACATGCCTGATGACGACAGTGACCCGGACCTTCTCAGCCCGCCGCGTGTGGTCAATCGCGACCACGAGCCGCAGCTGGACGAAGACGAACTGCCGTCGATGACTGCCAAGGACCTGCCGCGTCGTCAGCGCAACGAGCCGCAACAGGGCGACCTCAATCTGGCCGTCGATGAGCCGGTACCGACTCTGCTCAACCCGGTCGATGATGAGCCCCAGGAACCCAAGAAAGCCGCCAAACCGGCTGCCGATGCTGCGCCGGTGGAAGAGGTGCTGGTGATCAACGTGGTCGCCCGCGACGATTTCGGCTTCAAGGGCCCGGCGCTGCTGCAGAACATTCTCGAAAGTGGCCTGCGCTTCGGCGAGATGGATATTTTCCATCGCCACGAAAGCATGGCTGGCAATGGCGAAGTGCTGTTCTCCATGGCCAACGCTCTCAAGCCGGGCACCTTCGATCTGGACGACATTGAAGGCTTCAGCACCCGCGCTGTTAGCTTCTTCCTCAGTCTGCCCGGCCCGCGTCATCCCAAGCAGGCCTTTGACGTGATGGTCGCTGCCGCGCGCAAACTGGCCCACGAGCTGGGCGGCGAGCTGAAGGATGACCAGCGCAGCGTGATGACCGCGCAGACCATCGAGCATTACCGCCAGCGCATCGTTGAATTCGAGCGTCGGCAGCTGACCCAGAAACGCTGAAACATCAGTGCATTGCAAAAGAGCAGCCGAGGCTGCTCTTTTCGTTTGAGAGACCGAGCATGACCGACGCCGCCCAACGTATTTCCGAACTGCGCAACGAACTGGACGCGCACAACTACCGTTACTACGTGCTGGACGAGCCGAGCGTACCCGACGCCGAGTACGATCGCCTGTTCCGCGAACTGCAGGCGCTGGAAGCTGATCACCCTGAGCTGGTCACACCAGAATCCCCGACCCAGCGCGTCGGCGGTGAGGCGCTCAGCGCCTTCGGCGAGGTGCGTCACGAAGTGCCGATGCTTAGCCTGGGCAATGCCTTCGAGGAAGACGACCTGCGTGCCTTCGACCGCAGTGTGCAGAACGGCCTTGGCGTGCCGGGCGGTGATCTGTTCGGCGGCGGTGCCGAGATCGAGTACAGCTGCGAACCCAAGCTCGACGGCCTGGCCGTCAGCCTGCGTTACGAGAATGGCCAGTTGGTGCGCGGTGCTACGCGTGGCGATGGCAGCACCGGCGAAGATATCACCAGCAACGTGCGCACCATCCGCAACGTGCCGCTCAAATTGCAAGGGGAAGGCTGGCCGCAAGTGCTGGAAGTGCGTGGTGAGGTGTTCATGCCCAAGTCCGGCTTCGAGGAGCTCAATGCACGCCAGGCTGAGATCGGTGGCAAGACTTTCGCCAACCCACGTAACGCCGCTGCCGGCAGCCTGCGTCAGCTCGACCCGAAAATCACCGCCAGCCGCCCGCTGGAGTTCTGTTGCTACGGCGTCGGCCAGGTCAGCGGCGAACTGCCAGGCACCCAGGTGGCCATGCTGCAGCAGCTGAAATCCTGGGGCGTGCCCATCAGTCGCGAACTGAAGCTGGCCAAGGGCGTCGAGGCCTGTCTGGATTACTACCGCGACATCGGTCAGCGCCGAATGAGCCTGGCCTATGACATCGATGGTGTGGTGTTCAAGGTCAACAATATCGAGGACCAGCAGCAACTGGGTTTCCGTGCGCGTACGCCGCACTGGGCCATCGCCCACAAGTTCCCGGCGCAGGAAGAGCTGACCGAGCTGCTCGACGTGGAGTTTCAGGTCGGCCGTACTGGTGCGGTGACGCCGGTTGCGCGTCTGAATCCGGTCAAGGTGGCCGGTGTGATAGTGGCCAACGCCACCCTGCACAACATGGATGAAGTGGCGCGCCTCGGCGTGATGATCGGCGACACGGTGATCATCCGCCGTGCTGGCGACGTGATCCCGCAAGTGATGGCGGTGGTGCCCGAGCGTCGCCCGGATAATGCGCGCCCGGTGCATATCCCCGAGCAATGCCCGGTGTGCGGCTCGGCGGTGGAGCGCACACAACTGGTCAAGCGCAGCAAGGGCAAGGAGTCGCTCAGCGAAGGCTCGGTGTATCGCTGCGTCGGTCGCCTGAGCTGTCAGGCGCAGCTCAAGCAGGCGATCATCCACTTCGTCTCGCGTCGAGCCATGGATATCGAAGGCCTCGGCGACAAGACTATCGAGCAACTGGTGGACGAGAAGCTGATCGCGTCGCCAGCCGACCTGTACAAACTGACCTTCGAGCAGATCATTGGTCTGGAAGGCTTCGCCGAGGTGTCCAGCAACAAGTTGCTGGCGGCCATCAGGGACAGCAAGCGGCCGACCCTGGCGCGCTTTATCTACGCCCTGGGTATTCCCGATGTAGGCGAGGAAACCGCCAAGGTGCTGGCGCGCTCCCTGGCCTCGCTGGAGCGCGTGCGCAAGGCGCTGCCACAGGTGCTCACTTACTTGCCGGACATTGGTCTGGAAGTCGCGCACGAGATCCACAGCTTCTTCGAGGATGAGCATAACCAGCAGGTGATCAGCGCCTTGTTGGGCGAATGCGGCCTCGAACTGCAGGAGGAGGGCGAACTGAGCGCCGAGTTCTCGGCCGTCGCCACCCTCGGCGGCATGCTCGACAAACTGAATATTCCGAGTGTCGGCCCCGGAGCGGCGCAGAAGCTGGCGGAGCGTTTCGGCAGCCTGGAGGGTGTGCTGGGTGGCGACTGGCTGGACATGCGCCAGACCCTGCCGGAGAAACAGGCCAAGGCTGTACGTGAGTTCTTCGACAGTGCTGAAAACGCCCAGCTGGCGCGCGCCATCGAGCAGCAACTGCGCGATTTCGGCATGCACTGGGAAAGCGAGAAGAAAGTCGCTGAAGGCCTGCCCCTGGCCGGCCAGACCTGGGTGCTCACCGGCACCCTGGAAGTGATGAGCCGCGACGTGGCCAAGGAAAAACTGGAGAGCCTGGGCGCCAAGGTGGCTGGTTCGGTATCGGCCAAGACCCATTGCGTGGTGGCCGGGCCAGGTGCCGGTTCGAAGCTGGCCAAGGCTAGCGAGCTGGGGGTGAAGGTACTGGACGAAGCGCAGTTCCTCGACCAGCTCAAGGTCTACGGTATCGAGCCCTAATAGGCTGTTCGCGAGCAGAGCTCGCTCCTACAGAAACAGGCGAAGATACGCCGATCTTGTGGGGGCGGCTTCAGCCGCGAAAACCAGTGCCGGATCGTCGAGAGCCTGCAGGCCTGGACGAAGTTCAGGTGTTGATTCTGAATCTGTAGGAGCCGGCTTGCCGGCAATCCTTTACGGAGACATCGCCGGTAATCCGGCTCCTACGAAAAGCTCGGCTTCAGCCAGCGAAGCGCTGATCCAGATAGGCGATGATCGCCTTGGATTCGTACAGCCAGGTGCTCTGACCGTTTTCCTCGATGCGCAGGCACGGCACCTTGATGCGGCCGCCGTGCTGCTCCAGTGCCTGCCGGTGTTCGGCGTCGTTCTTGGCGTCGCGCAGTTGCACCGGCAGGTTCAGGCGGTGCAGGGTGCGGCGCACCTTGACGCAGAACGGGCAGGCGCGGAACTGGTACAGCGCCAGATTGGCCGTGGCACGCTCGACTTCGGCTTGCGCCTCGGGGCTGCGCTTGAGCTTGCGCGGACGGCTGACCCAGTCGGCGAACACGACGAGCTGACCCAGGCCGATACGAAGGGCTTTGAGCAACATTTTTCTAACTCCTGAACGGGCATGCCGCGGGCGGCACTCCAAATGATCTTTGCGGCCTGCCCACCCTCATCCGGCGCTTCGCGCCACCTTCTCCCGAAGGGAGAAGGGTCATCGAGGAAGGCGTTGCTACGCGACTTTTGCGTTAAGCGGCGAAGGCCGTTCACCGAAGTGAGCGGCCGTCGTCTTGAGCGGGAATCAGCGAACCAGATTGAGGAATTCGCCGCGGGTCGCCGGGTTGCTGCGGAATTCGCCGAGCATCACCGAGGTGACCATGGAGGAGTTCTGCTTCTCCACGCCGCGCATCATCATGCACATGTGCTGCGCTTCGATGACCACCGCCACACCGAGGGCACCGGTGACCTGCTCGACCGCTTCAGCGATCTGTCGGCTGAGGTTTTCCTGGATCTGCAGGCGGCGGGCGTACATGTCGACGATGCGTGCCACCTTGGACAGGCCGAGTACCTTGCCGTTAGGGATATAGGCGACGTGGGCCTTGCCGATAAACGGCAGCAGGTGATGCTCGCACAGCGAGTACAGCTCGATGTTCTTTACCAGCACCATCTCGCTGTTGTCGGAGCTGAACAGCGCGCCATTGGTGACCTCTTCCAGCGTCTGCTGGTAGCCACGGCAGAGGTACTGCATGGCCTTGGCGGCGCGCTTGGGCGTGTCCAGCAGGCCTTCGCGGGAAACATCCTCGCCAAGTTGGCCAAGGATCGCGGTGTACTGTTGTTCCAGGGACATGGAAAATCCTGTTGGGTATCGAATGGGCGCAGGGTAGGGCGCCGACAGGGGCCTGGCAAGAGTGCCAGGTTCTCTGATTACTCGTCGCGACCATCCATCATGGTGCGCTTGAGGATGATGTACACCGCGCCAGTACCGCCGTGTTTGGCGACGCAGGAGCTGAAGCCCAGTACTTGCGGGTGCTGGCGTAGCCAGGTATTCACGTGGCTCTTGATCATCGGCTTGCGCCCGTCCATGCGCACCGCCTTGCCGTGGGTGACGCGCACGCAGCGGATCTCCAGTTTGGTGGCTTCGGCAAGAAACTCCCACAGTGTGTCACGCGCCTTCTCGACGCTCATGCCGTGCAGGTCGAGGCTGCCGTCGAAGGGGATCTGGCCCAGCTTGAGCTTGCGCATCTGGCCGTCCTGCACGCCGTTACCAGCCCAGTACAACGGGTCTTCGGCGCCCACGTCGATGACGAACTGATCAGACAGGCCATCCACCTTGATCTCGCCCTGGCTGATGGTCGCAGCCTGGCGCAGGGTGTTGAACTGTTTACGGTCAGTTTTGGGTTTGCCGGTATCGGCGCGGTCGTGCTTGATCGGCTTGACGCCGCGCAGCTCGGCCTGGAACAGGGAAAAGTCGTCGTCTTGCATCGGTGGCTCCGCGAAACAGGCGAGCATTTTACCCAAATGCCAGCGGTGTAAGCGTAGAAAGACGAATTTGTAGGAGCCCGCTTGCGGGCGATCTTCAATTCTAGTTACACGCGCTGTGTTTTCGGCTGATCAGTCGCGCTTTTTCATCAGCGACGGCGATAGGCTCAAATCGCTGGGGCGACGCAGGCGTCTGCGGCAGCGACGCCAGAATGCGATGCCGGCCCACAACAGGAACAGACCGAATAACAGCAGGACGATAGCCTCGCCGGCGGAGTCGTTGAGCGCGCCCAGCACTGGCGCACGACCCGCCAGCGAGGCGACGCCGGCCATTGCCAGGAGAATACCGAAGGCGGCGAGCAGGGCGCCCAGGCCGGCTCCGATACGCAGGCGCCAGTTTCTCGGCTGGCGCGGGCGCAGGCGGCGTGCATCGAAATCGTCGGACAGCTTCATTCCGATTTCCTTTGGTTTATCGGCGGTATGACCGGCTGGTCGCACTCAGGTTCCGCAGCACAGGCAAGACTGCTACCGCTTTCACACCAGCGACTTGGCGTGCGGCACCAGGGTGGCGAAGTTATCGCCCAAGGCGATCATCTCGATGCGGTGCACTTCGGCGGCGGCAATCACGCTGCCATCCGGTGCGGGCAGGTCACGGGTAGCGCAGGCGGCATCGACCAGAGTGCAGCGGTAGCCATAGTCCTTGGCGGCGCGAACGGTGGTGCTGACGCTGGAGTGGGTCATGAAGCCGCAGACGATCAGGTCCAGGTGGCCGAGTGCCTGCAGGCGATCATGCAGCTCGGTGCCGGCGAAGGCGTTGGGCAGGCGTTTTTCCACCACGATTTCGCCTGCCAGTGGCGCTGCCTCCGGCAGATGACGACCGCGTGGGCCGCTGGGGTCGAGCAGGCCGCCCGGGATGCCAAGGTGCTTGACGTGAACGATGTCGGTGCCGGCGGCGCGGGCGGCTGCCAGCAGGCTGGCGATCTCCGCCAGTGCCGGGTCCAGGCCGGGAAGTGCCAGTACGCCGCTGCGGTATTCTTCCTGGGCATCGATGATCAGCAAGGTCGCATTGCTCAGGCTGGCCGCTGCGTGGCCACGGCCGGTGAGCTGGAACATGGTTTGCGGATGGGACATCTCGGGCTCCTGGCTGATGGTGATGATTTGCCATTGTCCGCTGGCCAGAGCGGTCTGTGAACCTCTATCTGCGCCAATACTTGCTCAGGGCATGCTGCGAGAGCAGAATCGGAACTGCCCCGAAGGAGTCAGGGTCGTACGCAAAAGGAGTTGCCATGTCGCTCTTGTCGCAGTTGTCCCCGCATTTCTGGCTTTTGTTCTCCATCGCCGTATCGGCCGCAGTGCTGCGCGAGTTGCGCCGCCCCGACGAGGATGCGGAACGCAAGAAACATAAAGGCTCGTGAGCGCTCGTTAATCCTACGTTCATGCGCTAGCTACCTGCACTGGGCTAAACTTCCGCACTTTTCATCCGGAGGCCGCCCGTGACCGCTCTCACTACCCGTTTACGCACCCTGCGTGATTACATCCGCTGGGCCGTCAGCCGTTTTCAGGCCGAGCAACTGTTCTTCGGCCACGGCACCGACAACGCCTGGGACGAGGCGCGCCAACTGGTGCTCGGCGCATTGCACCTGCCCTGGGAAATCTCCGACGCCTACCTCGATTGCCGCCTGGAAGACGACGAGCACGCCCACTTGCAGGCGTTGCTCCAGCGCCGAATCGAAGAACGTGTTCCTACTGCTTACCTGCTGGGCGAGGCCTGGTTCTGCGGTTTGCCCTTCGTGGTTGATGAGCGTGTGCTGGTGCCACGCTCGCCGATTGCCGAGCTGATCGACCGTCATTTCGCTCCCTGGCTGCCGACCGAACCGGCGCGCATTCTCGACCTGTGTACCGGCTCCGGCTGCATCGGTATCGCCTGTGCCTACGAATTCCTCGAAGCGGAAGTAGTGCTGGCCGATCTATCGTTCGACGCGCTGGAGGTGGCCAACCTCAACATCGAGCGCCACGGCCTGGAGCAGCGCGTTTACTGCGTGCAGGGCGACGGTTTCGCCGGGTTGCCCGGGCAGCGTTTCGACCTAATCGTCTCCAACCCGCCTTATGTCGACGCCGAAGATTTCGCCGACATGCCTGCCGAATACCAGCACGAGCCGGAGATAGGCCTCGCCTGCGGCGCTGACGGTCTGGATCTGGTACGGCGCATGCTGGCTGAGGCGGCCGACCACCTCACCGAGCGTGGTGTGCTGATCGTCGAGGTGGGCAACAGCCAGGTGCATGTCGAAGCGCTATACCCGGAAGTGGACTTCACCTGGCTCGACTTCCAGCGTGGCGGGCACGGCGTGTTCCTGCTGGCGGCCAAGCAGTGCCGCGAGCATCAGGAATTGTTTCGCTCGCGTATCGAGAGCTGATACCCCGGTGCGCACGACGGCGCACCCTGCGGATCCGGGCTACGAAGTTGAAATGGTATTCCCTCTCCCCAGCCCTCTCCCATGCATGGGAGAGGGGAGCGAGGTGTATCCAGCCGTGCTCAATCGACGAACAGATCCGGCACCAGGCTGCCGCCAGCGGGATCGAAGCGGTACTGCTCGAAATCGGTGACACCCCGCTCGCGCAGGATGTCCTCGTCGATAAGCAGGCGCCCCGTGAGGCTGCGGCCCTGGCTGGCCAGGATCGCGTGGGCCGCGTCGGCCATGATCGCCGGCGTGCGCGCGCGCTTGAAGGCGTCGCGGCTGCCTAGCTCGAACTCGATGGCGGCGGTGGCGATCATGGTTTTCGGCCACAGCGAGTTGACGCTGATGCCGTACTTCTTGAACTCCTCACTCATGCCCAGGGTGAGCATGCTCATGCCGTACTTGGTGACGGTGTAGGGGCCGTGTTGGCCGAACCATTTAGCGTCTAGGTTGAGTGGCGGCGAGAGGTTGATGATGTGCCCGCCCGCGCTTTGCTTGAGATAGGGCAGGGCCGCCTGGCTGCAGACCATCACCGCGCGGGTGTTGATCTGGTACATCAGGTCGAAACGCTTGGGTTCGAGTTTCTCCACGCCCACCAGCTTGATCGCCCCGGCGTTGTTAACCAGGGCGTCGATGCCGCCGAAATGCTCGGCGGCCTGGGCCATGGCCGCCGCCACGGCTTGTTCGTCGCGCACGTCCAGCTGCAGTGCCAGCGCCTTGCCGCCAGCGGCTTCGACCTCGGCGGCGACGCTGAAGATGGTGCCTTCGAGTTTTGGGTGCGGCTCGGCGCTCTTGGCCGCAATGACGATGTTGGCGCCATCGGCGGCGGCCTTGAGGGCGATCTCGCGGCCGATGCCACGGCTGGCGCCAGTGATGAACAGGGTCTTGCCGGAAAGTGACATGGGCGTGCTCCGGTATTGTTGTTATGAGGGAGGAGGGACTCGAATTGTGAGTTTCCGTCGCGGCTAAAGCCCCTCCCACAGCGATATTTCAGGCCCCTACAGCTTCGATTTCCACCAGCAACTGGCGATTCTTCACCTGGTCGCCCTGGCTCACGCCGACGCGGCGAACGATGCCGTCGACGCCAGCCTTGAGCGGGTGCTCCATCTTCATCGCTTCCAGCACCACCAGTAGTTGTCCCTTGCTCACGCTGGCGCCCTCGGCGATCAGTACGTCGACGATGGCGCCATCCATCGGTGCCTTCACCGCGCCGCTGCTGGCGGCGTTCTGGCCGCCGGCCGGCTCGTGGGTGACATCCACTAATTCCAGGTTGCCATGCTCACCATACAGCCGCAGGCGTTCGCCTTCGATGTGGTAAGCCTGGCGGCGGCGCACCCCGTCCAATTCCAGGGTCAGCCAGCGACCGTCGCTGGCCAGCAGGCGCAGGGACAGCTGTTCTTCGCCCCGACGCACGCAAAGGTGCGCTTGGGCGCCGCTGGCGAGCACGTCCAGCTCCACGGCGTGCTTGTGCTCGCCCTGCTTGAGAACGAAACGCCAGGGCGCACTGCCGGCGCTGCGCCAGCCAGACAGGCCAGGTTGGTGCGCACGGGCATCGGCCGAGACCTGGTAGAGCAGGGCAGCAGCCATGGCCAGCTCGGCCAGGCTGGCGGTATGAGGGTGCAGGCTGGGGTCATCCGCGAAGTGCTCGGCGATGAACGCCGTGGTGGCGTTGCCAGCGGCGAACTCCGGGTTCTTGAGCAGGTTGGCGAGGAAGCGCTGGTTGCCGTTGACGCCGAGCAGCACGCACTGCTCGACGGCGCGTACCAGCTTGCGCCGGGCTTCGTCACGGGTTTCACCGTAGGCGATGACCTTGGCCAGCATCGGATCGTAGAAGGGCGTGACGGCCTGGCCCTCGACCAGGCCGTGATCGATGCGCACACCGGCCAGCAGCTCGGGCTCCCAACGCAGCACCTGGCCGGTTTGCGGCAGGAAGCCGGCGGCCGAGTCCTCGGCGTACAGGCGCACCTCCATGGCGTGGCCGGTGAGGCGAATGTCGTCCTGCTGCAGCGGTAGGGGTTGGCCTTCGGCGACGCGAATCTGCCAGGCCACCAGATCCTGCCCGGTGATCAGCTCGGTCACTGGGTGCTCGACCTGCAGGCGTGTGTTCATTTCCAGGAAGAAGAATTCGCCGCTGGCGTCGAGCAGAAATTCCACGGTGCCGGCGCCGACGTAGTTGACCGAAGCTGCAGCCTTGACCGCCGCTTTACCCATGGCTTTGCGTAGCTCCGGCGTCATCACCGGGCAGGGTGCTTCCTCGACCACCTTTTGGTGACGGCGTTGCACCGAGCAGTCACGCTCGCCGAGATAGACGATATTGCCGTGCTGGTCGCCGAACACCTGAATCTCCACGTGGCGTGGGCGGATCACTGCGCGTTCGAGGATCAGCTCACCGGAGCCGAAGGCGTTCTGCGCCTCCGAGCGGGCGGTGCGGATCTGCCCCAGCAGTTCGGCGGACTCTGCTACCTGCCGCATGCCGCGACCACCACCACCGACGCTGGCCTTGATCATCAGCGGGTAGCCGATACGTTCGGCTTCGCTGGCCAGGGTGTCGTCATCCTGGGCGGCGCCTTCGTAGCCGGGGATGCAGGGCACGCCGGCTTCGAGCATGGCGATCTTGGACAGGCGCTTGCTACCCATCAGGTGGATGGCTTCCACGGTCGGGCCGATAAAGACGATGCCGGCTGCTTCACAGGCGCGGGCGAAATCGGCGTTCTCGGAGAGGAAGCCATAGCCGGGGTGGATGGCGTCGGCGCCGGTCTTGCGCGCGGCTTCGATGATGGCGTCGATGCGCAGGTAGGACTGGTTGACCTGCGCCGGGCCGATGCACACGGCTTCGTCGGCGATCTGCACGTGGCGGGCGTCGGCATCGGCCTCGGAGTACACCGCCACGGTGCGGTAGCCGAGTTCGATGGCGGTGCGCATCACCCGGCAGGCGATCTCGCCGCGGTTGGCGATCAGGATCTTGTTGAATGCGGGCATCTCTGTGCTCCTGTTGTGCTACCTGGATGGTCTGTTCCGGATGGCATCCGGGTTACGTCAATTCATTCCCTCTCCCCTTGGGGAGAGGGTTAGGGAGAGGGGCTGCGCAAGACCAAACCCTCTCCCCCAGCCCCTCTCCCGCAAGCGGGAGAGGGGAGTTTTACTGTGCCCATTTCGGCTTGCGCTTCTGCACGAAGGCCATGGTGCCCTCGACGCCTTCGGTGCCGGTCACGGCGGCGGCGAACTGCTCGGCAGCGCGGTCGAGCAGCGGGCCGAGTGCTTCACGTTCGCTAGCCAGCAGCAGGGCCTTGGTCTGGGCGTTGGCCTGTGGCGCGCATTGGCGAATCTGTTCCAGGGTCTCGTCCAGGCGCTGCTGCAGGGCTGCGTCATCGTGCTCGCAGTAGTGCACCAGGCCCAGGCGCAGCGCCTCGCTGCCGTCGAAGCGGGCGGCGGTCAGGGCCAGGCGGCGGGTCTGGGTCAGGCCGATGCGGTGCACGACGAAGGGAGCGATCTGCGCTGGGAGGATGCCCAGCGTGGTTTCCGGCAGGCCGAACTTGGCGCCGCTGGCGGCGATGGCCACGTCGGAGACGCAGGCCAGGCCGAAGCCGCCACCCAGCACGGCGCCTTCCAGCACGGCAATCAGCACCTGTGGCGCGGCCTGGGCCTCTTCCAGCAGTGCGCCGAAGGCGCGGTTCAGCTCACGGTAGGCGTCGCCTCCCTTGGCGCGGGCGCCGGCCATGTCCTTGATGTCGCCGCCGGCGCAGAAGTGGCCGCCGGCGCCGCGCAGAACCAGGGCGCGCACGTTCGGCTCATGGCGCACGGCTTCCAGGGTGGCGCGCAGTTCGCCGACCATGGCCAGGCTCATGGCGTTGCGGCTGTCCGGTCGGTTGAGGGTGACGTGCAGTACGCCATCGACGGAGTTCAGCAGCAGGGTTTCGCAGCGGGGCAGATCGTTCATCGCATAGCCTCGGTGTAGGGCGGGTGAAACCCGCCGCAACGGTATGAGTGGCAGGTCAGCCTTTCTTTTTCCCTGGCAGGATGCCCATCAGCTTGCAGATGATGCCGAGCATGATTTCGTCGGCGCCGCCGCCGATGCTGACCAGGCGCACGTCGCGGTAGGCGCGCGACACCGGGTTGTCCCACATGAAGCCCATGCCGCCCCAGTACTGCAGGCAGGCGTCGGACACTTCGCGGCCCAGGCGGCCGGCTTTGAGCTTGGCCATCGACGCCAGCTTGGTCACGTCGCGGCCCTTCACGTATTGCTCGGTGGCCTGGTAAACCAGTGCGCGCAGGCACTCGATGTCGGTTTGCAGCTCGGCCAGGCGGAAGTGGATGACCTGGTTGTCGATCAGCGGTTGGCCGAAGGTGTGGCGCTGCTTGCAGTAGTCGATGGTAGTGTCGACGCAGTGCTCCAGGCCCTTGATCATGTTGGCGGCGCCGAACAGGCGCTCTTCCTGAAACTGCAGCATCTGCATCATGAAACCGGCGCCTTCGTGGCCGATGCGATAGCGCTGCGGCACACGCACGTTGTCGAAGAACACCTGGGCGGTCTCGGAGCTGCGCATGCCGAGCTTGTCCAGGTGTGGGCTGACGGTGATGCCGGGCGTCTTCATCGGCACCACGATCAGCGACTTGTTGACGTGCGGCTTGTCGTCACTGGTATTGGCCAGCAGGCAGATGAAGTCGGCCGACGGCGAGTTGGTGATCCACATCTTGCTGCCGTTGATCACGTAGTCGTCGCCGTCCTTGCGGGCGGTGGTCTTCAGGCCCGCCACGTCGGAGCCGGCGCCGACCTCGGAGACGCCGATGCAGCCGACCATCTCGCCTGTGATGGCCGGACGCAGGAACTCTTCACGCAGCTCATCGGAGCCGAAGCGCGCCAAGGCCGGGGTACACATATCGGTCTGCACGCCGATGGACATCGGGATGCCGCCGCAATGGATGGTGCCGAACTCTTCGGCGGCGACGATGGAGTAGCTGTAGTCCAGACCCATGCCGCCGAATTTTTCCGGTTTGGAGATGCCCAGCAGGCCCAGCTCGCCGGCCTTCTTGAAAATTTCTTGGATGGGGAAACGGCCTTCCTTTTCCCACTCATCGACGTGCGGGTTGATTTCCTTGTCGACGAAGTTGCGGACGGTACGGCGGAGTTCTTCGTGCTCTTGAGTGAAGATCATTGTTGTTGTACTCCGTATCGAATGGGTCTGTAGGGCGGGTGAAACCCGCCACATGCTTGGCGGGTTTCACCCGCCCTACGTTTAAAATCTCGCGACGCCGAAACTGCTCTTCTTCAACGGCCGCAGGTTGGCTTCGGCGCAGATGTCCAGCAAAAAGCCCAGCAGCTTGCGGGTGTCACGCGGGTCGATCAGGCCGTCATCCCACAGGCTGGCGGTGCCGTACAGCGCGGTAGACTGGCTGTCGAGCTTCTGTGCGGTCACGGTTTCCAGCATGTCGAGCATCTTCGGGTCAGGCTCTTTGCCCTCCTTGGCGTGCTTGTCCTCGGTGACGATGCGCAGCACCTTGCCGGCCTGGGCACCGCCCATCACGGCGGTCTTGCTGTTGGGCCAGGCAAAGATGAAGCGAGGGTCGAGGCCACGGCCGCACATGGCGTAGTTGCCGGCGCCGTAGGAGCCGCCAACGACGATGGTGAGCTTGGGCACGGTGGCGTTGGCCACGGCCTGGATCATCTTCGAACCGTGTTTGATCACGCCGTTTTGTTCCGATTCCGTCCCGACCATAAAGCCGGTGGTGTTGTGGAAGAACAGGATCGGCGTGTTGCTCTGCTCGCACAGCTGGATGAACTGCGCTGCCTTGGCCGCACCCTGCGGGGTGATCGGGCCGTTGTTGCCGATGAAGCCGCAGGCCTGGCCTTCGATCTGCAGGTGGCCGCAGACGGTCTGGCTGTCGAACTCGTTCTTGAAGTCGAGGAACTCCGAGCCATCGGCGATGCGCGCGATGATCTCGCGCACGTCGTAGGGCTTCTTGGCGTCGGCCGGCACCAGGCCGAGCAGCTCCTCGGCCGGGTAAAGCGGCTCGCTCCAGGTGCGTTTCTCACGTGCCGGCAACTGCTGGTTCCACGGCAGCATGCCAAGGATCTCGCGCGCCAGGCGTACGCCGTCGGCGTCGTTCTCGGCCAGGTATTCGGCAGTACCGGCGACCTGAGCGTGCATCTCGGCGCCGCCGAGTTGCTCGTCGGTGGCGATCTCGCCAGTGGCGGCTTTAAGCAGAGGTGGGCCGGCGAGGAACATCTTGGCTTTGCCGCGTACCACCACCACGTAGTCTGATAGGCCGGGCTGGTAGGCCCCGCCAGCGGTGCTGGAGCCATGTACCACGGTGACCTGAGGCAGGCCCATGGCGGACATCCGCGCCTGGTTGGCGAAACCGCGTGCACCCTCGACGAAGATGTCGGCGGCGTAGTTGAGGTTGGCGCCGCCGCTCTCGGCCAGTGTCACCACCGGCAGCTTGTTCTCGACGGCGATCTGCTGCAGACGCAGCGACTTCTTCAAGCCAGTGGGGGAGATGGTGCCGCCCTTGATCGCGCTGTTGTTGGCGATCACCAAGCAGCGCACGCCGGCGATGTAGCCGATGCCGGCGATGATGCCGCCGCCGGCCTGGCTGCCGTCCTTGTCGTCGTGCAGCTTGTAGCCGGCCAGCGAGGACAGTTCGAGAAAGGGCGCGCCGGCATCGAGCAGCAGGTTGATGCGTTCGCGCGGCAGCAATTGGCCGCGCTTCTCGAACTTGGCCTTGGCTTCCTGGGCCTTGTCGAGCACCTTCTGCTCGACGTCGCGGAAGGCCGCGATGGCTGCCAGCATGGCTTCGCGGTTCTGCGCGAAGGCTTCGCCGTGCACATCGATTTCCGATTGGATCACGGGCATCGCCTTACTCCTGATCTTTCAGTACGTCGGGCACGTAGGCCCGGTGGAAACCGTTGTAGGACTCGCTGTTTTTCGCCTTGCCCAGCGTCCAGGCGCGGGTGCCCTGGCTGGCGGCGCCATCGATGCGGACGGTGTTGCCACTGATGAAGTTGGCGCCGGGGCTGAGCAGGAAGACGATGGCCGCGGCCACCTCGGACTCGGTGCCGATGCGTTGCAGCGGCACGTGATCCTTGAGGTTGCGGATCATGTTCTTCATCGACTCGGGGTAGGTGTCCATGCCACTGGAGGCGATCCAGCCCGGCGCCACGGCGTTGACCCGCACGCCGGCGTGGCCCCACTCGTAGGCGGCGGTCTTGGTGAAGTTCTCCATGCCAGCGCGTGCGGCGCCGGAGTGGCCCATGCCGGGCATGCCGCCCCACATGTCGGCGAGCATGTTGACGATGCTGCCGCCGTGCTTGCTCATGCTCTGCAGGAAGACTTCCTTGGCTACCAGAAAGCCGCCAACCAGATTGGTGCGTACCACGGTCTCGAAGCCTTTCTGGTTGATGCCGATCAGCGGCGCGGGGAACTGGCCGCCAGCATTGTTCACAAGCTGGTGGATGCGCCCGCGTTCCCTGATCACCGCAGCGATCATGGCCTTCACGGCTTCTTCGTCGCGGATGTCGCAGACTTGGATGCTGGCGCTGCCACCGTCCTCGGTGATCTCGGCGCAGGTCTTCTCCAGCTTTTCCTGCTTGCGCCCGACCAGCACCACATGAGCGCCCAGATGGGCCAGCTCGTGGGCCACGCAGCGGCCGATGCCGCTGCCACCACCGGTGACCAGAATGGTCTGTTCATTGAACAGGCCAGGTTTGAATACGGAGTCGTAGCTCATTGTTCTTGTTGTCCTGAGTGATACTGGTGCGCGCAGCGCACCCTACGGGTGGGTGTAGGGTGCGCCGTGCGCACCAGTCAAGGTCTCGGCCAATGCCCTGGGCACCTGCACCGGGAATTCCAGCAGTTGCTGGGCGAAAGCCTTGCCCTGCGGGTCGATGCGCAGGCTGGCTACGCCGCCACCGCCCAGCGCGTTTTCCAGCAGGAAGTTGAGGCTGTGGCTGCCCGGCAGGTACCAGCGGCTGACGCGGCCGTGCTCGGCGTCCAGTGTATGCGCCATCCAGTTGGCCACGGCTTCGGGCGTCAGCGCAGCAGCGATCCATGCCAGGTATTCGGGCTTTCTGGCCATCACACCAATGTTGCTGTGGTTGCCCTTGTCGCCGGAGCGGGCCACGGCCAAGCGGATCAGCGGCACGGCCGCGTCGGCTTCGCCCATCGGTACGGGTAGGGCGGCGGGCGCGCGGAGTTGGGCGGGGTCGAAGGCATCGATCTGGGGCAGGGCGACCGGCTGGCGTTCGCCGTCGATTTCGACGCTCAGGGCGCAGGCACTTTTGTCCACCAGGAAGCTGAACAGGCGGATCACCGGGTAGACGGTTGGGCGGCCACCGACGATGCCGGTCAGGCCCGGCGCCATGCCGGTGGCGGCCTGGGCGATCTCGCGGGAGAAGAGGATCAGCGCTTCCTTTTTGGCATGGCGTGCGGCGATCTTCACCACCACTTCGCGGCTATATTTGCGGTGAGCATGGACGCCATAGGTGGCTTCGCTACCGAGCAGCTCGACGCTGACCTCCTGGTAACGGCCCCAGCCGCGCTCGGCGAACATCTCTTCGGTCTTCTTGATGATCGCCTGGCTGACCCGTTCGGCCTTGGCCACGGCATCGATACCGGCAAGCAGGAAGCTGGCAGTGCAGCGGAAACCGTCCGGGTGGGTGGCGCTGACCTTGTACTGGTCGGTGGGTGGCAGGCCGCGTGCGCCCTGCAGTTGCACGCGGTTGTCGCCGACCTGGCTCAGCTCGACCTGGGTGAAGTCGCAGATCACGTCCGGCAGCAGGTAGGCGCGCGGGTCACCGATCTCGTAGAGCATCTGCTCGCCAACGGTAAAAGGCGTGACCAAGCCGCCGGAACTATCCGGCTTGGTCACGACGAAACGGCCATCGCCCTCGACTTCGACGATGGGGAAGCCGATATGCTCGTAATCCGGCACGTCGCGCCAGTCGGTGAAGTTGCCACCGGTGCACTGCGCGCCGCATTCGATGATGTGCCCGGCCAGCGCGGCCTGGGCCAGCTTGTCGTAGTCGCTCCAGGCCCAGCCGAATTCGTGCACCAGGGCGGCGCTGACCACCGCGCTGTCGACCACGCGGCCAGTGATGACGATGTCGGCGCCCTGTTCCAGAGCGGCGACGATGCCCGGTGCGCCGAGGTAGGCATTGACCGACACGCAGAAGGGCGGCAATGCGGCGCCAGTGAACATCTCGCGGGTACCGGCCTTGACCAGCTCGCCGAGCTTGGGTTGCAGGTTGTCGCCGTGCAGCACGGCGATCTTCAGGTTCACCCCGGCCTGCTCGCAGGCTGCGCTCAGGGCCGCAGCGCAGGCCATCGGGTTGACCCCGCCGGCGTTACTGATGACGCGAGTTTTTTTTGCTGCCAGTTCGCCGAGCAGAGGTGCGAGTACCTCGACGAAGTCGCGGGCGTAGCCGTCATCCGGCTTCTTCATGCGCGCACCGGCCATGATCGACATGGTGATCTCGGCTAGGTAGTCGAACACCAAGTAATCCAGTTCGGCGCCGCGAACCAGTTGAGCGGCAGCGGTGGAGGTGTCGCCCCAGAAAGCGGAGGCGCAGCCGATGCGTACGGTTTTGGTCATTGGAATTGGCCCGTCACACATTGAGAAGGTGAGCTCACACTACCAAGCAAGCGCTTGGTTGAAAAGTGGCGAAAGACGACAATTCGGCCAAAAATGCGCCCAAGCGCTTGCTTGGTCAGCTGGCGCCGCATACATTTCATCAAGCAAGACAAGCACTTGCCGGCAGCATGAAGAATTAATCAGAACAATCGCCGAGCAGGGCAATCAGGGGAGAAGTCAGCGTGGACGAACACAGAGCCCAGGCCGTGATGCAGGAGCTGGTCGATAGCGGCCAAGTGACCGATCCGGACAGTGCCCGCGGCAAGCTGCTGCAGATGGCTGCCCACCTGTTCCGCAGCAAGGGTTACGAGCGCACCACGGTGCGTGATCTGGCCGCCGCCATAGGCATCCAATCGGGCAGCATCTTTCACCACTTCAAGAGCAAGGACGAAATTCTGCGCTCGGTGATGGAGGAAACCATCGTTTACAACACTGCACTGATGCGCTCCGCGCTGGCAGAGGCGCAAGGCACGCGCGAGCGCTTGCTGGCACTGATCCGCTGCGAGTTGCAGTCGATCATGGGCGGTACCGGCGAGGCCATGGCGGTGCTGGTATACGAATGGCGTTCCCTGTCGGACGGTGGCCAGGCGCAGGTGCTGGCCTTGCGTGATACCTACGAGCAGATCTGGCTGGCGGTGCTGGGCGAGGCTCGCGATGCCGGTTATTTCAAAGGTGATCCTTTCATTCAACGGCGTTTTCTCACGGGAGCGCTGAGCTGGACCAACACCTGGTTCCGCTCGCAAGGGCCGATGAGCCTGGATCAACTGGCCGAAGAAGCGCTGTCATTGGTCTGTAAGGAAGCTTGAGCGATTTCGGCTAGGCTAGTAGCACCCGCCGGTTTTCGGCTCGAACACGGGCGCAGCGGCCTTCCCGCGTTGCGATCCGTGACGAGAGGTCGAGTTTGCGCGCATTAGCCTTTTGCCTGCTGTCCTGCCTGTTGCTGCATGTGCCCGTCGCGGTTGCGGTCGAGGAGGTGCGTGTCGGCGGTTATCACTTCCCGCCTTACCTGGATAAACCTGACTCGCAGCACCCGCAAGGTCTGGTACCCGAGTTGCTGCAAGCGCTCAACGCGGCGCAGCAGCGGTATCGCTTCGTCCTGGTGCCGACCTCGGCAACCCGCCGTTACCGCGACCTGGAGAGCGGCCGCTTCGATCTGATGTTTTTCGAGTCCAGCCGTTGGGGGTGGCAGGGCACTTCATACCTGGCCTTGGGGTTGGATATCGATGATGCGGAAGTTTATGTCGCTGCGGCTGAGCCGGGGCGCGGCCAGGAGTATTTCGAGGACCTTAGCGACAAGCGCATGGCGCTCTACAACGGCTATCACTACGGCTTTGCCGCATTCGATGCCGACCCTGACTACCTTGCGCGCACCTTCAACGCGGTGCTGACCTACTCCCACGACAGCAACTTGCGCATGTTGCTGGCGCGACGAGCCGATGTCGCAGTGGTGACGCGTTCATACCTGGAATCGTTTCTGGCCCGACACCCGGAAATACTGCCTGAGCTTCTGGTATCCGAGCGCCTGGACCAGCTCTATCACCATCAGGTTCTGTTGCGGCCGGAGGGGGCTTTGAGCCCCGCTGAAGTGACGGAATTGCTCGGTCAGTTACAAGCCAATGGCGAGCTATCCAGGCTACTTGGACGGTATCGTCTGACATTAGGCGGCAAAGTGTCTGCGCAGTGAAAATCCATCTGGTCGGTCAGGAGAGACTGGAGTAGGCTGCACCACACTAGAAGAAGGATTTTTTGGGGATTCGACATGCGGTATTCGCGGTGCTGGGTTCATGGGTGTTGGGCTGCCTTGGGTCTGTTGTTTGCCAGTTCTCTCTACGCTGCCGAGGTCGTCAAGGTCGGCGGTGCACACTTCCCTCCGTACGTCATCAACTCCAACCTGCAAGAGTCGAGCGGCCTACTGCCGCAACTGCTCGATGCGCTCAATCAAGAACAGGCTGAATACCATTTCACCATGCTGCCCACGGCCATCGTGCGTCGCTTTAGCGATCTGCAACGAGGCCGTATCGACATGACGATTTTCGAGAACCCGCGGTGGGGTTGGCAGGACATCGACGTCGAAGCCGTAGACATGGGGCTGGAAGACGCCGAGTTATTCGTCGCCAGAGTGGAAGAGCGGCGCGGCCAGGAGTACTTCGAGCAGCTCGAAGGCAAACGTCTGGCGCTCTACCGCGGTTATCACTACGGCTTTGCCCAGTTCAACAGTGACCCGGAGTTTCTTACCCGCACCTTCAATGCCAATCTCGGCCACTCTCACGACAGCAACCTGCTGATGGTGGTGCGCGGGCGTGCGGATGTCGCGTTGGTGACCCGCTCCAACCTTTACGACTTCGTTGAGCGTAATCGCGAGCATGCGCGCAAGCTGCTGATCTCGGAGGGGGTCGATCAGGTCTACCGTCATCACGCGATGATCCGTCCCGGCGCCCCGATAAGCCCTGAGCGCTTCGCCGCCTTGCTCGAGCGGCTACGGGTAAAAGGCGAATTGAAGCGCATCTTTTCGCCTTATCGTATTGCCGTCATACCAGTCGTAGCGGATAACTCAAAAGCATTAGATGCAGCAGATTGACTGCTGCGTGCAGGGCAATGGCCAGGCTAATGCGGCCGCTGTAGTGAAAGGCCAGCCCACAACCCAGCCCTGCGCAGGTCGCCACCACGGCAAATAGCGCGCTGAAGGGCAGGTGGGCTGCGCCGAAAAGACCCGCCGTCAACAGCAAACCAGGCCATATGCCCAGACGCTTGATCAAGGCGTTTTGCAGCAGACCGCGAAAGAGCAACTCTTCCGCCAGCACCGTTACGCCGAGGTTGACCGCCAGCCACAGCAGCAGGCCCTGTGGCCATTTGGGTTGCCAGGCGACCAGGCCCAGCGCCATGGCCAGCAGCGGCACCAGTAGCAAGGTGGCGATGCACGCCAGCCAGGCATTTTTCAGCGAGTTCACGGGGCTGCGCGGTTGCCCCAGCCACCAGGCGAGCAGGGAGGTTCCCAGCAGCAGTTTGTCCCAGGACAGGCGCAGCGCGTAGGGCGCGGCGTCCGGGCTGAGGAGGCGCGGCTGCCACAACTGCCAGGGGCGGAAACCGGGTATGAGATGCGCCGCCAGGGCGACCCCTCCGAGCAGGATCAAAGGCAGCCATAGCCAGTTTGGCAGGCGCGGTTGTCCGGCCAGCAAGACGATAACGAACACGCTGCCCAACAGCAGGCCGACGGGCTCGATGAAGCCCAGCCCAGCGCCCAGAGCGAGGGTAAGAGCGGGGAACAGCAAGCGCAGATGCAGGGGCATGGCACCTTCTCCTGAGAAGGCGCGCAGTCTAGCAGGCAGTAGAAAAACTACCTCGGCTTTGGCTTCTTGCGCTGCGAGGGCGCGGAGAGGAGAGTGGTGGCGCTTAGCGTTGACGCTCGCGTGCGTCCTTGGCTTCTTGCTCGACGGCGCGTTTACGCATGCGTTCGAGCTGGTCTTCGCTCAGACGCATCTTTTTGGCGCTGCTGCGCAGCACCAGCAAACTACCAATCACCGAGCCGAACACCAGGACCAGCAGCAGCCAGACGTACCAAGGCATGATGACTCCTTACAAAGGGCTAGAGTCGTCACCATAACCCGAGGGCCGAAACTTGTCAGTCTGCCTGTACTGCGACTGCCTGCATGCTGCTGTCGTCCTTGAGCTTCACGCCGCTCAGTTGCAGGCGCAATGCCTGACGCGCCAAGTAGTCGAGCTTGTGTGCTGCCAGTTCGTATGGCAGGCCTTCAGGTCGCACGTTGGAGATACAGTTACGGGCGCTGTCCAGGCAGCCCACGCGCGGTGCGTAGGTCAGGTACAGGCCGAGGCTGTCCGGCGAGGTCAGCCCCGGCCGCTCACCGATCATGACGATCACCAGACGTGCGCGCAGGGCTTCACCGATGCCGTCGCCAATCGCCACGCGCCCCTGTTCGGCTAGCACCACCGGGGTGTTGGCCCAATCGGTATCAAAACGCTCGCGCAGGGCTTGCAACAGCGGCAGGGCATGACGCTGGACGGCAACGGCCGATAACCCGTCGGCGAGGACGATGGCGATTTCAGGCGCGGGCAGTTCGTGCTGCAGTTGCACCTGGCAGTCGCCATGCAGGTGGCGGCCGTGATCCGGGCGCAGCAGGTAGGTCTGCCGGTCTTCGGCGTTGCTGCGTACTTTCAAGGTGCGAAAGCCAGCCGTATGCAGCTGGTGCTTGAGTTCGCTGAAGTCCAGCGGACGATGCACCGCATCGCGCGCCTGGGCATGGGCCAGGCCGAACTTCAGCACCTCGCGGGTGGGTAGGCTGCAACCGACACGGCCGAGCGCGATACGGGCCGAGGTATGCGTGCGCAATTCGTCCCAGGGGTTGTGCTGGATCAAGTCGATCTGTTTCATCAGGCCGCTCCGGAAATCTGTGGCAACTGCTTGAGCAGATGATGGCCGCTACCGATCTCACGCAGGCGGCCGCTGGGTTCGGTAATGGCCATGCGCGCCAGCCAGGCGTCGAATTCCGGCGCGCGTTTCAGGCCCAGCACGTTGCGCAGGTAAAGCGCGTCGTGGAACGAGGTGCTCTGGTAGTTGAGCATGATGTCGTCGGCACCCGGGATGCCCATGATGAAGTTGATACCGGCTGCACCGAGCAGGGTGAGCAGGCTGTCCATATCGTCCTGATCGGCTTCTGCATGGTTGGTGTAGCAGACGTCGCAGCCCATCGGCAGGCCGAGTAGCTTGGCGCAGAAGTGATCCTCCAGGCCTGCGCGGATGATCTGCTTGCCGTCGTAGAGGTACTCAGGGCCGATAAAACCGACCACGGTATTGACCAGCAGTGGACGGAATTCACGAGCAACGGCATAGGCGCGGACCTCACAGGTCTGCTGGTCGACGCCATGGTGGCCGCCGGCCGACAGCGCGCTGCCCTGGCCGGTTTCGAAATACATGACGTTGTCGCCCAGGGTGCCGCGTCCTAGCGACAGTGCGGCCTCGTGGGCCTCGCGCAGGATCGCCAGGGACACGCCGAAACCAGCGTTGGTGGCCTCGGTGCCGGCGATGGACTGAAACACCAGATCGATCGGCGCACCGGCCTCGATAGCCTGGATCTGTGTGGTGACGTGGGTCAGCACGCAGCTCTGCATGGGAATTTCGAAGTGCTGGCGCACCTCGTCCATCATCTGCCACAGGCGCATCAGCGTCGGCAGCGAATCGCTGGCCGGGTTGATACCGACCGTGGCATCGCCGGAGCCATAGAGCAGACCGTCGAGCATGCTGGCAGCGATACCGCGCACATCGTCGGTAGGGTGATTGGGTTGCAGGCGCACGGCCAGATGGCCGGGCAGGCCCAGGGTATTGCGAAAACGAGAGATCACCTGGCATTTGTGCGCCACCAGAATCAGATCCTGATTGCGCATCAGTTTGCTCACCGCGGCGACCATCTCTGGTGTCAGTCCAGCGGCCACGGCCGCCAGGCGCGCGCTGTCGGTCTTTTCCAGTAGCAGCCAGTCGCGCAGATCACCCACGGTCAGGTGGCTGATCGGGGCGAAGGCCACGGCGTCATGGCGGTCGATGATCAGGCGGGTGACTTCGTCGTCTTCGTAAGGAATCAGCGCCTCGTCGAGGAAGCGCTTGAGCGGCACCTCAGCCAGCGCCAGCTTGGCCGCCATGCGCTCTTCGTAGGTAGCAGCAGCCAGCCCCGCCAGGTAGTCGCCGGAGCGCGCCGGGCTGGCCTTGGCCAGCAGCGTCTTGAGGTCGGCGAAGCGGTAGACCAGGCTGCCGATGGTGGTTTGATAAGGCATGGCTGCAACCCGTTGCAGAGAGGGATGTGCATACCGTGCAGTGCTCATGCCAGAGGCCTCACCGCTGACCATCTGCCGCCTGCACCTGGATACTGGTTGGATCGGACGAATGAAAAAGGTGCAGTGGCAGTGTGGGTGCACCGCTCTGGCGCGCAGTCGCGCGATGCCTGTTACATGATGGCAACCGCAATTCGAATGCCGAATTTCCGATGGCAGAAGGTGGTCGGCAGCTGGATGGCCGCTAGACCGGTTTTTATTCGGGCTGCCGCTCTGCATGCGGGAGGTGCTTTAACCGCGACCAGCGCCAGGATGCTTTGCGCTACAATGCGCGGCGTTTTTATCCTGTTCGAGACTCGCCCATGCCCGCCTGCCAAACCCCGATCATCGTCGCCCTCGACTTTCCCAGCCGTGATGCAGCTCTGGCGCTGGCCGACCAGCTCGATCCGGCGCTGTGCCGGGTCAAGGTCGGCAAGGAGCTGTTCACTCGCAGTGGTCCGCAAGTGGTCGAGGCGTTGCAGGCCAAGGGCTTCGAGCTGTTCCTCGATCTGAAATTCCACGACATCCCCAACACCACGGCGATGGCGGTCAAGGCTGCTGCGGAACTGGGCGTGTGGATGGTCAATGTGCACTGTTCCGGCGGTCTGCGCATGATGGCGGCCTGTCGTAACGAACTGGACAAGCTCGCTGGCGCCAAGCCGCTGCTGATCGGCGTGACGGTGCTGACCAGCATGGAGCAGCAGGATCTGGCCGGCATCGGCCTGGACGTGCCGCCGCAGGAGCAGGTACTGCGCCTGGCCGGCCTGGCTGCTGAAGCCGGGCTCGATGGTCTGGTCTGCTCGGCGCAGGAGGCGCAGGCACTGAAGGTCGCGCAGCCGCGTCTGCAACTGGTGACGCCGGGCATTCGTCCTGCTGGCAGCAATGCTGATGACCAAAAGCGCATCCTCACTCCACGTCAGGCGCTGGATGCCGGCTCCGATTACCTGGTGATCGGCCGCCCCATCAGCCAGGCTGCCGATCCGGCGCAGGCGCTGGCTGCGGTGGTTGCCGAACTGCAAGGCTGAGCCCTGTAGCCCGGATGAAGTCCGGGGCGGTCTGGCATGTAGTCCGATCTGCCCCGGATTTCATCCGGGCTATCCGCTGCTCGCGATAACGCGCTGCTGGAGTCGTCATCAGCGCCCTGCATGACCCACCACTTCAGAGTCTGATAGTGCTGCTCTGCGCGCGGCCGCCTGGCTAGACTCCTCGCCAATTCAACAAGAATCGCTGCGAGGAAGCAGACATGAGCATGACGTTCTCCGGCCAGGTCGCCCTGGTCACCGGCGCTGCCGCCGGTATTGGCCGTGCCACCGCCCAGGCTTTCGCTGTCGAAGGGCTCAAAGTGGTGGTTTCCGATGTCGACGTGAGCGGTGGTGAAGGCACCGTCGAGCTGATTCGTGCGGCCGGTGGCGAGGCCTGCTTCGTGCGTTGCGACGTGACCCGCGATGCCGAGGTCAAGGCGCTGATGGACGCCACCGTGGCGCAGTACGGTCGTTTGGACTACGCCTTCAACAACGCCGGTATCGAGATCGAACAGGGCAAACTGGCCGACGGCAACGAAGCCGAGTTCGACGCTATCATGGGCGTCAACGTCAAGGGCGTGTGGCTGTGCATGAAGCACCAGATCCCCTTGCTGCTGGCCCAGGGCGGAGGCGCCATCGTCAATACCGCTTCGGTCGCCGGCCTGGGTGCCGCGCCGAAGATGAGTATCTACGCCGCCTCCAAGCATGCGGTGATCGGCCTGACCAAATCCGCTGCGATCGAGTACGCCAAGAAGAAACTGCGGGTAAACGCGGTATGTCCAGCGGTGATCGACACCGACATGTTCCGCCGCGCCTATGAAGCCGACCCGAAGAAGGCCGAGTTCGCCGCCGCCATGCACCCGGTCGGGCGTATCGGCAAGGTCGAGGAGATCGCGGCTGCCGTGCTCTATCTGTGCAGCGACCACGCCGCGTTCACCACTGGCCAGGCGTTGGCTGTGGATGGTGGCGCCACGGCGATATAAAGGCTCTAGCCCGGTCGTCTGCACGTCGGCTAAGGTTGGCTCGCAGGGCCACTGCCAGCAGTGGCCCTGACTCAGCACAATCCTGCCAGGTTCAACTGGAGCGATAACAATAATGACCGCCGATCCCTTGCTGACGTTTTTCCTTCCCGCTGCGCTGGGCATCATCATGCTCGGGCTTGGCCTGTCACTGAGCCTGGCCGACTTCGCCCGCGTGGCCAAATTTCCCAAACCGGTATTGATCGGCCTGGCTTGCCAGCTGCTGTTGCTGCCGCTGGCGTGCTTCTTCCTGGCCAAGGCCTTCGGCCTGGCGCCGGCGCTGGCCGTTGGCCTGATGCTGCTGGCGGCCTCGCCGGGCGGCACTACGGCCAACCTCTACAGCCACCTGGCCCATGGCGATGTGGCGTTGAACATCACCCTCACCGCGGTCAATTCGGTGATCGCGATTCTGACCATGCCGCTGATCGTCAACCTGTCGCTGGCTTACTTCATGTCCGCCGATCAGGCCATCCCGCTGCAGTTCGCCAAGGTGGTGCAGGTGTTCGTCATCGTCCTCGGGCCGGTGGCCATCGGCATGTGGCTGCGCAGTCGTTTCCCCGGCTTCGCCGAGCGTATGCAGAAACCGGTGAAGATCGTTTCGGCACTGTTCCTGCTGCTGATCATCCTGCTGGCGGTTGCCAAGGACTGGCGCACCTTCGTCGATTACGCGCCTGCGGTGGGCGGTGCGGCGCTGGCCTTCAACCTGCTGAGCATGGTGGTGGGCTACTGCGTGCCACGCCTGCTCAAGCTCAATCTGCGTCAGGCGATTGCCATCGCCATGGAGATCGGCATCCACAATGGCACCCTGGCCATCGCCCTGGCACTCAGCCCGGCGTTGCTGAACAACCCGACCATGGCCATTCCGGCGGCCATCTACAGCTTGATCATGTTCGTCACTGCAGCGCTGTTCGGGCTGTGGGTCAACCGTATGCACGGCGCCGAGCTGGCTAACGAAACGGTGGCTGAACAGTAGGGTGCGCCGTGTGCACCGCTTGAACACGCTGTTATCCAGTGGTGCGCGCGGCGCACGCTACCGCTCGTAGCCTGGATTGCATCGGAGTTAGCGCTTGCCCCAGTTCAGCACGGCCAGCGTCAGCAGGCCGGCGACGATGCCCCAGAATGCCGAGCCGACACCGGCCAGGGTCATGCCCGAGGCGGTGACCAGAAAGGTGATCAGCGCCGCTTCGCGCTCGTTGGGCTCGCTCATGGCCTGGGTCAGGCCGCCGATGATCGAGGCGAACAGTGCCAGCGCGGCGATGGAGAGGATCAACGCCGCCGGCAGCGCCGCGAACAGCGAGGCCAGGGTGGCGCCGAAAATGCCGGCGATGGCGTAGAACACCCCGCACCAGACTGCCGCGGTGTAGCGCTTGCGCGGGTCTTCATGAGCTTCCGGGCCGGCACAGATGGCAGCACTGATGGCCGCCATATGAATGCCGTGGCTGCCGAACGGCGCCATCAGGATCGATACCAGGCCGGTGCTGGTCAGCAGCGGCGAGGCCGGTACGTCATAGCCATTGGCGCGCAGCACCGCCATGCCCGGCAGGTTCTGCGAGGCCATGGCGACGATGAACAGGGGAATGCCGATGCTGATGGCGGCGGCCAGCGAGAAGCTCGGTGTGGTCCATTCCGGCGTGGCCAGCTGCAACTGGAAGTTCGTGAAGTCCAGCAGGCCGAAGACTGCTGCCAGCACGCTGCCGACGATCAGCGCGGAGAGCACCGAGTAACGCGGCCACAGGCGCTTGCCAAGCAGATAGGCGAGCAGCATGGCCACCACCAGGATGGGCTGCTGCTCGGCGGCCACGCAGATTTCCAGGCCGATCTTGAACAGCACGCCGGCCAGCAGGGCGGCGGCGATGGAGCCGGGGATGCGGCGCATCAGGCGGTCGAAGGTACCGGTCAGGCCGATCAGCACGATCAGCCCCGAGGCGAGGATGTAGGCGCCAATGGCCTCGCCGTAGGACACCTGCGGCAGGCTAGTGATCAGCAGTGCGGCGCCGGGAGTGGACCAGGCGATCATCACCGGCGCGCGATAGCGCAGCGACAGCACGATGCAGCACAACGCCATGCCGATCGACAGTGCCCAGATCCATGAGGAAATCTGCCCGGCGGTTAGGCCGGCAGCCTGGCCGGCCTGGAACATCAGCACCAGGGAGCTGGTGTAGCCGGTGAGCATGGCGATGAAGCCAGCGACTACGGCCGAGGCGGAGGTGTCCGCCAGGGGGCGCAGACGAGTAGGGGCGGCGTCTTGCATCAGAACATTCCAGTGTCGACGATGATGGGATAGAGCGAGGCGACCAACAGCAGCGCCATGCCGATATTGAAGGCGCGCAACGCACGCGGGTTGTCCAGCCACTTGCGCAGCAGGCTGCCGGCGACGGTCCACAACCCCACGCTGGGGCAGTTGACCAAGGCAAACAGCGCGGCGATCAGTAGTACGTTGCTGAAGAAACCATCCTGTGGGGTATAGGTGGTAATGGCGCCAATGGCCATGATCCACGCCTTGGGATTGACCCACTGAAAGGCCGCCGCCTGCAGGAAGGTGAACGGCTTCGCTTCAGGGTTCTCGCGGCTCTGTGGTGCGCCGGACTGGGCGATCTTCCAGGCCAAGTAGAGCAGATACGCGGCGCCGAGATAGCGCAGTACGTCATGCAGCACCGGCAGGCGTTGGAACACCTGGCCGAGCCCCAGGCCCACGGCAGCCACCAGCAGCATGAAGCCCAGGCTGATGCCGAGCATGTGCGGAATGCTGCGGCGCACGCCGAAGTTCACCCCGGAGGCGAGCAGCATCATGTTGTTGGGCCCTGGCGTTACCGAGGTGACGAAGGCGAAGGCAATGAAGGCGAGCAGCAGTTCGGTGGACATGGTCGTTCTCCGGTTACTGGCAAAGCCTATTGCGCGGCTGTCACGCCGTCGCGGTACAGCCACTGGTGGGTTGAACCGTACAGTCTGGTCAAGCGCATCGTGGATGGTTAGCCTTGATCTTTTGCAGACAAGGAAGCCTCATGCAGCCGGACAACCCCTACAGTGCCCCGCAGGTCGAACTGATCGATGACCAGCCGGTGCGGCAGCTCCGGGGCTGGAGTGCGCGTCAGTTGCAGGTCCTTGGCTGGTTGGCGCTGATGTCTGCGCTGGGCAGTGCGCTGATGCTGGGCGTTATTTTCGCTAGCAGTTGGCTGGGCCAGGCAGAGTTGGAGCAGGTCGAGCGCTATACCCGCTGGCTGGGACTGTTGCTGATGTTGTTGGGCAACTACTTGTTGATCCGCCTCAAGAGTTTCATCGAGCAGCGTTTTGCTGCGCCGGGGCTGAGCTGGCCGGTCTGGATCATCGTTGTTCTTGCCCTGGTCAGCGGGGTGATGGACTTCATGGTTGGGGATCAACTGTTCAAGGCACTTAGCGTAATGACCATCGCCTACCTGGGCCTGATGGTACTCATGGGGCTCGGCATTACCTGGTTCGGTATTCTCCTGCTCAAGGTGAGGCTGGCGTACGCCTCTCTGCGGGTCATGGCCTGGCTGTCCATCGCCAGCGGTGTGATGTTCGCCAGTGTGCTGTTTTTGCCGCTGGCTATAGTGCCGGCACTGGCGGTTTGCGTGGCGCAGGGGCTGGTGTTCTTCAGAGGGGCTGCCGAGTTGCAGGGGGCTGCGAGTTAGCAAGGCCCAAAACGACAAGAGCCGCCCATTGGGCGGCTCCTGTTTTTCAGCCGATCACCACTTGTAGTCGAGGCTGGCCGTGACCCGGCGTGGGTCGCCGGCATAGCAGTAGAAGCCATCGCAGGTGGCCAGGTATTCCTTGTCGAACAGGTTGTTGGCGTTGAGCGACACGCTGGCGCCACGCAGGCTTGCATCGATCTGGCCAAGGTCATAGCGCACCGCTGCGTCGTAGACGGTATAGGCGCTGCTATGGCCGTCGGAAGGATCACGGACGAAACCCATGCTACCGACAGAGATGTTGTCGGTGGAACCGACGAAGCGGGCGCCAAAACCGACGCCGAAGCCCGCCAGCACACCCTGACTCCAGTCATAGTCGGCCCAGATCGACGCTTGATGCTCGGGGATCAGCGGCAAGGCGCGGTTCTTGTCGCGTAGATCGCCGACCTTGGTCATCTTGCTGTTGGTGTAGCTGTAGGAGGCAGTCAGGCTGAGGTTCTCGGTGATGTTACCGGTGGCTTCCAGCTCCAGGCCGCGGACTTCTACCTCGCTGACCGGCTCGGTGGCGCCGGCGATGTTGGTGGTCACGATGTTCTGCCGCGTGAGGTCATAGACCGCGGCGGTGAACAGCATGTCGCTACCCGGCGGTTGATACTTGATACCCAGTTCGTACTGCTTGCCGGTGCTGGGTTTGAACGCCGCGCCGCCGTTGCCGCCCGCTTCGGCCTGGAAGGATTCGGCGTAGGACACATAGGGCGTGAAGCCGGAGTCGAACACGTAGCTCAGCGCCGCATTGCCGCTGAATTGGCTGTCGCGACGGCTGTCCTTGGCATCGTTGGCGTTGTGGAACACCGAGTCGGTGTCCAGACGGTCCCATCGGCCACCGAGGGTCACGCGCCAGGCGTCGAGTGCCATCTGGTCCTGCAGATAGAGGCCGGTGTTCCTGCGTTTCTGGTTGTAGTTCTGTAGATCGCCATAGGTAACGCCACTGAAATCCTGGCCATAGCTTGGGTTGTTAATGTTGCTCGGAGGGACGTTGATTCCAATGACGTTAAAGTTGTCGTCATAGAGGTAGGAACTGCCGAACTGCCAGCGGTAGTCCGTATTCACTCTTAGGTAGTCGAGGCCCAGCAGCAGGGTGTGGCCGATGGCGCCAGTGTTGAAGTCCGCCTGGAAATTGTTGTCCACGGCGAAATGGCTGATGTTTTCGTCGTAGACGTTGGCGCCGCGTGCGACCGTACCGTCGTCAGCCACGGCGGTTGCCCAGCCCCCGGCCGTGATGATCTGGTTATCCAGTTCGAGCTTGCTGTAGCGCAGGTTCTGGTTGAACTGCCAGGTGTCGTTGATGCGGTGCTCGAAGGCGTAGCCCAGTGCGTAGAAGGTCTTGTCGTAGAACTCCCAGTCCGGGTCGCCGAGGTTCTTGTGGTAGTCGACCTTGCCAGCCGGGGTGCTCAGCTTGGTGCCTTGTAGCGGCAGGAACTGGCTGGTGCCGCCGGTATCGTCACGGTTGAACTGACCGAGGAAGGTGAGCTTGGTGGTGTCAGCGATATTCCAGGTCAGGCTGGGCGCGAGGTTGAAGCGCTGGTCGTCGATATGCTCGACGGTGGTGCCGCTGTCCCGACCAGTACCGCTGAAGCGATAGAGGAAGCGGCCGTCGTCATCGATCTTGCCGGTGCTGTCGAAGCTGATCTGCTTGTGGTTGTAGTTGCCGACCTGAACCTGCACTTCATGGCTGCTTTCAGCCTGTGGGCGGCGGCTGACGGCGTCCACCAGACCGCCTGGTGGGGTCTGGCCATACACCGCCGAGGCCGGGCCGCGCAGCACGGCGACGCGCTCCAGGTTCCAGGTTTCCAGCTTGGCCATGGTGTAGCTGCCCTTGGGCAGCGGCAGGCCGTCGAGCATCTGGATCGGTTCGAAGCCGCGGATCTTCATCCAGTCGGCGCGGCTGTCGCTGCCGTAGCTGCTGGCGATGACGCCCGGCATGTAGCGCACGGCATCATCGAGGTTCTGCACCTTGCGGTCCTGCATCTGCTCGCGGGTGGCCACGGAGATCGAGCGTGGGGTTTCCAACAGCGGCGTGTCGGTCTTGGTGCCGGTCGCGGTGCGGTTGGCCAGGTAACCGCGGGTTGGGCCCCAGGCGGTCTCGGCGGCCTGTTCGCTGGCGGTGACGGTGACGTCCGGCAGTGCCATTGCCGCTTCTGCAGCGGGGGCCAGGCTGTAGGCGCCGCCATTGCCGCTTTGCAACTGCAGGCCAGTGCCACGCAGCGCCTGATTGAGGGCCTCGATGGCCTCGTAGTCGCCGCTGACCGGTGCCGAGCTTTTGCCCGCGGTCAGGGCCGGGTCGATGCTCAGGGTCACGCCGGCCTGGCTGGCGATCTGGTTGAGCGTGGTCGCCAGAGGGCCGGCGGGCAGTTGGTAAACCTCAGCGTGGGCCAGCCCGGCATGGCCGGCAAAGGCGATGGTCAGGGCCAGCAGCGTGTGGCGGAACGGGGCAGGGCGGAAGGACATTGCGAACGTCTCCTAAGAGTTAATGTATCTCAATGCTCTTTTGCCGAAGCAGGAAGAAAAAGTGACAGGGGCGGGGAAAATTATTTTTCCGCCGGTACCACGCGGGTCCACCAGGGGCTCAGTTGCTCGGTGCGCACCGGCAGGCTCAGTGCGACAGCGGCCAGTGCCTTGTCGCTGTCGTGCAACGGGAAGCTGCCGCTGATGCGCAGATCGGCCAGGCTCGGATCGAGGCTCAGGTAACCGCTGCGGTATTCGCCGAGCTGATCGATCAGGCGCTGAAGGGGCAGGTTGTCCGCCACCAGCATGCCGCGACTCCAGGCGTCGGCGCCGATGGGGGCAGGGTGGCTTGGGCTGAGGTGCTGGCTGTCCATTCGCACCTGTTCGCCACTGTGGATGATGCGTTCCTGTGAACCGGCCAGCGGCCTGGCGGCGACTGCCGACTGCAACACGATCAGCTCGGTCGCGGCGCCTTCACGCCGTACCAGAAAGCGCGTACCCAGCGCACGCAAGCGTCCCTGCTCCGTCTCGACGATGAAGGGGCGGGTATCGCCCTTGGCGGTCTGAATCAGAATTTCGCCGCTGTGCAGGTGCAGGCGCCGTTCGTTGTCGTCGAATTCGATATCCAGCGCACTACGGCTGTTGAGGCGTACCTGGCTGCGGTCGGCGAGCAGCAGGTCGCGCTGTTCTCCACTGGCGGTATGGTAGTCGGCGAGGTAATCGCCCAGCGGGCGCTGCTGGGCCAGCAATACCAGCGTTATGCCCGTGGCCAGAAGCAGACCCAGGGCGCTACCGCCAAGGCGACGCAGGCTGCGGCGACGGCTGACGCTGCTCTGCAACAGGGCGCGTCGCGCCATCGGCGTGCTGGCGGCAGAAAGCTGCTGGTCGATACCGCCGAGGCGTCGCCAGACCAGGTCATGCTCCGGGTGCGCGGCCAGCCAGTCGGTGAAGTCATGGTGTTGTTGCTCGCTGGCTTCGCCCGAGTCCAGGCACAGCTGCCAGGCGATGGCCTCATCGAGAACGCGAGCCGAGACCTGGCTCATTGCGGCGCTCCGTACAGCGCGATGTAGCACTGGCGCAGGCCCTGGGCGAGGTATTGACGCACGCGCGACGGGGACACGCCAAGACGCTCGGCGATCTCGGCATGACCGAGACCATCCAGACGGTTATGGAGGAAAGCTGCGCGTGCCTTGCTCGACAGCTGACCGAGCAGGCGATCGATCTCGGCCAGTTGCTCCAGGGCCAGGGCCTGTTCTTCCGGGCTGGGTTGCACGGCTTGCGGAGCCAGCGCGAGCTCTTCCAGATAGGCACGTTCCAGCGCATGGCGGCGAAACTGGTCGACCAGCAGCCCCTTGGCGATGGTGGTAAGCAGGGCTCTGGGCTCGCGCGGGTTGTGCAGGTCAGCGCGACCGAGCAGGCGGACGAAGGTGTCCTGGCTCAGGTCTTCGGCGCGCTGCGCGCAGTTCAGGCTTTTGCGCAGCCAGCCGAACAGCCAGTCACGGTGATCGCGATAAAGCACACCGACCAGCTGTTGGTTGCTGGAATCCTGAACCGACACGCGCACCTCGCGAGATCTAAGTTAAGGTGATAATGATTCGCATATGATTGCAGAGGTCGTGTCAGGGTGCAATCACGCGTTGGCGTGGCATGACCGGTGGTGCGGGGGAATGGAAAGGCAGGCTGAATCGGTAGGAGCGAGCTCTGCTCGCGAACAAGAGGGTTCGTGAGCAGAACTCGCTCCTACGGGGGGCTTGTGACGACGATGCTCAGGTGCGTTCCTGGCGGCTGCGTGCCAGGGCGTGATTGACGGCCAGCCAGCCTTGCACGGCCTCTTCGCCCATCTCGCTGAATACGCGTTGCAGCAGGCGCGCCTGCTCGCGGCGCAGGGCCTGTTCCAGCTTGGCGCCCTCGGCGGTGAAACCCAGTACACGCTTGCGCTTGTCGTCCGCGGCAGCTTCGCTCTGCACCAGGTCCATCTCGATCAACTGGCGCAACGGCATGTTCAGCGCCTGTTTGCTCACCCCTAGGTAACCCAGCAGCTCGGTCATGTTCAGGCCTGGGTACTTGGCGATGAAGAACAGGATGCGGTGGTGCACGCGTGACAACCCGCGCTTGGCCAGCATTTCGTCCGGCTTGGCGGTGAAGGCCTGATAGCCGAAGAAGAAAGCCTCCATGGCGGCCTGCTGAGCTGCCGCGTTCTTGATCACCTGCGCACCGTGACGGCCGGCCTGCGTGCCCTCGGCGGGCGACGTCAAAAACTTCTCGGAGAAATTTTTTAGGTCAGTCATATTGACGTATCTCTGGTCGGCGGCGTAGTTTCGGTCAAGCAGTTTGACTTAATTCCAACGACTTTTGCACCCCAGGACATCCCATGGCCTTCTCCGAACGCATCGCCCGCCTGAAAAGCTCCCTGATCCGTGAAATTCTTGCCGCGGCGCAGCGTCCGGAAGTGATGTCCTTTGCCGGCGGTCTGCCGGCCGAGCCGATGCTGCCGAAGGTGGGCTGGGCCGAGATGCCGGCGAGCATGGGCCAGTACGGCATGAGTGAAGGCGAGCCGGCGTTGCGCGAGGCTATCGCTGCCGAAGCGCGTGCCCTGGGCGTGCCCTGCGATGCCAGTCAGGTGCTGATCGTCAGCGGCTCGCAGCAGACCTTGGACTTGGCGTCCAAGCTGTTCATCGATCCGGGCACCGAGGTGCTGCTCGAAGCGCCGACTTACCTGGCTGCCCTGCAGGCCTTTCAACTGTTCGGCGCCGACTGCATCAGCGTACCGCAGGAGGCCGACGGCCCCGAGCTGGCGGCTCTGCGTCAGCGTCTGGAGAATCACAAGCCGGCTTTCGCCTACCTGATCCCGACCTTCCAGAATCCGTCTGGCACCCGTTACAGCGAAGCCAAGCGTGAAGCCGTGGCGGCCCTGCTCGACGAGTTCGGCGTGACCCTGATCGAGGACGAGCCTTACCGCGAGCTGGTGTTCGATGCCGGTAGCGCCACCCCCATCGTCAGCCGCCTCAAGAAGGCCAGCTGGATCTACACCGGCACCGTGTCCAAGACGCTACTGCCGGGCCTGCGTGTGGGCTACCTGATCGCCACCAAGGACCTGTATCCGCACCTGCTGCGCCTGAAGCAGTCGGCTGACCTGCACACCAACCGCATCGGTCAGTGGCAGGCGCTGCAGTGGTTGGGCAGCGAGCAGTACCGCGGCCACCTGGCCGAGCTGCGCGACTTCTACCGCATTCGTCGCGACGCCATGCAGACTGCGCTGCTGGAGCACTTCGGCGATCTGGCTGACTGGCAGATCCCTCAGGGTGGCCTGTTCTTCTGGCTGACCCTGAAGCAGCCGCTCGACACCCGCACGCTGCTCGACGCGGCGCTGGCGCAGAACGTCGCCTTCATGCCGGGCGAGCCGTTCTTCATCGATCCGGACGCCAACCCAGGCCACCTGCGACTGAATTTCAGCCACGTGGCGCCGGAGCGTCTGGGTGAGGGGCTGCGCCGGTTGGCGACGGTAATTCAAGAGGCGCAGGCGAAGTAGAGACTTGTAGTGTAGGAGCCAGCTTGCTGGCGATGCACTTGCTAAGACGGATCGCCGGCAAGCCGGCTCCTACAGGTAAAAGAAGGAAACACGGGGAGGGCAACGCGATGTTCAAGGTCTACGGCGATTACCGCTCGGGCAACTGCTACAAGGTCAAGCTGATGCTGCATCTGCTGGGCAAGGAGTACCAGTGGATTCCCATCGATATCCTCAAGGGCGAGACACAGAGCGAAGCCTTCCTGGCCAAGAACCCCAACGGCAAGATCCCGGTGCTGGAGCTGGAAGATGGCACCTGTCTGTGGGAGTCCAACGCCATCCTCAATTTCCTCGCCGATGGCAGCGAGTTCCTGCCGACCGAGCCGCGCTTGCGTACCCAGGTGCTGCAGTGGCAGTTCTTCGAGCAGTACAGCCACGAGCCCTACGTTGCGGTGGCGCGTTTCATCCAGCTCTATCAGGGCATGCCCGAGGAGCGCCGCGAGGAGCACGCGCGCTGCCTGAAGCTCGGATACAAGGCCCTGAAGGTGATGGAGAAGCAGCTCGAACGTACGCCCTATCTGGTCGGCGAGCATTATTCCATCGCCGATATTGCCCTGTATGCCTACACCCACGTGGCTCACGAGGGCGGCTTCAGCCTCGACGAGTTCCCGGCCATCCGCGCCTGGATCGAGCGCGTGGCCAGCCATCCGCGGCATGTGACCATGCTGGGTTGAGTGCCTTCGAGACTGGCAGGGCGGCCGGCCTCGACTAGAGTTTGGCGGTAACCGCAAGAGGGCGCCGCCATGTCGCAAGGAAGCCGCAAGCTGGGCCTGGGGTCGCTGACCGCGCTGGTGGTGGGCTCGATGGTCGGTGGCGGGATCTTCTCGTTGCCGCAGAACATCGCCGCGCGGGCCGACGTCGGCGCGGTGCTGATCGGCTGGGGCATCACCGCGGTGGGCATGCTGGCGCTGGCCTTCGTCTTTCAGAACCTGGCCAACCGCAAGCCGCAGCTCGATGGCGGGGTGTACGTCTACGCCAAGGCGGGCCTCGGCGATTACATGGGGTTTTCCTCGGCCTGGGGCTACTGGATCAGCGCCTGGCTGGGCAATGTCGGCTACTTCGTCCTGCTGTTCTCCACACTCGGCTATTTCTTCCCGGTCTTCGGCCAGGGCAATACGCCGCTGGCCATCGCCTGCGCCTCGGGGTTGCTCTGGTGCGTGCATGCCCTGGTGCTGCGCGGCATCAAGGAGGCGGCGCTGATCAACCTGGTGACCACGATCGCCAAGCTGGTGCCGATCCTGCTGTTTATCGTCATCGTCGGCCTGGCCTTCGACCGCGACATCTTCACCCGTGACATCTGGGGGCGCAGCAATCCGCAGTTCGGCGGCGTGCTGGAGCAGGTGCGCAACATGATGCTGGTCACCGTGTTCGTGTTCATCGGTATCGAAGGGGCGAGCGTGTACTCGTCGCGTGCCGAGCGCCGCCGCGATGTGGGCAAGGCCACGGTGATCGGCTTTCTCGGCGTGCTGGCGCTGCTGATGCTGGTCAACCTGCTGTCGCTGGGGGGTGATGAGCCAGCCCGAGCTGGCGGCGCTGCAGAACCCGTCCATGGCCGGAGTGCTGGAGCATGTGGTGGGGCGTTGGGGGGCGGTGCTGATCAGCATCGGCCTGGCGGTGTCGCTGCTTGGTGCGCTGCTGTCGTGGGCGCTGCTGTGCGCCGAAATCCTCTTCGTCTCCGCCAAGGACGGCACCATGCCGGCCTTCCTGCGCCGGGAGAACGCCAATCAGGTGCCGGTCAACGCGCTGTGGCTGACCAACGGCATGATCCAGCTGTTTCTGCTGATCACCCTGTTTTCCCAAGGCACCTACCTGTCGCTCATCTACCTCGCGTCGTCGATGATTCTGGTGCCCTACCTGTGGTCGGCGGTCTATGCGCTGCTGCTGGCGCTGCGCGGCGAAACCTATGAAGATCAGGCCGGGCTGCGCCGCAAGGATCTGGCCATCGGCCTGCTGGCGGTGGGCTACGCGATCTGGCTGCTGTATGCCGGCGGGGTCAAGTACCTGCTGCTGTCGGCGCTGCTCTACGCGCCGGGGGCGCTGCTGTTTCGCCAGGCCAAGCGCGAGCAGGGGCAGGTGCTGTTCACCCGCTACGAATGGCCGATCTTCGCCGCCGTATTGCTGACCGCCGTGCTGGCCGGCTATGGCCTGTATGCCGGGCATCTGAGCTTGTAGCGCTGGACAAAGCGGTCAGCGCGTGGATAATCCGCTTCATCGCCCTCTGACTCTGGCCTCGCGACCCCATGCGCACATCCCTGCGTACCGCCCTGATCTGGATGCTGATGCTGGCCCTGCCGGCACAGGCCATGGCGGCGCTTGGCATGCAGTTATGCGAGCAGGTGCATCGCAGCGGCGCTCTGCAGATGAGTTCGACTCAGCAGGTCGAGCACGGCATGCACCACGACATGGCGGCCGACAGCGCACATGGCGCGCATCAGGACGCCGCCCCGGTGGCCAGCAGCGATGCTCTCGGCGATGGCAGTCTCTGCACCCTGTGCGCCTTCTGCGTCGGTGTCGCCGCGCCCAGCCAAGCGTTTTTGAACAACTCCGCCCTGCAAACCGTTGAGCCAGCCGCAGTCTGGCCCGACCGCCTTATCGTCGGCGTGGCCGACACGCCCGAACGCCCCCCGCGTCTTTCTCTCGCCTGAGCCCCTTAGGTAGCGCCGCCTTGCGGCGCCTGTAGCTCACGCGGCCGCCTGGCCGCCGTACGCGAGAACACATCATGACTTTGCATTCCCTTGCCGGAAGGCTGCTGGGCGTCACTGCCCTGGCGCTGCCCGGCATCCTGATGGCGGCCCAGCCCGATCCGCTGGACGCCAACGCCGCCGTGCCGGCGCAGGATTACCGTTCCCCCCTCGAAGATTACCGCGCCCAGGCCGACGAGCCGTTGCAGGACTGGCGCGCGGCCAACGATCTGGTCGGCCGTATCGGCGGCTGGCGCACCTACAGCATGGAAGGCTGGGAGCAGCCGGCCGAGCAGGGCGCCGAGCCCGTCGAGGGAGGTGGCCATGACCACCATTAAACCCGCCGTACTGCTCTGTGCCGCGCTGCTGCTGGCCGGCTGCGCCGGCTTCAGCCAGGACGGCGGCTTCGACCCGGTGCAGCAAAGCGCCGAGCGCCAGCTGGACAAGCAACTGCTGTGGGCGCGCGACGAGGCCGGCCGTGGGCAGATCGAGGCACGCGTCGCCGAGCTGCTGGCCGAACCCCTGAGCCTGGACGCCGCGGTGCAGCTGGCGCTGCTCAACAACCGTGGTCTGCAGGCGTCCTTCGACGAGCTGGGCATCGGCGAGGCCGAGCGCGTGCAGGCCGGGCGCCTGCCCAATCCCGGCTTCTCCTATGGCCGTCTGGAAAAGGGCAGCGAGGTCGAATACGAGCGCGGCCTGCACCTGAATCTGGCGCGGCTGATCGCCCTGCCGCTGACCTCGCGCTTGGAAGGTCGGCGCTTCGAGCAGTTACAGCGGCAGACCAGCCTGGCGGTGTTCGACCTGGCCAGCGAGACGCGCAAGGCCTGGTACCAGGCGGTCGCCGCCGAGGAGAGCCTGGTCTACGCGCGGCAGGTGCTGGACGCCGCAGAAGCCGGCGCCGAGCTGGCCCGGCGCATGGTCGCGGTGGGTAATTTCAGCAAGCTGCAGCAGGCCGAGCAGCAGAACTTCTACGCCGAGGCCGGCATCGGCCTGATCCAGGCCGAACAGGCGCGGGTGCGTAGCCGCGAGCAGCTGACCCGTCTGCTCGGCCTGTGGGGCGAGCAGCTCGACTACCGCCTGCCCGAACGCCTGCCGGCGTTGCCAAAAACCGCGGACCAGTTGCCGGACGTGGAGCGCCTGGCCATGAACCAGCGCCAGGACATCCAGGCCGTGCGCCTGGATGCCGAGCGCCTGGCGCAGAACCTCGGCCTGACCCGCACCACGCGCTTCATCAACGTGCTGGAGCTGGGCGTGGTCAACAACCGTTCCAACGAGGAGCCGACCCAGCGCGGCTACGAGATCAGCGTCGAGCTGCCGCTGTTCGACTGGAGCGGTGCCAAGGTGGCGCGGGCCGAGGCGCAGTATCGCCAGGCTCTCAACCGCGCCGCCGAAACGGCGATCAACGCCCGCTCGCAAGTGCGCGAGGCCTACCACGCCTACCGCAACGCCTTCGAGCTGGCGCAGCACTACCGCGCCGAGGTGCTGCCGCTGCGCCAGCGCATCGCCGAGGAAAACCTGCTGCGCTACAACGGCATGTTCATCAGCACCTTCGACCTGCTCGCCGATGCGCGCCGCCAGGTGCAGGCGGTGGATGGCTACCTGCAGGCGCAGCGCGCCTTCTGGCTGGCGCGCGCCGACCTCGACATGGCCCTGTTGGGTGCCCCCAATCCCTCGCTCGGCGCGGCGCCTGCCGCTGCTGCCGAGCCGGCCGCCGCCGGCCATTGAACAAGGAATTTCCCAGATGGTTTCACGACGCGATTTCTTTCTCGGGGCCGGCGCCATCGGCGCTGCGGTGGCCACTTCGGCAGTCAGCCGGGTGGCCATGGCGGCCCTGCCCGAACCGGTGCTGCAGGCCAGCGCCGACACCCAACCGCCGCTGCAGCCGGGCAGTGGGCGGCCCTACAACCCGGTGGTCACCCTCAACGGCTGGACACTGCCGTGGCGCATGAACAACGGCGTCAAGGAGTTCCACCTGGTCGCCGAGCCGGTGGTGCGCGAGCTGGCGCCCGGCTACAAGGCCCACCTGTGGGGCTACAACGGCCAGTCGCCGGGGCCGACCATCGAGGTGGTGGAGGGCGACCGGGTGCGCATCTTCGTCACCAACAAGCTGCCCGAGCACACCAGCATCCACTGGCACGGCCAGCGCCTGCCCAACGGCATGGACGGTGTGACGGGCCTGACCCAGCCGGCGATTCCCTCTGGCAAGACCTTCGTCTACGAGTTCGTCGCCCGCCGTCCCGGCACCTTCATGTATCACCCGCACGCCGACGAGATGGTGCAGATGGCCATGGGCATGATGGGCTTCTGGGTCACCCACCCCAGGGAGCACCACCCGCTGATCAGCGAGGTGGAACGCGACTACTGCTTGCTGCTCAGCGCCTACGACATCGAGCCGGGTGCCTACACGCCGAAGATCATGCAGATGTTCGATTTCAACCTGTGGACCTTCAACAGTCGGGTGTTTCCCGGCATCGACCCGCTGGTGGCGCGCCAGGGCGAGCGCGTGCGCCTGCGCGTCGGCAACCTGACCATGACCAACCATCCGATCCACCTGCACGGTCACGAGTTCGAGGTCACCGGCACCGACGGCGGGCCGACCCCGGTCGGCTCGCGCTGGCCGGAGGTGACCGCCGATGTGGCGGTGGGGCAGATGCGCCAGCTGGAATTCATCGCCGACGAGGAGGGCGACTGGGCACTGCACTGCCACAAGAGCCACCACACCATGAACGCCATGGGCCACGACGTGCCGACTTTGGTCGGCGTCGATCACCGCGACATGACCCGCAAGATCGCCAAACTGGTGCCCGACTACATGGTGATGGGCGAGCGCGGCATGGCCGACATGGCGGAGATGCAGATGCCGCTACCCGACAACACCGTGCCGATGATGACCGGCGACGGCCCGTTCGGCTCGGTGGAGATGGGCGGCATGTTCACCATGCTCAAGGTGCGCAAGGAGCAGGCCGCCGGCGACTACCGCGACCCTGGCTGGTTCAAGCACCCAGCCGGCACGGTGGCCTATGAATGGAAAGGGGCACTGGCCAACCCGAGCCGCTCGCACGACGGCGGCGGCCAGTCGATGCCGCTCAAGCAACCGCTCGAGGCACCGGTGGAAGTGCAGGTACGCAAGCCCGGCGGTCATGCCGGGCATTGACGGGGCGGGCCGCCACGCGGCCCGGTCCCCACAGCAAGCGAGGATTCACCGATGAAAACAGCACAGTTACTGGTTCTGATCCTGATCGGGCTGCTCGGCAGCCCGGCAGCGCTGGCCCACAGCGAAATGCACGAGGGGCATCAGGCCGCCTCAACGATCAGGGAGCAAAAGCCTTGGGGTATCGCCGGCGATGCCAGCGAAGTCGACCGCACCATCGAGATCCGCATGACTGATCAGATGCGTTTCACTCCGGATCGGCTGCAGGTCAGGCAGGGCGAGACCATTCGTTTCGTCCACCGCAACGACGGCAAGATCCTCCACGAGTTCGTCATCGGTACCCGCGAAACCCTGGATGAGCATGCCGAGTCAATGCTGCGTTTTCCCGGCATGGAACACGACGAGCCCTACATGGCTCACGTTGCGCCGGGGCAGAGCGGCGAGATGATCTGGACCTTCAACCGCGCAGGCGAGTTCGACTTCGCTTGCCTGATCGCCGGCCACTATCAGGCCGGTATGGTCGGCACCATCCGGGTGCTGGCCGAGTGACCGACGAGAGGAAAGATGCATGAACAAGTCATTGCTGATCGCGACGCTAGCCACCCTGTTCAGTCTGCCGTTGCAGGCCGCCGACCCCGCGCCGCTGAGCCAGGGCGAGGTGCGCAAGGTGGACGCCGCCGCGCAGAAGATCACCCTGCGTCACGGCCCCATCGCCAGTATCGGCATGCCGCCGATGACCATGGTCTTCGAAGTCGAGAAACCGGAACTACTGGAAGGGCTTTCAGCAGGAGAGAAGGTGAAGTTTCAAGTGCAGCAGCAGGGTAACCGTTACATCGTTACCGAACTGCAGGTAGTGGAGTAGCCAGGAGAGCCGGCCCAGGCATTGCGCCTGGGCTGGCGAACACTCAGTTCAGGCCGTCGGTCAGGGCCTTGGCAGGTACCAGCTTGACCACTTTCTTGGCAGCGATTTCGATGGCTTTGCCGGTCTGCGGGTTACGGCCGGTGCGTGCCGGGCGCTCGCTCACTTTCAGCTTGCCGATGCCTGGCAGGGTGATCTCACCGTCGTTTTCCAGTGCGTCGCCGACAATTTCGCCCAACTGATCGATCAGGGTGCGGACAGTGGCTTTGGGCAGGGATACGGCCTCGGCCAGGTCGCTGATCAGTTGGTCTTTGGTGATTGCCATGATGTAACTCCGTTTGCAGGTGAGAGGTTCGATGCTGCCGATATGGATCTGCGCAGTCGAAAACGTGGGAACGCTAACATAAAAGACATGATTCGGCAGTGCCGCAACGGGCACTGCCGATAGGGCTTAGTGTCGCATCAGTCCTGGTGGTTCCAGCGTGCTAGCAAAAAACGCAGCCTGCCGCTGATGCCGGGTTCGCTGGCGCTGTCGAACGGCACCTCGATCTCCAGGCTTCCATCGTTCTGGAGGTTGCCATCGAGTTTATGGTCGGCGCTGTGCACCCCCTGGTTCTGCCAGGCGTGGCTCACCTGCCAGCCGCTGTCGGCGCTGGGCGAGGTTATTTCCAGCACCAGGCTGTTGCGGAACAGGTAGCTGCCCTCGAAATGCTGGTTGACCCATAGCTTGCGCTCCACCTCGTAGTCCGGCACTCGCACGTTAAAGGTCAAGGTATAGGCCAGCCCCTTGCGCCTGCTGTTCACGCGCGCCCGATCAGCCAGAAACAGGCTGCCAAGGAATAGCTTGCCGTTCTCCTGCGGTGCCTTGAGCCAGTGCTGGTGGGCGAGACAGGCCACTGAATCCTCTTCGGCAGTACGCCGGCTCAGGTACCAGAGCTTGCCGCGCGGGGCGGCGAGCACTTCGAACTGGTACAGGGCGTTGACCGTTTGCCCCTGGCTCTCAGACTTGCGCAGCTCCTTGGGCAGGGTGATGGCGTCGACTTCAGCCCAGATGTCCACACGTACATCGCCGAACAGAAAGCGCGTGAGATTCTGGTAAGCCTCCTCGCTGTTGACGATGCCGAAGTAGCCGGAATGCGCTCGATAGGTAAAGGCCTTGGCGCAGGGCGCTGTCGGTTTGCTGCTAGCGTCCAGGCCGCAGAGGGTCGCGTTGTCGATGCGCACCAGGCCGTCGCTGCCATGGCCGGCGAAGGTACGCGACAGGCCCAGGCCAGCTTCGTAGTCCATACGGTTGGTGCCAACCATGCAGAAGAAGCGTTTGGATGCAAAGCGTGCCTCGGGCAGCCAGTCGACGCGTTCGGTGAGCTTGTAGGCGGCTTCCAGATCGAGAAAAGTCGCCAGGCGCTGGCGGTTGAAATTGCTGATATCGCTCAGGCTCAGCCAGCTTGGCGGGTTGATGCCGAGTAGATCGATGCCGTTGTGCGGGGTAGCGTAGGTGAACACCTTGTCCACCAGCTTGGCCGCACCACCCGGATCCAGCTTGGGGTTTTGCAGCAGGCCTCGGCACACCAGGCCACCCATCGAATGAGCCACCAGATAGCAGCGGAAGTCGGCCTTGGTGATGGCGTTCTTGGGGTTGGCGCAGATCAGCTCGCGCACCTTGAGTATCAGCTCGCCAAGCTTGCTGGCGAATACCTCCAGGCTCGGTGTGCTGCCGATGCCCAGCAGCCGTGAGGCCTCGTCGTAGTAGCGATAGATAATGATCGAACGGCTGCCCAGGCGGTTGTCGGTATTGGCGGCCCATTCCGGGTCGAGAATGTCGTAGCCGTCTTCGTACACGTCCTGATAGTCGAATTCCGTGGCCAGGCGGATCACTGGCGACTCGAAGACGAATTTGCGTGGCTGGCGGGTCTTTTCCGCTACCGCGCGGTAGACGGTAGAACCGAGGTTGAAACCGCAGAACGGGTCGGCGCTGGTCTGGTCGATCTCACCCGGGGTCATGGCGTAGCCACGCACGTAGATGATCGGATGGAAGGGGCTATGCGAATTGGCCATGGTTGCTCCTGAGGTGGCGTGCGCGTGCCTCGGGAATGCTCATCATGGCCGAACTGCGGGATGCGACGAGTGGCGCGGGTGGTCGTGAAGAAGGTTAGCTCAGCGCTGGAGGTTTTCCGGATTTTTGCGCGGCCAGACTGCGACTTGGCAAGGCTCGACTAAGCTACAGAGACCTGCCTAATGCTGGAGTGCCATCATGCTGCGTGCATTCACCGATCTGGGGTTTCGTTGGAAGATTGCCCTGCCGATTCTATTGCTGGCCGCCTTGCTGGTAACGATGGGAGCCTTGGGTGTTCGTGGCATCACTCAGGTCGCTGAATCCAGCACCACGCTGACCAATCGCCATCTGCCGGCCATCAGCCTGCTGCTCAATGCCGACCGGGATCTGTACCAGGCCTTCGTCGCCGAGCGCAGCCTGCTCGACGAAGACTCCGGTTCGCATGCCGCGCAGTTGCGCGCCTCGCATACCGAGAACCTGCAGCAGGCCTATGACCGCGTGCACAAGTTCGCCGCGATGCAGCCAGGCAGCGAAGCACTGGCTCTGGTGGCCGATTTCGACCGTGGTTTCGAACGCTGGAAGGCGACCTCGTTGCGCGTGCTGGAGCTGGCCAATAGCGACCCCAATGCTGCCAGTCGGTTGAGTTTCGCCGACAGCGAGGCGCAGTTCGAAGAGGCGCGCACTGCCATCGACAAGCTCGGCGAGCTTGAGGACAACGCGGCCAATGCGGTGGGCACCGAAGCCATCGCCCGTGGCGAGTCTCTGGCCTGGCAGCAAGGGCTGATCATCGCTATCGGCCTGCTGGTGTGCCTGGTGCTGGTGGTGGGCTTCCCGCTGTTGGTGACCCGTCCGCTGCACAACCTGCTGCATCGTATCGAACAGATCGCCGATGGTGACGGCGACCTGCGTGTGCGCCTGGACGTGCTGTCCAAGGACGAACTGGGCCAGCTCAGCCATGCCTTCAACCGCTTCCTCGACAAGCTGCAACCCTTGATCAAGGAAGTCGGCCGCGTTACTGATGAAGTCGCCGATTCAGCCAAGAGCCTGGCAGACCTGGCGGCTGCCAATGACCGGCTGATCAGCAGTGAGCACGCGGCAGTGGATCAGGTCAGCACTGCGGCCACCGAAATGAGCGTGGCCGTGCATGAAGTGGCGCGCAACGCGCAGAACGCTGCCGATGCAGCACGCAATGCCGAGCAACAGTCACGCGAGGGTGCCCAGGTGGTGGGGGCGACCATCCATTCGATCCGTCAGCTGGCTCAGGAAGTGGAAAGCGCCTCCGACACCATCCAGACCCTGGAGCAGGAAACCGCCAACATCGGTGCGGTACTGGCGGTGATCAAGGGCATCGCTGAACAGACCAACCTGCTGGCGCTCAACGCGGCCATCGAGGCAGCGCGGGCAGGGGAGCAGGGCCGCGGTTTTGCCGTGGTCGCCGATGAGGTGCGAGCGCTGGCAGCACGTACCCAGGAGTCGACCAAGGACATCCAGCAGATGATCGAGCGTCTACAGGCTGGTGTGCAGAATGCGGTCAAGGCCACGCACTCAGGCAGCGCACGGGCGCGGCAGAGCGTGGAGCAGGCTGCCGGTGTGGACCAGGCTTTGAGCGTGACCGGTGATTCGGTGCAACGCATCAACGACATGGCGGCGCAGATCGCCACTGCCTGCGAGGAGCAAAGTAGCGTCACCGAAGAAATCGCCCGCAATATCAGCGATATTCGCGACCTGTCCAACGAGGCGGCGCAAACCTCCGAGCAGAGCTCGCGAGCCAGCCAGCACTTGTCTGATCTGTCTCATGGGCTGGCGCAATTGGTGGGACGTTTCCGCGTGTGACGTCAGTGTCTCGCGTATCTAAGTGTTTGAAGCAGTTGTAAGTTTACGTTTAGCCGTTACAATGGCGCGGCTCGTCGCAATGGCGGGCAGCGTTATGGTGGCCCTGCCGGTCCCCTCGCAACGATTACCCGTTAACCTGGTCAGGCCCGGAAGGGAGCAGCCACAGCGGGAACATCGTGTGCCGGGGTGTGGCTGGTAGGGTCCACCTCCAGTTTTCCAAGCCTCCCCCTATCTCATTATCCTCAGTGTTTATCTGAAGGTTTTTGCTGTGCGCAATAAAAAGCCCGCGCTTTGGGCGCGGGCTTTTGGCTGTTTGCAGGCTCAGGCGATGCGGTAATTCAACACGCTGTCCTGTTCCTTGAGTGTCTTGCGCAGATCGGCTGGGATATTGCCGGCGCGTACGGCCAGTTCCAGGCGAATTTCTTCCAGGCTCTGGGCGAAGGCATCTTGGTCGGTGACCTGTGGCTTGGCCAGGACGCGGCTGTAGACGGTGCTGTTGCTCTCGTCGAGCAGGGCGAGGATGATACTGCCGTCCGGGCGCGGCGAGCTGAAGCTGGCGCGCAGCGGATTGAACAGGTGATCGACGAGCTGTTGGTTGGTGAGTTCCATGTCCTACTCCATCCTGAGGTTGGTCACCTTTGACCTCAGGATGACGACTTGGTTCAGGCAGTGAGCGACTGACGGGTGCGTTCGATCACCTGTTGCAGCGACTCGTCGTTGTACTGGCCAGGGTAGAGACGCTGGCTGTACTGGGCGATACCGGTCTTGTCGACCAGGGTAAAGCTGAAGCTGCCCTTGCGCGTTGCCTGGATGCGGCAATCGAACGGCGCGAAGGCGTGAGTCAGGGTGCTGATGGCTTTCTGAATTTGATGTTGAGCATTCATTTTTCTAGGTATTCCTTAAAGCATGTGCGCTTCGTTGCGCGTGGTGTAGCTCCATGTTGTTGGCCAAAAAAGCGGCCATAGCATGTCAACCGATCGGAGCTTGATTAGCACGATAAAGTTCCATTGTTACGGTTCTTCGGCGTGGTCGGTACGTCGGAGGCAGGCAGAGGAACTGCACCGATAAACGGCGAGTCGGCCTGATCAGTCAGCAGGTGGGATCGGGGAGGGCGGCAGCGCAGAGATGCGCTAGGCGTTGAACCGGGAAACCAGCGAGGGGGCGCAAAGGCCTTAATGACTTACAGCGTGGTACGAACGGCGCGGATGATAATGCGTTGTGCAAGAAATAACCAGCACTATTTCTCAAGTCAGGGTGATGCAGCTCCACGCATGCGGGTGGCGGATGCAATTTGCCGGTTGCTCCGCTAGGATTAGCCCACTTTTGCTTTCCTCATATGACGGTTTTCCATGAGTTATCAGGTTCTTGCACGTAAATGGCGTCCGCGCTCGTTCCGCGAAATGGTCGGCCAGACGCATGTGCTCAAAGCCCTGATCAATGCCTTGGACAGCCAGCGCCTGCACCATGCCTACCTGTTCACCGGTACACGCGGGGTGGGCAAGACCACAATCGCGCGGATCATCGCCAAGTGCCTGAACTGCGAAACCGGCATCAGCTCTACCCCTTGCGGCACCTGCTCGGTGTGCAGGGAGATCGATGAAGGCCGCTTCGTCGACCTGATCGAAGTGGACGCCGCCAGCCGCACCAAGGTCGAAGACACCCGCGAGTTGCTCGACAACGTGCAGTACTCGCCAAGCCGAGGACGCTTCAAGGTCTACCTGATCGACGAAGTGCACATGCTCTCCACCAGTTCCTTCAACGCCCTGTTGAAGACCCTGGAGGAGCCGCCACCCCACGTCAAATTCCTCCTCGCCACCACCGATCCGCAGAAGTTGCCGGTCACCGTGCTGTCACGCTGCCTGCAGTTCTCGCTGAAGAACATGCCACCGGAGCGCGTGGTCGAGCATCTGACCCATGTACTGACTGCCGAGAACGTGCCGTTCGAGGACGACGCCCTGTGGCTGCTCGGCCGGGCTGCCGACGGTTCGATGCGCGACGCCATGAGCCTGACCGACCAGGCCATTGCCTTTGGTGAAGGCAAGGTGCTGGCGGCTGATGTGCGCGCCATGCTCGGCACGCTCGATCACGGCCAGGTCTACGGCGTGCTGCACGCTCTGATCGAGGGGGATGCACGTGCGCTGATCGAGGCGGTGCGCCATCTCGCTGAGCAGGGGCCGGACTGGAATGGCGTGCTGTCGGAAATGCTCAACGTCCTGCACCGCGTTGCCATCGCCCAGGCGCTGCCCGATGCAGTGGACAATGGCCAGGGCGACCGCGAGCGCGTGCTGCAACTGGCCCAGGCCTTGCCGGCCGAAGATGTGCAGTTCTACTACCAGATGGGGTTGATCGGTCGTCGCGATCTACCCCTGGCCCCGGAACCGCGCGGTGGCTTCGAGATGGTGCTGCTGCGCATGCTGGCCTTCCGTCCGGGGGGCGCTGACGATGCGCCCAAGGTCACGCTAAAGCCCTTGGGGATCAGCCAGGCCACTGCTGATTCCCAACAAAATCCAGTGGCCGGCACCGCTATGCCGGCTCCTGTTCCTGTGCTTTCTTCGCCTGCTCCAGCTGTCGCATCGGCGCCTGTCGTTGAGCCTGCAGTGAGTGAGCCGGACCCCGAGGTTGTGCCTCCGGTTGCAGCGACCGCTATCGTCGCCCCTGAGCCTGAGCCTGAGCCCGCTGCGCCTGCCGCCGTCGATGTGCCCTGGGAAACGGCCGCACCCGTTGCGCCCGTGGCCGACGCCGTTCAGACCGTCGCGTCAGCCGCGCCTGAGGTGACTGTTGTCGAGCCTGAAGTCCCGCAAGTGACCGCGACTGCCACGCCGGAGCACAGCGAGGCTGCGCAGCCCGTGGTGGAAACCGATGGCGCCGACGACGAGCCGCCGCTTGGCGACTACGACTATGTCGAAATGGACGCCGAAACCCTCGATTACGATTTTGGCCAGGCCGAAACCGCGGCTTCCGTGGTCGAGGAGCCGTTGCCGGCCGCCAAGCCGGCTACGGGGTTGGCGGCGGAGTGGCTGTCACTGTTCCCGCAGCTCGGCCTGGGCGGCATGACTGGCAGCATCGCCGCCAACTGCACCCTGATCGAAGCCAATGGTGATGACTGGCTGCTGCACCTGGACCCTGCGCACAGCGCGCTGTTCAACCCGACTCAGCAGCGCCGTCTCAATGATGCGCTGAACCAGCAGCAGGGACGCAGCATCAAACTGCGCATCGAGCTGTGCAAGCCCGAGCAGGAAACACCGGCACAGGCCGCTGCTCGTCGCCGTGCCGATCGCCAGCGCAGCGCCGAGGCCTCGATCCATGCCGACCCGCTGGTGCAGCAAATGATTCAGCAGTTCGCCGCCAAAGTGCGCGACGACAGCATCGAACCAATCGATACCCCCAGTTAATTCTGAACACCGAGGATACCGACATGATGAAAGGTGGCATGGCAGGCCTGATGAAACAGGCTCAGCAAATGCAGGAAAAAATGCAGAAGATGCAGGAAGAGCTGGCCAACGCCGAAGTCACCGGCCAGTCCGGCGCCGGTCTGGTCAGCGTGGTGATGACCGGTCGTCACGACGTCAAGCGCATCACCCTGGATGACAGCCTGATGCAGGAAGACAAGGAAGTGCTCGAAGACCTGATCGCCGCTGCCGTCAACGATGCGGTGCGCAAGGTCGAGCAGAACAGCCAGGACAAGATGTCCGGCATGACTGCAGGGATGCAGCTTCCCCCCGGCTTCAAAATGCCCTTCTGACAGGCTACGCGCCGTCCAGTCGACGCACATGGCGGCGTTGCCGGCGAACTCGGAATCCTCATGTGCTCCAGCACACTGCTGTTCCTCGTCCGCCGGCGCCTTGCCCTGTACGCCGCCTGATCGCCACTCTTACTTGTGTTGCTCGCGTGTGCAGTTCGTAGGGTGGGCTTTAGCCCACCAGATCATTGCCCGCCAACTTTTGCAGGACTTCCATGAGCTTCAGCCCTCTGATTCGCCAGTTGATCGATTCTCTGCGCATCCTGCCCGGCGTCGGCCAGAAGACTGCGCAGCGCATGGCGCTGCAGCTGCTTGAGCGTGATCGCAGTGGCGGTCAGCGTCTGGCGCAGGCGTTGAGTGCGGCGATGGAAGGCGTGGGGCATTGCAAGCGCTGCCGCAGCCTGAGCGAGGACGAGGTCTGCCAGCTGTGCCTGGATGAGCGGCGTGACGACAGCCTGCTGTGTGTGGTGGAAGGTCCGATGGACGTGCATGCAGTGGAGCAGACCGGCTTTCGCGGTCGCTACTTCGTGCTCAAGGGGCACCTGTCGCCGCTCGATGGCCTGGGTCCGGAAGCCATCGGTATTCCAGCGCTGCTGGAGCGCATCGATGCCGGTGCTTTCAGCGAAGTGATTCTGGCCACCAACCCGACGGTGGAAGGCGAGGCCACGGCGCATTACATCGCCCAGATTCTTGCCGGTAAAGGCCTGATCGCCTCGCGTATCGCCCATGGTATGCCGCTGGGCGGTGAGCTCGAACTGGTCGATGGCGGCACTCTGGCCCATGCCTTGGCAGGTCGGCGCCCGATCAGCCTGTAAACCGTCAAACCCTCTCGATTCGGAGTGCCTGTGATCGCTGACACTCTGTGCCGTATTGCCCTGTTGCTCCTGCTTGTAGCGCCCCTGGCCGCGCAAGCTCAATGCCCGGCCGGGCAGGTACAGGTGTGCCTGGGCAGCTCCTGTCTGTGCGTGCCGGATCCCGTGCGTATGCGTGAGGACGGCCTGAACCTGGCAGCAGTCAGGCTTGAAGCGTGGTTGCTGCAGTCCCGCCAGGCGGCTCTACGGGCCGGTACCGAGCCCATCCCTTTGATGATTCGCGCGCAGCTCGCGCGGTTCTACGACGATGCGTTGCTCGATGAAGTGCGTTATCGCGTCGGCATCACCGACGAGATGGACGCTGCCACCGTCATGCTGCAGAACCCCGATGTACAGGCCGTGACGCTGGTCGACGTGGTGGTGTTTCGCAGCAGCGATGCCGCCGCAGAGGATGCTGTGCTATGGGCGCATGAGTTATGGCATGTGCAGCAGTATCGCGAGTGGGGCACTGATGGCTTCGCCCAGCGCTACACCCGTAATTTCCAGGCAGTGGAAGGGCCGGCCTACGAAATGGGCGAGCGGGTGAGGAAGGCGCTGCGCGAGCAGAAATGAAACGCTCGCTTGAAAACCAAGCAAGCGCTAGGTTAGGGTGGCCAAAACAATAACGGGAGTACCCGCATGGCCGCCCCTTTGTCGTATTTCGATGAATCCCACCAACTGGTTCGTGACTCCGTCCGGCGTTTCGTCGAGCGCGAGATCCTGCCGCATATCGACGAGTGGGAGGAGGCCGAGGAATTCCCCCGTGAGCTGTACCTCAAGGCCGGCGCCGCAGGCATTCTCGGTATCGGCTACCCGGAGCAGTTCGGCGGCAGTCACGAGGGCGATGTCTTCGCCAAGGTCGCGGCCAGCGAGGAGCTGATGCGCAGTGGCTCGGGCGGACTGGTGGCCGGGCTGGGTTCACTGGATATCGGCTTGCCGCCCATCGTCAAATGGGCCAAGCCCGTCGTGCGCGAGCGTGTAGTGCCGCAGGTGCTGGCCGGCGAGAAGATCATGGCGCTGGCGGTGACTGAGCCTTCTGGTGGCTCCGATGTGGCCAATCTCAAGACCCGCGCCGTGCGTGACGGCGACCACTACCGCATCAATGGCAGCAAGACCTTCATCACCAGTGGTGTGCGTGCCGATTACTACACGGTCGCGGTGCGTACCGGTGGCGAGGGCTTTGGCGGCGTCAGCCTGTTGCTGGTGGAGAAGGGTACGCCGGGTTTCACCGTCGGGCGCAAGCTGAAGAAGATGGGCTGGTGGGCGTCCGACACTGCCGAGCTGTTCTTCGACGATTGTAAGGTGCCGGTGGAGAACCTGATTGGTGTGGAGAACGCCGGCTTCGCCTGCATCATGGCCAACTTCCAGAGCGAGCGCCTGAGCCTGGCGATCATGGCCAACATGACCGCGCAACTGGCACTCGAAGAGTCGATGAAATGGGCGCGCGAGCGTCAGGCGTTCGGCAAACCGGTGGGCAAGTTCCAGGTGCTCAAGCACCGTCTGGCCGAGATGGCGACCCAGCTGGAGGTGTCGCGTGAGTTCACCTACCGCCAGGCCGCACAGATGGCGGCTGGCAGAAGCGTGATCAAGGAGATTTCCATGGCCAAGAACTTCGCCACCGATATCGCTGACCGTCTGACCTACGATGCGGTGCAGATCATGGGCGGTATGGGTTACATGCGCGAGTCTCTCGTCGAGCGCCTGTACCGCGATAACCGCATTCTCTCCATCGGTGGGGGCACGCGGGAGATCATGAACGAGATCATTTCGAAGCAGATGGGTTTGTAGCGGCTGGCGTGGGAGGGGCTTCAGCCGCGATTAGCTTAAACGAGGCGAAATAAAGCGCCTCCCACGGAAATCGGTGATCAGGATGCTACCTGACTCTGCGCTGCCTGGCGCAGGCGCGCGATATCGCGTTGCGGTGGATCACCGAACAGACGGCTGTACTCACGGCTGAACTGCGATGGGCTTTCGTAGCCGACGCGATAACTGGCCGCCGCCGCCTCGAGGTTGTCGCACAGCATCAACCGGCGAGCCTCCTGCAGGCGCAGTTGTTTTTGGTACTGCAGCGGGCTGAAGGCGGTGACGGCCTTGAAGCGATGGTGCAGTGTCGATGGGCTCAGATTGACTTCGCGAGCCAGCTCCTCGATACGCAGCGGCTGGTCGAAGTTCTTGCGCAGCCACTCGATGGCGCGGGAGATGCGTTGGCTCTGGCTGTCGGCGATGACCACTTCATGCAGGCGATGGCCCTGCGGGCTGTGCAGCATGCGGTAGAAAATCTCGCGCAGTGCCAGTGGCGCCAGCATGGCGATGTCGCGCGGGGTTTCCAGCAGGCGCAGCAGGCGGATCACCGCATCCAGCAAGCGTGGGTCGAGACGGTCGAGAAACAGTGCGCGCTGTGAGGCAGCATCGGGCGCCGGAATCGGCGGCATCTCGGTGAGCAGGCTGCTGATCAGTGCCGGATCGATCTCCAGCGCGATACTCAGGTAGGGCGCCTCGGGGCTGGCTTCGATCACTCGGCCCGTCACTGGCAGCACCACCGATGCCACCAGGTAGTTCAGTGGATCATAGACGTAGAGTTCGTCACCCAGGCGTATCTCCTTGCGGCCCTGGGCGATGATGCACAGGCACGGATCGTAGACCGTTTGCATCGGCAGGCTCGGCGTCGTGGCGCGCGCCAGTTTCAACCCTGGAATAGCAGTGAGGTGCAGGCCGTCCTCGGGAACGAAGCGTTCGACCAGGCGCGCCATTTCGTGGCTCAGTTCCGCAAGTGGGGTGTCGAGATTTGTGGTGGTGTGAATGGGTGACTGCATGGCGCGCCTCCGAAAGGTGAGCGAAGCCTAGCCAGGTTTTTCAGGCAAGTCATGAGGGGCGGCAGGATTAGGCAAATATTTGTCGGTAATGGGCAAATGACCAAGCATACAGAGTATTTCTAGGTTTATCGCTTGAAGACTCGGCTGCCTGGAAGTGATCCAATCAATGCAGGTTTAGGCAAGAATCTGCCAGTAATCGACTAACGCTGGGATGACCATCTGCCTGATCTTTGTCGTCAGCGCGTCGTGCCTCTGTGCCGGCTCAAACACCTGCAGTAGCCATGTCCCCCGCTAAGTGGTGCCCACATCCGTCACGAAAGGAGCGAGCCATGCCGAGTAAATGGTTGATCGCGCCATTGCCCCTGTTGTTGATCGCCACGGCCTGGCTCGACTCAAGAGCCGTTGGCGGAGCGGCTTCTGCCGAACCAGGCGCAGCGCCCCATGTTTTGCTGCGAAACGCTGCCGGTCTGTATTGATTCAGTTCCAGGAGGTTGCCATGAGCATCATTCATTGTATGACCGTTTGTGCCCGTCATGGCCGTTCGACTCGGTTGGGTCAGTGCTTGGCGCGGTTGCACGAGGTTGGCCGAGATATGCCGGGCTGCGAACGCCTGCGCGTATTTCCTCTACACAATGATCCACTGACCTGGTCGGTAGAAGGGCAGTGGCGCTCAGCTGCGGCACGTGACGCTTTCCTCGGCAGTGAAGGCCTGCGCCGGGTAGTGGCGCAGGCGATAGACGAAGGGCTGTTCACTCAGCTCGAATGCGGCATGGAGTTACAGCAGCAGGTCGCCTGAGTCGCTCAGACTTGCCTTTGTGAATTTATCTCTATAGATTTTCATGAAATTAATTATTAAAAATTTCATGAGCCATCTATGTTCCGCCACGCCAGTGAGCACGTCGACAGCTACTACGCGCAGAGCTGTCAGGATCGGCTGAAGCGCTATCCGGCCCTGCGGGGTGACTTGCAGTGTGATGTGCTGGTGGTGGGCGCCGGCTTCAGTGGCTTGCACACCGCCTTGTGCCTGACCGAAGCGGGACGCAAGGTCATTCTGCTCGAGGCCAGTCGCGTGGCCTGGGCCGCCTCCGGGCGTAACGGTGGACAGGCGATTCTCGGCTGGTCCTGCGATATGCCGCCGCTGGAAAATGCGCTTGGTATCGAGCGTGCGCGACGTCTTTGGGATGGCATGAGCTGGGCCGCCCGTCAGCTGCGTGAACTGCCCCAGCGCCATGGCTTCGACTGCGACTACCGCCGGGGTCATCTGTGGACGGCGGTGCTGCCGCGCCGCGTGGCGCTGTTGCATGAATGGCAGGAAGAAGCCGCCTATAAGTGGGGGCACCGCGCGCTGCAGTTCGTCTCTCGTGAGCAGATGCCGCAATGGGTCGCCAGTGAGCGTTATCAGGCAGGTCTGTATGACCCAGAAGCCGGCCACCTCAACCCGCTCAAGCTGGCACTGGGTCTTGCCGAGGCCTTCGTTCGCGCCGGCGGGCAGATCTTCGAGCAGAGCCGTGCGCTGAGCCAGGAGATGCATGGTGACGGCTACCGCGTGCGTACCGAGCAGGGCAGCGTGCAGGCCGATCAACTGGTTCTGGCCTGCAACACTTATATCGACGATCTGGAGCCGCGCCTGGCCCGGCGCATCCTGCCGGTCGGCACCTACCAGATCGCCACCGCGCCGCTAGGTGCGGAGCGCGCCGAGGCCTTGCTGCCGCGCAATGCCTGCGTCACCGACAACCAGTTCGTCCTCGATTACTTCCGCCGTACGCCGGATCACCGCCTGCTGTTTGGCGGTGGCTGCACCTACCTGGGCGGTCTGCCGAAGGACATGGCGGCTGCCACGCGGCCATTCCTCGAGCGTGTATTCCCGCAGTTGTCAGGCGTGGCCATCGACTTTGCATGGGGCGGGCATATCGACGTGACTCGTGCTCGTACGCCGGATATCGGCGGCGAGAACGGCCGTTACTGGCTGCAGGGCTTCTCCGGACATGGCGTATTGCCGACGCTGGCGGCTGCGCGAGCGGTCAGCGATGCCATTCTCGGCAATGACGACGAACTGGCGCTATACCGGCAGCTGCGCAACCCTGAATTCCCCTTCAGCGAGCGCCTGGCGGCGCCGCTCGAGGCCATTGGCAAGGCCTGGTACCGACTAAGAGACAGCTTCTGAAATGGACAGCCCAGAGATGGACAAAAACCTGGAGATGGCGGCCCTGGCCGTGCTCATCCACGACCTGCGCAAGCACAAGAAGGTCACCCTCAACGAGCTGGCCGAGCGCATCGGCCGTTCGGTGGGCTTTCTCTCGCAGGTCGAACGGGGTCTGTCGCGCCCGACGGTGGAGGATCTGACCGCCATCGCTGAGGCGCTCGACGTACCCACCACCTATTTCTACAGCCTGCCCAAACCCAAAGCGCTGGATTGGGTGACCCGACCGGACGAACGCCGCACCCTGTACCTGGCTGGGGGCATCACCGACATCATGGCCTCGCCGACGCTGCAGGGCGCCTTCATGGTCGTCGACAGCCTGCTCGAGCCGGGTGCCAGTAGTGGTGAGCGTCAGATGAGCGACCGTTCCGAGCAGGCCGGCTACGTGCTCGAAGGCCAGCTGACGCTGTGGCTGGGCGAAGACGAAGAGAGCGCCACACTTTACCCCGGCGACGTTTTCCAGGTGCCGAGTTATGCGCGCCTGCGTTATGCCAACCAAGGCGACACCCCCGCGCGGGTGTTGTGGATCTACACCTGACCTCCCGTGAATCGGAAATAACCACAATGAACGCCACCCGAGTCGAGCTGCTCGACGAAGTCCGCCAATTCCGCCAGGCCCACCCCGAGGTGCGCTTCGTCGACCTGATTTGTCTGGATATCCCCGGGCATTTCTACGGCAAGCGCTACCCCATCGAGATGCTGGAGAAGGTTGCCGCCGGCAGTGCCCTGAAGTTGCCGCAGAACTGCGTGCTGCTGGGTGCCCAGGGCGGGCTCTACGAGATCGGCGACTACTGCTTCCATGACGGCGACCCGGACGCACCACGGCGACTGATTCCTGGAACGCTCAAGCTGGTGAACTGGGAGCGCCAGCCGCTGGGGCAGATGCTGATCAGCTCCGATGGCACCGAAGCGCCCATCGAGTTCGAGCCGCGCGAGGTGCTGGCGCGCGTGGTGCAGCGCCTGGCGGCGCGTGGCATTCGGCCGGTGGTGGCCTTCGAGCTGGAGTTCTACCTGTTCGACAAGGCGCTCAAGGACGGCTTGCCGCAGTACCCGCGCGATGACCTGAGCGGGGATGCCGACGACCAGCCGAACATGCATATCGAACGGCTGTCGCGCTTTGCCGAGGTGCTCGACGACATCACCGAGACTGCGCGGCTGCAGGGCATCGATACCACGGTGATCACCGCCGAGATCGGCCCGGGGCAGTTCGAGATTAACTTCAGTCATAACGCCGACCCGATGCAGGCCGCCGACTGGTCGGCGCTGTTCTGCCGGGTGACCCGTGGCGTGGCGCTCAAACACGGCCATCGCGCCAGCTTCATGGCCAAGCCGTACCTGCAGTATCCGGGCAGTGGCATGCACATCCACGTCAGCCTGTACGACGAGGCGGGCGACAACCTGCTGGCGCGTGACGAGCAGCGCCCGTTGCGGCATGCCGTGGCCGGCTGCCTGGAGCTGCTGCCGGAATTGATGCCGATCTACGCGCCGAACCACAACAGCTACCGCCGCTTTGGCGCCCAGGTGAACTCGGCGAGTAAGGCCAGCTGGGGCTTCGAGGATCGTGACGCCTGTGTGCGCATTCCCGAATCGGACGCGCGCAATCTGCGCCTGGAATTCCGCCTGCCGGGCGCCGATGCCAACCCCTACCTGGTGCTGGCGGCGCTGCTGACCAGTATCGAACAGGGCCTCGACGCTCAGGTCGAGCCCATCGCACCACTGAATGGCGACCGCGCCAGCGGCGTCGACTTTCCCAACGACATGCTCGACGCCGTGCGCCGCATGCAGGCCAGCGAGCGCGTCGCCGCTGGCCTCGGCAGCGAGTTCGTCATGGTTTATTGCGAGAACAAACGCCAGGATCACCTGGCCTTCATGCACGACATCAGCCCGCGCGAATACCGCTGGTACCTGTGATGTCCCGGATCGAAGGAGGCGACATGAATAACTCGAAAACCGCACACTGGCAGGCGCTGAGCCAGGCCCACCACCTGGCGCCGTTCAGTGATTACAAGCAGTTGGCCGAGAAGGGCCCGCGCATCATCACCGAAGCCAAAGGTGTGCACCTGTGGGACAGCGAGGGCCACAAGATCCTCGACGGTATGGCCGGCCTGTGGTGCGTGGCCGTTGGCTATGGCCGTGAGGAACTGGTCGCTGCAGCTTCCAAACAGATGTTGCAGCTGCCGTTCTACAACACCTTCTTCCAGACCGCGCACCCGCCGGTGCTGGAGCTGGCGCATGCCATTTCCAAGCTGGCGCCGGCCGGTATGAACCACGTGTTTTTCACGGGTTCGGGCTCGGAAGGTAACGACACCATGCTGCGCCTGGTACGCCACTATTGGGCGTGCAAAGGCCAGCCGATCAAGAAAGTCATCATCGGCCGCGACAACGGCTACCACGGCTCCACCGTGGCCGGCGCCAGCCTCGGTGGCATGAAGTTCATGCACGAGCAGGGTGACCTGCCGATCCCTGGTATCGCGCATATCCCGCAGCCTTACTGGTTCGGCGAGGGCGGCGATATGACGCCGGAAGCCTTCGGTATCTGGGCGGCTGACCAGTTGGAGAAGAAGATTCTCGAATTGGGCGAGGAAAACGTGGCGGCCTTTATCGCCGAGCCGATCCAGGGTGCCGGTGGCGTGATCATCCCGCCGGAAACCTACTGGCCGCGCATCAAGGAAATCCTTGCCAAGTACGACATTCTCTTCGTTGCCGACGAAGTGATCTGCGGCTTCGGCCGTACCGGCGAATGGTTCGGCAGCCAGTACTACGACCTCAAACCTGATCTGATGACCATCGCCAAGGGCCTGACCTCGGGCTACGTGCCGATGGGCGGGCTGATCGTCAGCGACAAGGTGTTCGAAGTGATCGAAGCGCATGGCGACTTCAACCACGGCTTCACCTACTCCGGCCATCCGGTGGCGGCGGCGGTGGGGTTGGAGAACCTGCGCATTCTCAAGGAAGAGGGCATCGTCGAGCGGGTGAAGGCGGAAACCGCGCCCTACCTGCAGAAGCGCCTGCGTGAGCTGGCCGATCATCCGCTGGTGGGCGAAGTACGTGGCGTCGGTATGCTCGGCGCTATCGAGCTGGTGCAGGACAAAGCCACGCGCAAGCGCTTCTCCGGTGATGTGGGCGTGGGCATGGTGTGCCGTGGCCACTGCTTCAACAACGGTCTGATCATGCGCGCGGTGGGCGACACCATGATCATTGCGCCGCCATTGGTGATTAGCCAGGCGGAAGTGGATGAGCTGGTAGAGAAAGCGCGCAAATGCCTGGATCTGACCTGGGAGCAGGTGCGTAATTTTGTCTGAGTAGAAATTCGCAGCTGAAGGCGCTCCTGCGCGAAGATTGCATGTGTAGCGGCTGGGCGGCATTCCGCTTCAGCCGCGAAAGACGATGAGCAAGAGAAACCCTGCGACCGTTACCGGTGGTGGGGTTTCTTTTTTTGGGGCGTAGGCGAGAGTCAGACGATGGTCAGAGTGACGTCGATGTTGCCGCGGGTGGCGTTGGAGTACGGGCAGACGATGTGCGCGCGATCCACCAGGGTTTGTGCGGCTTCCGGGGCCAGGCCGGGCAGGCTGATGCGCAGTTCCACTTCGATGCCGAAGCCGGTGGGGATGGCGCCGATGCCGACGGTGCCTTCGATGAAGGTGTCAGCCGGGATGCTCAGCTTGTCGCGGGCGGCGACGAATTTCAGGGCGCCGAGGAAGCAGGCGGAATAGCCGGCAGCGAACAGTTGTTCAGGGTTGGTGCCGTTACCGCCAGCGCCGCCGAGTTCTTTCGGGGTGGTCAGGGCGATGTCGAGGATGCCGTCGGAGGACACAGCGCGGCCTTCACGGCCACCAAAGGCTTCAGCGGTGGCGCGGTAGAGAACGTTTTCGATAGTCATGGCGATATTCCTCGTTAGGTCAGTGAATGATGGATTGGCTCGCTAATCATTTGTGCGCTAACCGTTTCCATGGAGAAAACATTAGTGTGCATATGGTTTGTGCGCAAGATAAATTTATAAGGTATTTGGTTATAGGGTCAGTGTTCGATGGAATAACCAGATGCGGCGAGAGCTAGAGCCGTATAGGGGGGGCCATCTTGCGCTCATGCGGAAGCCGTCTGGCAGGGTATGGAAGACGCAGGAGGGGCAGGTTGGTAGGGCAGGTCAGGCGGGGAGAATGAGGGCGGACGGGGCGATGGCTCGCATCGCCCGCGATCAGAGCGCGTCCTGCAGGTGCTGGCGCAGGTCGACCAGGTCGTCACGCAACTTGCCCAGGGTCGGCAAGTCGAGGCCCGAGGCCCTGAGAATGCAGGCCGGCAATGCCTTGGCCTGTTCGTGCAGGGCACGGCCCTTGTCGGTGAGGTGGAGCTGCACCACGCGCTCGTCCTGGCTGCTGCGTTGGCGCTGCAGCAGGCCCTCGCTCTCCAGGCGCTTGAGCAGCGGGGTGAGTGAGCCCGGGTCGGTCAGCATGCGGGCGCTGATTTCGCTGACGGTGATGCCTTCGTTCTCCCACAGCACCAGCATGGCCAGGTACTGCGGGTAGGTGAGCCCCAGTGCCTGCAGCAGCGGCTTGTAGGTCTTGGTCATCATCAGCGAGGTGGAATAGAGGGCGAAGCACAGCTGGTTGTCCAGCAGCAGTTCGGCGCAGGGTTCCACGGGGGTGGTCATGGCGGCGGCCTGTGAAGTGGCGGGTGGTTCAAATTAGCGCGCTAATGATAGTTGCGCCAGAGGTTGGTGCGGGTAAGCCCGCACCAGGGCGAGGCTTAGCCGCAGGTCACGCGAGTGATGACACGCTGCTCGTCGACGTTCAGGTTCAGGCGCTGACGGTTGTATTCCAGGGTCACCACGCTGGTCGGGGTGAGGATGCGTGCGCTGCTGGCACCAGCCTGCTTGCGGGCTTGCTCCAGCAACTCGGGCGTGGCCGTCTGGCCCTTGAGATGCTCGACCACGGAGGAGGTGCAGCTATCGGGCGTCGGGCCGCTCGGGGCCGCGGCGGCGGCCGGTTTGTCCGCCGTGCTGCTGCAGCCGGCAGCGAGCAGGGTGGCACCGAGGATGAGGCAGAAACGGGTCTTGAAAATCAATGCATGAGCTCCTTTGGGTTACTGCGCGCCTTCCAGGCGCGCCAGACGTTCTTCGAGTGCGGCGATGCGCGCTTCCAGTTCGACCAGACGATAATCGTTAGGTGCCGAAGCCTCGCTGCGGTTTTGGGGGCGGCTGGCAAGCAGACTGTCCAGATCGGCAGGCTCGCCGAGCAGATGCATGTAGCGATCCTCGCGCTGACCGCTCTGGCGCGGCAGCAGCAGGGCCAGCCCGCGACCGATCAGGCGCTCCAGTTGGTGCTGGACCTCTGCGACATCGTCGAAGTCGTGCATGCGGTTGCTGCGCGTGAGCAGCTCGTTGAGCGTTTGCGGGCCACGCAGCATTAGCAGGCCGAGTAGCACCGTCTGTGGCTTGACCAACTCCAGCTGCTTGTCGCAGCGCTGTTCCCAGCGATCGGCACGGCTGCCCATCACCAGATGCACCAACTGGCGACCTTCGAGGCTGCGCAGGTAGCGCCCGACTTCTCCGGTTTCCAGGTTCATCAGCGGTTCGCGGCTGGTCTTCTGGTTGCAGGCCAGTTGCACGGCATTGAGCGTCAGCGGGTAGGTTTCCGGTGTGGTCAGTTGCTTTTCGATCAGGCAACCGAGGATGCGCACCTCGACGGCGTGCAGTGGGGTTTCACCAACCAGTGGGGAAGGAGTGTGCGACATGGATCGATCCTGGCAGAAAGAATTCGCTTAGGTTAACGGCATCCGCCCCTGGCTGACACACTTCAATGTGTGTTCGAACATGACGTTCGCTAAGCTAATGACCGTCAATCAACGGAGTGGGCCATGAACGAGAACAAGAAGGTCGCTTTGATCATTGGCGCTGGCGATGCCACTGGTAGCGCCATCGCCCGGCGCTTCGCCCGTGAAGGGTATGTCGCCTGCGTCACCCGTCGTAGTCTGGACAAACTGCAACCGCTGCTGGAGGAAATCCGCGGCGAGGGCGGTGAGGCGCACGGTTTCGCGTCCGATGCACGGCGTGAGGAGCAGGTGGCTGAACTGGTTGAGAGCATCGAGCGTGACATCGGGCCGATCGAGGTAATGGTGTTCAATATCGGCGCCAACGTGCCCTGCAGCATTCTCGAGGAAACCGCGCGCAAATACTTCAAGATCTGGGAAATGGCCTGTTTCTCCGGCTTCCTGACCAGTCAGGCGGTGGCCAGACGCATGGTCGGCCGCGGCCGTGGCACCATTTTGTTCACTGGCGCCACTGCTGGTTTGCGCGGTGCTGCCGGGTTTGCCGCTTTCGCCGGGGCCAAGCACGGCATCCGGGCGCTGGCGCAGAGCATGGCGCGTGAGTTGGGGCCGTTGAATGTGCATGTCGCTCATGTGGTGGTGGATGGCGCCATCGATACGGCCTTTATCCGCGATAGCTTTCCGGAGCTCTACGCCAAGAAGGATCAGGATGGCATTCTCGATCCCGAACACATCGCCGACAGCTACTGGTTTCTGCACAGCCAGCTGCGTGACGCCTGGACCTTCGAGCTGGACCTGCGGCCGTGGATGGAGCGCTGGTAACCTGCGCTAAACCCATAATCACAATAACGAGCGAGTGAAGCTGATGAGCAAGACAGTGGAGTTCTTCTTCGATCTGGGCAGCCCGGCGTCCTACCTGGCCCATACCCAGTTGTCTGATCTGTGCCGCGAAACCGGAGCAACGCTGGTCTATCGGCCGATGCTGCTCGGCGGCGTGTTCCAGGCCACCGGCAACGCGTCGCCAGCGATGATTCCGGTCAAGGGCCGCTACATGATTCGCGACCTGGCACGTTTTGCCGAGCGTTACGGCGTACCGATGCGTTTCAACCCGTATTTCCCGATCAATACCCTGACGCTGATGCGCTTGCTGGTAGCCGTCCAGCTGTATCAGCCGGAGCGCTTCGACGATGCCTTGCAGACGCTGTTCCGGGCAATCTGGGTCGATGGGGTGAACATGGGCGATCTGGCCAAGGTGGCAGGCGTGCTGATGGCCGCTGGCTTCGATGCGGCGCAGTTGCAGGCGCAGATCGCGGAACCGGCAGTCAAGGACAGGCTCAAGGCGACTACCGAGGAAGCGGTCAAGCGCGGCGTATTTGGTGCACCGACCTGCTTCGTCGGCGAGGAGATGTTCTTTGGCCAGGATCGCCTGGATTTCGTTCGCGAAGCCCTTCGCGCCTAGGTGCTTTTCGTACCGGGCCTGATGCCTGGCACAATGGCCGGATTATTGTCTGGCCGTTCGAGTACCCGATGAACCCCGAAGCATTGAAACTCCTGGTGACCCGCCGAATGCCTTATGGCAAGTACAAGGATCGGCTGATAGCCGATCTGCCGGGGCACTACCTCAACTGGTTCGCCCGCACGGGCTTCCCCAAGGGCGAGTTGGGCCAGTTGTTGGCGCTGATGCAGGAGATCGACCACAACGGCCTCAAGCCGCTGCTAGACCCGCTGCGAAAGAATGCGTAAGCCGTCGGGTGTGCCATGCGCATCAGCGTGCGCGTGCAGGAATTGAGGTGCGCACAGCACACCCTACGGTAATGCCGTCATCTCAATGCCAGTTGCGCCCGTGATCCAGCTTCTGGTCCACCAGCCACTTGCCGTGTGCGATGGACGCGTGCTGGGCTTTGCTCAGGTCGTCCATGAAGGCGTAATCCACCGGCAAGGTCTGCCGTTTGCTGGTGTTGCCGTCGGGATCGGTGATCTGGCAACCACCGGCCCAGGGTGTCGGCAGGCTAGGGTGTTCCATGACGCTGGCACGGATGGTGTGGTCGCGGTGGGTGCAGGTAAGCGCGCTCATGAGGCCACCTCGTAGATCGAGGCGCCGCCCTCGGCGTCGACGCCACACCGAAGTTCCAGCCGGGAGCCGGTAGCGGCGCCGCTTGGATGAGTGATGCGTCTGTTCTCCTACCTTAGCCCAGTTGGCGCAGCAGCGAGCTTGGTCCGACAAACGCACAGGGCAGGCATTGGCCGGCCCTGAGTGGTGCTTGCCGTGAGGCTACTCGGTCGCCTCGCGCGCTTTGTCCGCGTTTCGTGGCTTGGGCGTGAAGCGGGCGGCCAAGCGCATCGAGACGGTGACCAGACGCTGATACAGCGCCGGCATGCTGCGCTGCATCCAGTCCAGGGCGTGGGCATCGGCGCCGATGAGGATGCGCCGCTTGTTGGCCAGCACGCCATTTACGATGACCTTTGCCGCCTGGTCCGGCGTGGTGCGCAGCAACTGGTCGTTGAATTGCTGACGCGCCTGTTCGGCGGCCTGGCCGGTGACCTTGGCCAAGCTGTCATTCATGCGCGCGGTCTTGGCGATGTTGGTGCGGATGCCGCCGGGGTGCACGCAACTGGCGGACACCCCGCAAGCGGCCATGTCCAGCTCCTGGCGCAATGACTCGGTAAAACCGCGCACGGCGAACTTGCTGGCGTTGTAGGCGCTCATTCCGGGCTGGGAGAACAGCCCAAAGACGCTGGAGACGTTGACCACATGACCCTGGCCAGCCGCCTTGAGATAAGGCAGGAAGGCCTTGGTGCCGTTGATCACATCCCAGAAGTTGATGTTCATGATCCACTCGTAGTCGGCGTAATCGTTGCCTTCCACGGTGCCACCCTGAGCCACGCCGGCATTGTTGAAGATGGCATTGACCCTGCCAAATTCGCTGACGATCTGCTCGGCCCAGGCCTCGACGGCTGCGCGGTCGGCGACGTCGACGCGCTGCTGGCTGATGGTGACACCAAGTTTGCGCGCCTGCTCGGCGGTTTCCTTGAGGCCCTCGACGTTGACGTCGGACAGCGCCAGGTGAAAGCCCTGGCGTGCCAGGTGATAGGCGAGGGCGCGGCCGATACCAGAGCCGGCGCCGGTGATGGCGGCTACCTTGTTCTCTAAGGATTTCATGCGCTGGTCTCCTGCACGTCGAGGTCGACGGCGTTGCTCTGTGCCGGGTGAGCGGCCTGCTTGCGGCTGAAGTGGTAGGCAGGGGGATCGAAGTGACGCGTCAGCATGCGGTAGCGCCAGGTGAAGCCCGGCCACACCGTGCAGTTGCGGCCACTGACCGGGTGCAGGTACCAGCTCATGCATCCGCTACCACGAACTGCGCGCTGTACTGGTTGCCAGCACGATCCAGCAGGTACCACAGCTCGGCGTGCTCATCCCAGCGCATCTGCACCACTTCGGTACCGAGCAGGGTCTTATCCTGCAGCCGATAATTCTCCCAGCAACCTTGCAGATACGCCTTGATTTCCGGCTGCCTGGCGAACATCCGCGTCCAGTTCGGGTTCGGCTCGAAGGAGAACGAATACAGGTGTGATTGCACGTCGCAGCCGCAGCCCGGGTAATTGTTCACGCGCCAGGTGCCGCCGACGCCGGCTTCCTTCTCGAACAGCAGGAAGTCCTGCTCACCCTGCTGCTTGAGACGAATGGCCATACCGAGGCCGGAGAAACCGCTGCCAAGAATGGCGATCTTGCAATGACGGGCAGCGGTAGGGGGGACACGGACGCATTCATGGCCGAGCTCCTGATTGTCGTTCTTGTTGGTGTCTGCACGCCAAAGGACGTCAGTTACTGAAACCGAGGCGCTCGCGCCAACGATTTTCCAGCTTGTTGGTGTCGTGATCCTTGGGGTGGAAGCCGGGGCGGTAGTAGTCCAGGTACGGACCAAGCAGCTTGGTGAAAAAAACGTTGCGCGGGCCAAACAGCTTCTACAGGCCGAAGCCCCAGCTGCGCCAGTTGAGCAACTGGCCATCCTTGCGCAGCAGATGTATCTGGAACCAGCCGATCACGCCGAGAAACATCAGGGTGGTCAGCATCATCGCCAGCGTACGGGTGAAGTAGCCGCCTTAGACCTTCTGGTAGACGTCGTAGCACACGGCCTTGTGCTCGCTCTCTTCGATGGCGTGCCACATCCACAGTTGATAGAGCTTCGGATCGTTCTTCTGGGTGGTGAGCTCTTCGCGCTTTAGCAACTGCTCGGCCATGGTCGCGGTGAAGTGCTCCAGTGCGCACGTGGCCGCCAGGCGGTGTTTCTTGGTGCTGAAACGGGTGACCCATTCCAGCAGCACTTTGATGCGCAGCTCCAGGCGTTCCAGGTCGATATCGTGCTCGTTGGCGTAGTCGTTGTAGGCCGCATGCTCCTTGGAGTGCATGGCCTCCTGACCGATGAAGGCGCTGATGTCCTTTTTCAGCTGCGGCTCGCTGACCCGGTCGCGTACGGCGCGCACGCTGTCGACGAAGAACTTCTCGCCGTAGGGGAACAGCGACGACAGGTTGTTTATGAAATGGCTCATGAAAGGGGCGTCATAGAACCAGTATTTCGGTGTTTCGCTGAAACTGAAGTCCATGCGGCGCACGGGGAAGCTGGATTTTGGCTGCGGTAGGGCGGTACTGGCGCTCATCGTTCGAGTCCTCTTCCGAGTTGGAACTCCCAAGTGTCGTGCGGCTCTGGTTGGCAGCACTCGGGGTCGCAGATGGTCAATCTCGACAGACCAACTGTGTCATTGAACGATGTAACTATCGTGCGTACGGGCGCTGAGCGCCGCCAACTTAAGGCGGGTCTGTTAGGCAGGTGCAAGGGAGAGGGCGTGCAGCCCGCCGTACCAGAGACGGCGGATTGCGCTGGTGGCGGGGTTTACGGCGCGTTACGGCGCAGCTCGGCCACTTCGCTACGCAGTGCGCGCAGCTCGTCGAGAATGGCCTGTTCGCGAGCTACTGCGGCTTGCTCCTCGGCATTTGGCTCGTGGGTGTTCTGCATCGCGTTGACGATAACGGCGATGAACAGGTTGAGCATCATGAATGTCGCGACGAGGATATAGGGCACGAAGAACAGCCAGGCCAGCGGATGTTCTTCCATTACCGGTCGCACGATGCCCATCGACCAGCTTTCCAGAGTCATCACCTGGAACAGGGTGTACAGGCTGGCGCCGATGTTACCGAACCACTCTGGAAAGCTCTCACCGAACAGCTGGGTGGCCATCACCGCGGCGACATAGAACACCAACCCCATCAGCATGACGATGCTGCCCATGCCGGGTAGCGAGGCGAGCAGCGCCTGCACCACCTTACGCATGCTTGGGTTGATCGACACCAGTCGCAATACCCGCAGCACGCGCAAGGCACGCAGCACGGCGAAGGGTCCGCTGGCCGGTATCAGGGCGATGCCGACCACCAGGCAATCGAATACGGCCCAGGGATCTCGCAGCAAGCCTATGCCGCGCGCAGTGAAACGCAGGGCCAGCTCGATGACGAAGCAGGTGAGTATGAAGGTATCGAGGATCAGCAGCGGCGTGCCCCAGTCGGTCATGATCGACGGTGAGGTCTGCATGCCGAGGATCACGGCATTGATGATGATCAGCAGGGTTACCAGGCGCTGCATGGTGGCGCCGTCCATGACAGCGCCCAGGCGCTGACGCCAGTCGCTGGATGGGTTCAGTTCGAGTTCGTGCATGGGAGTCTGGTCAAGGTCATCGGTGATGCCGGGCATTGCCCGGCAGAATCATCAACCCACTTGTGGGTTGGCAGGCGCTTCGGCTCAGTGATCGTCGAGGGCGAAGGCCGTCAGCGTGAAGGTGGGGATGCCGGCGTCCTGCAGTTTCTGCGAACCACCCAGCTCAGGCAGGTCGATGATCGCGGCGGCCTCGAAGATCGTTGCGCGCATGCGTCGTACCAAGTTGGCTGCGGCGATCAGGGTGCCGCCGGTTGCGATCAGGTCATCGAAGATCAGTACCGAATCGCCTTCGCAGAGGCTGTCGCTATGGACCTCGAGAAAGGCTTCGCCGTACTCGGTCTGGTAACCCTCGCTGAGGACGTCCGCCGGCAGTTTGCCCTGCTTGCGAAACAACACCAGAGGTTTGTTCAGTTCATAGGCGATGATCGAGCCGATCAGGAAGCCGCGCGCGTCCATGGCGCCGATATGGCTGAACTCGGCCTCCACGTAACGTTGGATGAAACTGTCGGCGACCATGCGCAGGGCACGTGGCGACTGGAACAGCGGGGTGATGTCGCGAAAGATCACGCCCGGTTTGGGAAAGTCCGGTACCGGGCGGATCAGGGTCTTGATACTGAATTCGTCAAAGATCATCGTGGGGTCCTAATGCGTGAGCCCGCGAACTCGTGCGAACTCAAACGTCGAGATTGCCGCCGGCCAGAGCACACAGTTCGATCGGGTCGAGAATATGTACTTCCTTGCCTTCGGCTTCGAGCAGCTTGTTCTGTTGGAAGCGGGTGAATACGCGAGAGACTGTCTCCACCGCAAGGCCCAAATAGTTACCAATTTCGTTGCGCGACATGGCCAGGCGGAACTGATTGGCCGAGAAGCCACGCGCCCGGAAGCGGGCAGAGAGGTTGACCAGGAAGGTGGCGATGCGCTCGTCGGCAGTCTTCTTCGACAGCAACAGCATCATCTGCTGATCGTCGCGGATCTCGCGGCTCATGATGCGCATCAGTTGGCGGCGCAGCTGTGGCAATTGCAGGGCCAGGTCATCGAGGCGCTCGAAGGGAATCTCGCAGACCGAGGTGGTTTCCAGTGCCTGCGCGGAGACCGGGTAGCGCTCGCCATCGACCCCGGACAGGCCGACCAGCTCGCTGGGCAGGTGGAAGCCGGTTATCTGCTCTTCGCCGCCATCGCTCAGGCTGAAGGTTTTCAGCGCGCCGGAACGCACGGCGAATACGGAGCCGAAGGAATCACCCTGACGGAACAGGAATTCGCCTTTTTTCAGCGGTCGACCACGCTTGACGATGTCGTCGAGGGCGTCCATGTCTTCCATGTTCAGCGAGAGCGGCAGGCACAAGCTGGCCAGGCTGCAATCCTTGCAATGGGCTTGGTGCTGCGTACGCAGCTTGATGCTCTCGGACATCGTTCAGCTTCCTGATAGATACGCAATGGCGCTTAGGGTACAGCAGGGGCGGGTTTGCGACCAGCTATGCAAGCCTGACTGCTTGCTCAAGTTTGATCCTAGTCTGCCGATGTGACCCTGAGATGATAGATCAAGGCAGGGAGCAGGGTAATGCGCATCGCTTCGCTGGGTTCACTGAACAATCTGGCTCAGGGTGTTCAACGACAGTTCAGCACGGCTGAACGAACTGCGCAGGAGAGTCGCGAAGGATTGCGCGTTAGCCTTTCCGAGCTGGGCAAGGGCATGTCGACCAGATCTGAGAAGCATCAAGATATCGACGATAGCGACCTGCCTCAGGCGATCAGGGATCTGCTCAAGATGATCCGCGAGCTGCGTGCACAGATCGTCGAGAAACAGGCGCAGATCGAGGCCGTCATGAGCGACCAGAGGCTTGACGCCGAGGGCAAGCGTCAGCAGTTGGAAGGGCTGCAGACCGAGCTGGCCTCGCTCAACAGTGCGCTGACTTCGGCCAACGCCCAGCTGATCAAGTTGATGCGTGACAATGGCCTTTCCAGCGAGCAGATGCAGGCTGCGAGCCTGCTGGCGATGAGTTGAGAAGCGCCCGTAACGGAGCGGGCGCTTGCCCGGCTCAGATCACCCGCGAGAAGCGCTGGCGCACCTGATCGTTGAGATAGCGATCGAACAGCATACACAGCGAACGCACCAGTAGGCGCCCGGCCGGGCGCACTTCAATACCCTGAGCGTCGAGGCTGATCAGGCCGTCAGCCGCGAGTTGCTCCAACTCGGGCCACAGGGCGCAGAAATAATCACGGAACACCACGCCATGCGTTTGCTCGATGTCGGCGAAGCGCAGTTGGAAATGGCAGATCAGCTGCTGAATCACGGCGCGACGCAGGCGGTCGTCGGCATTGCAGTGCAAGCCGCGGCGCGTCGCCAATTGGCCGTTGCCCAGGGACTGCTGATAACTGGCGATATCGCTGTCGTTCTGGCTGTACAGATCGCCGATCTGGCTGATGGCGGATACGCCCAGGCCGATCAGGTCGCAGTGGCCATGGGTGGTATAGCCCTGGAAGTTGCGTTGCAGCGTGCCTTCTTCCTGGGCGATGGCCAGTTCGTCATCGGGCAGGGCGAAGTGGTCCATGCCGATGTAGCGATACCCGGCGCGCGTCAGCTGCTCGATGCTGGCCTGCAGCATGGCCAGTTTGTCGCCCGGACTGGGAAGGTCATCGTTGTTGATGCGCCGTTGCGGCATGAAGCGTTCCGGCAGGTGCGCATAGTTGAACAGTGACAGGCGATCCGGTTGCAGGGCGATGACCTCGGCCACGGTGCGCGCGAAGCGCTCTGGGGTCTGTTTGGGCAGGCCGTAGATCAGGTCAATGTTCACCGAGCGGAACTGCAGGGTGCGGGCCGCCTCGACAATGGCACGGGTCTCTTCCAGGGTCTGCAGACGGTTGACCGCGCGCTGCACCTCGGGGTCGAGGTCTTGTACGCCGAGGCTGACGCGATTGAAACCCAGCTCACGCAGCAGGCCCATGGTCGACCAGTCCGCTTCGCGTGGGTCGATCTCGATGCTGTAATCACCGGAGTCATCATCTAGCAGGTTGAAGTGCTGGCGCAGGTGCTGCATCAGGCGGCGCAGCTCGTCATGGCTGAGGAAGGTTGGCGTGCCGCCACCGAAATGCAGTTGCTCGATTGGCTGGTTGCGATCGATGTAGCGACTGATGATCTCGATTTCCCGCTCGAGCTTTTCCAGATAGGGCAAGGCGCGGCCACGGTCCTTGGTGATCACCTTGTTACAGGCACAGTAGTAGCAGATGTGCGCGCAGAACGGGATGTGCACGTACAGCGACAGCGGACGCCCGGCCTTGCGACTGTCGCGTAGCGCATGCAGCAGATCGAACGGGCCGATGTCGTCGTGAAACTGCACTGCGGTCGGGTAAGAGGTGTAGCGCGGGCCGGCGAGATCGTAGCGGCGGATCAGGTCGGCATCCCACTGGATGGTTTCGAGCATGGGAAATAATCCTGGACAGGCTGTGTGGCCAGTCTAAGGATGCATGTAGGTGGCGGCCTTGACCTGAATCAAGGGCGCGTCGAGCACCGCAGGTGTTGTCGCGGCGTAGTCCGGATGTAATCCGGTTATAGGTCAGTGCCCCATCAGCCAGTGCTGGTGTGGGCCGGGCAGGGTCCAGATACCGAACAGGATGACCAGCAGGCCGCCGGCCATGCGCACGCCACGCTTGCGTAGCAGATCGGTGATGCGTTCGGCAGCCAGGCCGGTAGCCAGCAGTACCGGCCAGGTGCCCAGGCCGAAGGCCAGCATCAGCAGCGCGCTGTTAAGCGCATTACCCTGACTGGAGGCCCACAGCAGTGTGCTGTAGACCAGCCCGCACGGCAGCCAGCCCCATAAACCACCGAGAGCCAGGGCGCGCGGCAGGCTGCTGACGGGCATGAAGCGTCGCGTCAGAGGCTGGATACGCCGCCACAGGCCACGACCCAGTGCTTCGATACGTGTCAGCCCGCTCCACCAGCCGGCCAGATAAAGGCCCATGGCAATCAGCAGTAAGGCAGCCAGCGTGCGCATCGCCACTTCGGCTTTGCTGCCTGCAATGGCCCAGCCGGCAAGGCCCAGGAGCAAGCCTGCAAGGCTGTAGCTAAGAATGCGCCCGAGGTTGTAAGCCAGCAGCAACTGGAGACGCCTGCCGCGTTGCTCGGGGGGAATCGCCAGCGTCAGTGCGCCCATCAGACCGCCGCACATGCCGAGGCAATGGCCGCCGCCGAGCAGTCCAAGGATCAGCGCCGACACCAGCAGCGGTGCCAGCTCAAGCATCAGGTTTTCCGGGCTTGTTGTGGTCCGCGGCCTGCTCGACGCCGGCCTTGTGCAGCGGATCTTCGTCGTCGAACAGAATGCTGTGCGCTGGGCCGTCGAGATCGTCGTACTGACCGCTGTCTACCGCCCAGAAGAACAGCCAGATGGCGAAACCGACCAGGCCGATGGCGACAGGGATCAGGATGTAGAGGGCGGACATGCGGTCTCCAGGGGGCATCTAAGTAGGAGCGAGCACCGCTTCCTTGCGAGCAAGGCTCGCTCCTACGTATTCGGGGTTCGGCTCAGGCGCAAGGCATTGAGCACTACCAGCAGCGAGCTCAGGGACATGCCCACGGCCGCCCAGATCGGTGTGATCCAGCCCAGGGCGGCGAAGGGCAGTACCAGGCCATTGTACAGTGTCGCCCAGGCCAGGTTTTCGATGATGATGCGGCGCGTGCGTTTGGCCAGCTTCAGGCCGTCGACCAGGCTGCTCAGGCGGTTCGACAGCAGCACGGCATCGGCGCTGGTTTTCGCCAGGTCGGAGGCCGAGCCCATGGCCACGCTGATATCGGCAGCGGCCAGCACCGGAACGTCGTTGACACCATCGCCGAGCATCAGCACGCGCCGCCCTTCGCTGTGCAACTGCTTGAGCACCGTCAGCTTGGCATCTGGGGTCAGGCCGCCCCGAGCGTCTTCGATGCCCAGTAGACGGGCGACTTCGCCCACCATCGGCGAGCTGTCGCCGGAGAGCAGGTGAATATGCCAGCCGCGGGCGCGGGCGGCGGCGATCAGCGCAGGCGCATCTTCGCGCAGGCGGTCGTCGAGGACGAACCAGGCTAGCGGCCCCTGTTCGTCGCCTAGCAGCAGCCATTGCCCGTGCTCGCTGGCAATCGCGGGTACGGCCTGGCCACTGAGGGCGCAGACGAAGCTGGCCTCACCAATGCGTAGCAGGCGACCGTCGACGCTGCCCTGCAGGCCCTGGCCTGGGTAGCTGTCGACAGATTCCGCCGCGCGTGGCGCCTGGCTGAAGGCGCGGGCGATGGGGTGTTCCGAACGGTTTTCGAGTGCGGCTGCCAGCGCCAGGCAATCGCCCTCGTCGAGGTCGCGCAGCGGGTGGATGGCTTTGAGTGTCAGGCGGCCTTCGGTAAGCGTGCCGGTTTTGTCCAGCACCAGGGTGTCGATCTGGTTGAGGCCTTCGAGCACGTGACCGCGGGTCAGCAGCATGCCCAGTTTGTGCAGGGTACCGGTGGCCGTGGTCAGTGCAGTCGGCGTAGCCAAGGCCAGGGCGCAGGGGCAGGTGGCCACGAGCAGGGCGAGCACGACCCAGAAGGCACGGCTGGAGTCGATTTCCCACCAGGCGAAACCGACCACGGCGGCCGCCACTAGGATGAACAGCAGGAACCACTGCGAGACGCGGTCGGCAATTTCCGCCAGGCGTGGTTTCTCGCTTTGCGCACGTTCCAGCAGGCGCACGATGGCCGACAGGCGCGTGGCATCGCCGAGTGCCTGCACCTCGATGGTCAGTGGGCCTTCGACGTTCAGCGTGCCGGCGGTGACGCTGTCGCCAATACCGCGTGGCAGCGGCAGGTATTCGCCGGTCAGCAGTGATTCGTCGACACTGGATTGACCCGCGCGGATGCGGCCGTCGGCGGGAATCAGCGAGCCGGGTTGCACCAGCACCTGCTCGCCTTCACGCAATTCGCTGAGCAGGATGCGCTGGCTCTGGCCGCTGTCGTCCAGGCGCAGGCAGGAGGCCGGCAGCAGCTTCACCAGTTGTGCCGTCGCAGCGGCCGTGCGTTCTCGCGCACGGCGCTCCAGATAGCGTCCGGCGAGGAGGAACAGGGCGAACATGCCCACGGCGTCGAAATACAGTTCGCCCTGGCCGGTGATGGTCGACCAGATGCCGGCCACGTAGGCGCCGCCGATGGCCAGCGAGACCGAGACGTCCATGGTCAGGTGACGGGTGCGCAGGTCGCGCAGGGCGCCGCGGAAGAACTGACCGCAGCAGTAGAAGACGATGGGTGTGGTGAGGAACAGGCTGGTCCAGCGCAGGATCTTGTCCAGCTCCGGCGACAGGTCGATGTTGAATTCCGGCCAGGTGGCCATGGTCGCCATCATCACCTGCATCCACAGCAGACCGGCCACGCCCAGCTCGCGCATGCGTCGGCGGTTTTCCGCAGCCAGGCGTTCAGCGGCCTCGTCTGCCCGCCAGGGGTGCGCGGCATAGCCGATGCGGCGCAATTCGGCGAGTAGCTGGCTCAGGGGAATCTGGCTGTCCTGCCAGCGCACCTGCAGGCGGTGGTTGGACAGGTTCAGGTGTGCTTCGGCCACGCCCGGCACGCCGCGCAGGTGCTTCTCGATCAGCCAGCCGCAGGCGGCGCAGCTGATGCCCTCGATCAGCAATTGGGTTTCACTCAGCTCGCCTTCGTGCTGGACGAAGGGCTGCTGCACATCACTGCGGTCGTACAGCGCCAGTTCGTCAGGCAGCGCAGCGGGCAGCGCCTGAGGGTTGGCGGCGTTCTCGCTGCGATGGCTGTAGTAGTGCTCCAGTCCGCCGGCGACGATGGCTTCGGCCACGGCCTGGCAGCCAGGGCAGCACATCTTGCGAGTCTGGCCGAGCACGTCGGCACGGAACTGACTGCCGGCAGGAACCGGCAGGCCACAGTGGTAGCAGGGAGTCGGGGCGGGCATTGGCGGGATCAGTAGGAGGGGTTGTCACCGATCATGATGGTCTGGCCATCGGTGATGTTCTCTTCCTCGAACAGGCGCCAGTTCTGGCTGCCTTCCTGGCCGAGCAGTTCGACGAAGCGGCGACCACTGACTTGATCGACCATCTGCCCATGGTACTGGCTGTCGGCATTGGGTTGCAGGATCACGCGGCGGTCGCGCTCCGGCTGGGTTGGCGAGATCAGGTTGAGGACGATCTGCTGCGGTCTGCTGTTGCCCTCAAGCGACAGGGTCGCGACACCGGTGGTGTTGTCCAGTACCAGCTCACCATGCAGTTGCAGACGCTCGGCCAGCTTTTCGCGTTCCAGCGACTGGTTGATGCCCTTGCCGACGTCGTAGTAGTCGTCGGAGATCAGCCCTGGCGGGTTCTTGGTGGCGATGGTCAGCAGGGTCAGGCCCTGCACCACGGAGTAGCCCAGCAGGAACAGGATGAACCAGGGCCAGAACTGCTTGTACCAGGGTTTGACGGGCGATTGGGTTTGCTCGGTCATGCGTTTTCCGTTGTCAGCGGACGCTTGGGCCGATGAAGCGGCTGTCGGCGTCGTTCTTGATACTGGGGTCATCCGCGGATTGTACGTGGAAGACGATGTTGTTGGCGCTCGACGGCAGCTTCTCCGGTGCGATGGACAGCTCTACCGGGAAGGAATACACCTCGCCCGCTAGGGCACGCACTTCGCGCTTGCCTTCGTAGACCAGACCATCGAGGCCGTCGGCGCTGATCACGTAGGTCATGTCGCGCTGCGACTTGTTCATGATCTTCAGGGTGTAGACGTTCTCGATGTGGCCGCGCTCGTTCTCGCGGAACAGTACGCGGTCCTTGAGCACGTCCAGCTCCACCAGCGGGCGATTGGCCACGGCCCAGGCGAACAGGCCGATCATGGCGACCAGCGCGACAGCGTACCCGATCAGGCGCGGGCGCAGCAGGTGGGTCTGGCGGCCAGACAGGTTGTGTTCAGTGGTGTAGCTGATCAGCCCTTTGGGGTAGTTCATCTTGTCCATGATGTCGTCGCAGGCGTCGATACACGCGGCGCAGCCGATGCACTCGATCTGCAGGCCATCACGGATGTCGATGCCAGTGGGGCAGACCTGCACGCACATCTTGCAGTCGATGCAGTCGCCCAGGCCCTGCGCCTTGTAGTCGGCGTCCTTCTTGCGCGGCCCGCGCGATTCGCCGCGGCGCGGATCATAGGAGACGATCAGGGTGTCCTGGTCGAACATCACGCTCTGGAAGCGCGCATAGGGGCACATGTAGATGCATACCTGCTCACGCAGGTAGCCGGCGTTGCCGTAGGTGGCGAGGGTGAAGAAACCGATCCAGAAATAGGCCCAGCCGCTGGCTTCACCGGTAAAGATCTCGATCACCAGGTCACGGATCGGCGTGAAGTAGCCAACGAAGGTGATCGCGGTCAGCAGTGACACGCCCACCCAGATGCCATGCTTGGCCAGCTTGCGCCCGAATTTCTTGCCGCTCATGGGCTGCTTGTCCAGCTTCATGCGCTGGTTGCGGTCACCTTCGGTGATTTTTTCCGCCCACATGAATACCCAGGTGAACACGCTTTGCGGGCAGGTGTAGCCGCACCAGACGCGGCCGGCGAACACGGTGATGAAGAACAGGCCGAAGGCGCAGATGATCAGTAGCCAGGACAGCAGCATGAAGTCCTGCGGCCAGTAAGTGGCGCTGAAAATGTGGAACTTGCGTTCGGGGAGGTTCCACCAGACCGCTTGGCGGCCGTTCCAGCTCAGCCACACCGTGCCGAAGAAGAGTATGAAAAGGAGGGCGCCGCCAGCGACTCGCAGGTTGCGAAACAGGCCGGTGAACGCGCGGGTGTAGATCTTCTCGCGGCTGGCGTAGAGATCGACGCTGGCATTCTTGGCGGGAGGAGGGGTGACGTCCTGGACGGGAATCTGTTCGCTCATCAGTGCATACCACGGCGGTTGGTTGGCAGCCCGGGCCGATGCGTGTCGGTCAGGGTCAGTTCACGATCACTATATGGTACGCCTGAAAGACAACGCCCGGGTGCGACCAGCAGTCGCGACCCGGGCGTTCATTGACCCTTGTCAAAAGAGTCGCTTTGCGCTTACTGCTCTTCGGCCTTGTGCGACAGGCTGTACACATAGGCAGCCAGCAGGTGCACCTTGTCGTTGCCGAGGAATTCTTCCTGGGCCGGCATCTTGCCGTGACGACCGTAACGGATGCTCTGCTGCAGTTGTGCGTAGCTGCTGCCGTAGATGAACGCTGCCGGGTTGGTCAGGTTCGGTGCACCCATGGCCGCGGTACCCTTGCCGTCAGCACCGTGGCAGGCGAAACAGGTACCGGCGAAGACCTTCTGACCTGCTTCGATATCGGCTTCCACGCCTTCTGGCAGCTCACGACCGGCCAGTTGAGTCAGGACGTAGGCGGCAACGTTGCGCACGCCGTCTTCGCCGATGGCCGGACCTTGAGCCGGCATGGCGCCTTCACGACCCTTGAGAATGGTGGTCTTGATGGTTACCGGCTCGCCGCCCCAGCGCCACTCGTTGTCGGTCAGATTGGGGAAGCCGTAGCTGCCTTTGGCATCGGAGCCGTGGCAGACCGAGCAGTTGGAGGCGAACAGACGACCACCCATTTTCAGGGCTTGCTGGTCCTTGGCCACTTCCTCGATCGGCATGGCGGCGTATTTGGCGAACAGCGGGCCGTACTGCTCATCGGCGCGCGCCATTTCCTTTTCCCACTGGTGTACGCCGGTCCAGCCAGCGTGACGCATGGAGCCGTCAGCGATTTGTACGCCAGCAGCAAAAGGCGTCTGCTTTTCGTTGTCGACGTAGTCGTAGCCAGGCAGCAGGCCTTTGAAGTTGCCCAGCCCCGGGTACAGGGCGAGGTAACCGAGGGCGAAGACGATGGTGGCGACGAACAGCATGAACCACCACTTCGGCAGCGGGTTGTCATACTCCTCGATGCCGTCGAAGCTGTGCCCGACGGTTTCCTCGGTAGTCTCCTGGCGCTGGCCCTTGCGGGTGCCGAAGATCAGCCAGGTCAGGGCGAAGATGGTGCCCAGAGACAGAATGGTTACGTACCAACTCCAGAACGTGGTCATTGGTTATTGCTCCTGGAAGAGTCCTGATCGCGCTTGGACTCGGGCTTGGGATCGTCGGCGAAGGGCAGGTTGGCAGCTTCGTCGAAGCTGGACTTGCGCTTGCTGCTGTAAGCCCAGAGCACCACGCCGATGAAGGCGATGAACACCACCGCCGTGCCGATGCCGCGAATCATCCCGATGTCCATAGCGTCTTACCGTTTGTTCTTGATGGAAGTGCCGAGAACCTGCATGTACGCGATCAGCGCGTCCATTTCGGTCTTGCCTTTCACTGCGTCACGGGCACCGGCGACATCTTCGTCGGTGTAGGGGATGCCGAAGCCCCGCATGACTTCCATCTTCTTGGTGGTGTCGCGACCGTCGAGCTTGTTCTCCACCAGCCATGGGTAGGCGGGCATCTTCGATTCAGGCACTACGTTGCGTGGGTTGTACAGGTGGGCGCGATGCCACTCGTCCGAGTAACGACCGCCTACACGAGCCAGATCTGGGCCGCGACGGTTGGAGCCCCACAGAAAGGGATGATCCCAGACGCTCTCGCCGGCTACCGAGTAGTGGCCGTAGCGCTCGGTTTCAGCGCGAAATGGGCGAATCATCTGTGTGTGGCAGCCGACGCAGCCCTCACGGATGTAGATGTCGCGGCCTTCCAGTTGCAGCGCTGTATAAGGCTTGAGGCCTTCTACCGGTTCGTTGGTGACGTCCTGGAAGAACAGCGGGACGATCTGTGTCAGGCCGCCGATGCTGACGGCAATCACCATCAGCAGCGCCATCAGGCCGATATTCTTCTCGATGATTTCGTGTTTCATCAGTGAGCTACTCCGGCGGGAATCTGCGCAGCCGCTTCGTACTCGGCCGGTTTGGCGGCGCGCACGGTGCGGAAGGTGTTGTAGGCCATCAGCAGCATGCCGGTTACGAAGAAGGCACCGCCGATCATGCGTACGACAAAGCCGGGATGACTTGCTTCCAGCGCTTCGACGAAGGAGTAGGTGAGGGTGCCGTCTTCGTTGACTGCGCGCCACATCAGGCCCTGGGTGATGCCATTGACCCACATCGAGGCGATGTACAGCACGGTACCGATGGTCGCCAGCCAGAAGTGGGTGTTGATCAGGCCGATGCTGTGCATCTGCTCGCGGCCGAACACCTTCGGAATCAGGTGATACAGCGAGCCGATGGAGATCATCGCTACCCAGCCGAGGGCGCCGGCATGAACGTGGCCGATGGTCCAGTCGGTGTAGTGGGACAGGGCGTTGACGGTCTTGATCGCCATCATCGGACCTTCGAAGGTCGACATGCCGTAGAACGCCAGCGATACCACCAAGAAACGCAGGATCGGGTCAGTGCGCAGTTTGTGCCAGGCACCGGACAGGCTCATCATGCCGTTGATCATGCCGCCCCAACTCGGAGCCAGCAGGATGACCGACATGGCCATGCCCAGGGACTGCGCCCAGTCAGGCAGGGCGGTGTAGTGCAGGTGGTGCGGACCGGCCCAGATGTACAGGGTGATCAGCGCCCAGAAGTGCACGATGGACAGGCGATACGAGTAGATCGGACGCTCGGCCTGCTTGGGTACGAAGTAGTACATCATCCCCAGGAAGCCGGTGGTCAGGAAGAAGCCCACGGCGTTGTGGCCGTACCACCACTGGATCATCGCGTCGGTCGCGCCGGCATAAGCCGAGTACGACTTGAACAGGCTAACCGGCATGGCGGCGCTGTTGACGATGTGCAGCATGGCGGTCACGAGGATGAACGCACCAAAGAACCAGTTGCCCACATAGATGTGCTTGGTCTTGCGCTTGGCGACCGTGCCGAAGAACACCACGGCATAGATGATCCAGACGATGCCCAGGAGGATATCGATCGGCCACTCAAGCTCGGCGTATTCTTTGGTGCTGGTGTAGCCCATCGGCAGGGTGATCACCGCGAGCACGATGACCGCTTGCCAGCCCCAGAAGGTGAAGGCAGCCAGACCGTCGGAAATCAGGCGCGTTTGGCAGGTGCGCTGGACCACGTAGTACGAGGTCGCGAACAGTGCGCATCCGCCGAAGGCGAAGATCACCGCGTTGGTATGAAGCGGGCGCAGACGGCCGAAGCTGGTCCACGGCAGGCCAAGGTTGAGTTCCGGCCACACGAGTTGTGCGGCGATGAACACGCCTAGACCCATCCCAATGACCCCCCAGATCACCGTCATAATGGCGAACTGGCGGACCACCTTATAGTTATAAGCAGTCTGACTGATTGCTGTGCTCATGCTAGGGGTTCCACGGTTAATGGATTTTTATGGGGCAAAAATCGGCGGCAAGTATGGAGAAAGCAGGTAGCCATTGCAACGCAGCATGCCGACACGAACTGGGTTCCAGAGGCTTTAACGGGCCTTGCGAGAGGAACCCGAAAACGCTCTGCGAGCTTTTGGCGCAGTAAGTTTGCGCAGCGCTAAGAAAGGATCGCCTTAGAGTTGTGACAGATGGCGACTGAAAGCCAGCTTAGCCCAGATCAAGGAAATTGCAGGGCTATTGGTCGGTGGGTGCGACACTGAGTCGCACAGGTGTGAGGAGGGGCCGGCGACCGCGGTTCGGTCGCCGGTAATGCAGGGGGGGTTACTTGTTTTCGCCCTGGCTCAGCTTGAGCACATAGGCGGCCAGCAGGTGGGCCTTGTCATTGCCGAGGAAGTCGCCCTGAGCTGGCATCTTGCCGCTGCGTCCGTAGCGAATCGTCTGCTGCAGTTGGGCGAAGCTGCTGCCGTAGATGAACGCGCTGGGTTGAGTCAGGTTCGGTGCGCCCATCGCCGGCATGCCGGTGCCGGCCGGGGTGTGGCAGGCGGAGCAGACGGTGGCGAAGATCTGCTTGCCGGCGGCGACGTCGGCCTGGGCGTCGTCTGGCAGTTCACGGCCACCGAGTTCGGTGAGGACGTAGGCAGCGACGTTGCGTACGCCATCTTCGCCGATCACCGGGCCCTGTGCCGGCATCATGCCCATACGGCCATGCATGATGGTGGTCTTGATGGTTTCCGGCTCGCCGCCCCAGCGCCAACTGCTATCGGCCAGGTTGGGGAAGCCGTAACTGCCCTTGGCATCGGAGCCGTGGCAAACCGCGCAGTTGGAGGCGAACAGGCGACCGCCCATTTTCAACGCGCGCTCGTCCTTGGCCACTTCTTCGATGGGCATGGCGGCATATTTGGCGAAGATCGGCCCGTATTGCTCATCGGCACGGTTCATCTCGCGCTGCCACTGGGTGACCTGGGTCCAACCGTCCTCATAGCCCGGCAGCAGGCCCTTGAAGTTGCCCAGGCCGGGATACAGCAGCAGGTAGCCCACGGAGAACACCAGGGTGCCGAGGAACAGCATGAACCACCACTTCGGCAGTGGGTTGTCATATTCCTCGATGCCATCGAAGGCATGGCCCATGGTCTGTTCGGTCGGGCTCTTGTGCACCTCGCTCTTGCGAGTGGCGAAGATCAGCCAGAACAGGGCGACCATGGTGCCGAGGGTCAGCAGGGTGATGTACCAACTCCAGAAGGTGGTCATGCTTGGGTCCTCGAAACGGCGGGCTTGGGCTCATCGGCGAAGGGCAGGTTGGCGGCTTCGGCGAAAGCGTCGCGGCGTTTGCCGCTGTAGGCCCAGAGGGTGACGGCGGTGAAGGCGATCAGGACCAGCGCGGTGCCTAGGCCGCGCAGGGTACCGATATCGATAAGCTCGAACATGGCACTCACCTCTTGTTCTTCACGGCGGTGCCAAGCACCTGCAGGTAGGCGACCAGAGCATCCATCTCGCTCTTGCCCTTGACCGCGTCGCTGGCCCCGGCGATATCGTCGTCGCTGTAGGGCACGCCCAATGTGCGCAGTGCGCTCATCTTCTTGGCGGTGTCCTTGCCGTCGAGGGCGTGCTCCACCAGCCAGGGGTAGGCGGGCATGATCGACTCCGGCACGACGTTGCGCGGGTTGTACAGGTGAGCGCGATGCCACTCGTCCGAGTAGCGACCGCCGACGCGAGCCAGATCCGGGCCGGTACGCTTGGAACCCCACAGGAAGGGGTGATCCCAGACGCTTTCTCCAGCGACGGAGTAGTGGCCGTAGCGCTCGGTTTCGGCGCGGAACGGACGGATCATCTGCGAGTGGCAGCCGACGCAGCCTTCGCGGATGTAGATGTCGCGGCCTTCCAGTTGCAGCGCGTTGTAAGGCTTGAGGCCATCGACCGGCTCGTTGGTGACGTCCTGGAAGAACAGCGGGACGATCTGAGTCAGACCGCCGATGCTGACCGCCAGGATCATCACCAGGGCCATCAGACCGATGTTCTTCTCGAGAATCTCGTGTTTCATCAGTGGGCTCCTTCTACCGAGAACTGCGCAGCGGCTTCCATCTCGGTGGATTTCGCGCTGCGTACGGTCAGCCAGACGTTCCAGGCCATCAGCAGCATGCCGGCGAAGAAGATGGCGCCGCCGATCACCCGCACCACGAAGCCGACATGGCTGGCTTCCAGCGCTTCGACAAAGGAGTAGGTGAGGGTGCCGTCTTCGTTGACTGCGCGCCACATCAGGCCCTGGGTGATGCCGTTGACCCACATCGAGGCGATGTAGAGCACGGTACCGATGGTGGCCAGCCAGAAGTGGCCGTTGATCAGGCCGATGCTGTGCATCTGCTCACGACCGAACACCTTCGGAATCAGGTGATACAGCGAGCCGATGGACACCATGGCGACCCAGCCGAGGGCGCCGGCATGCACGTGGCCGATGGTCCAGTCGGTATAGTGGGACAGGGCGTTGACGGTCTTGATGGCCATCATCGGACCTTCGAAGGTCGACATGCCGTAGAAGGCCAGGGACACCACCAGAAAGCGCAGAATCGGGTCGGTACGCAGTTTGTGCCAGGCACCGGAGAGGGTCATCATGCCGTTGATCATGCCGCCCCAGCTCGGGGCCAGAAGGATCAGCGACATCACCATGCCGAGGCTCTGTGCCCAGTCCGGCAACGCGGTGTAATGCAGGTGGTGCGGGCCGGCCCAGATGTATACCGCGATCAGCGCCCAGAAGTGGACGATGGAGAGGCGGTAGGAGTAGACCGGGCGACCGGCCTGTTTGGGCACGAAGTAATACATCATCCCCAGGAAGCCCGCGGTGAGGAAGAAGCCCACGGCGTTATGGCCGTACCACCACTGGATCATCGCATCGGTGGCGCCAGCATACAGCGAGTAGGACTTGGTCAGGGTGACCGGAATCTCCAGGTTGTTGACCACGTGCAGGATGGCCACGGTGAGGATGAACCCGCCGAAGAACCAGTTGCCGACATAGATGTGGCTGACCTTGCGCTGCATCACCGTGCCGAAGAAGACGATGGCGTAGGACACCCATACGATGGTGATCAGGATGTCGATCGGCCATTCCAGTTCGGCGTATTCCTTGGAGCTGGTCCAGCCCAGGGGCAGGGTGATGGCTGCAAGCAGGATCACCAGTTGCCAACCCCAGAAGGTGAAGGCCGCCAGTTTCGGTGCGAACAGCGTGGTCTGGCTGGTGCGTTGCACCGCGTAGTAACTGGTGGCGAACAAGGCGCAGCCACCAAAGGCGAAGATCACCGCATTGGTATGCAGCGGGCGCAGGCGGCCGAAGCTGGTCCACGGTAGGTTGAAGTTGAGTTCGGGCCAGGCCAGCTGGGCAGCGATGAATACGCCGAGTCCCATGCCGACGATGCCCCAAACCACCGTCATAATGGCGAACTGGCGAACCACCCTGTAGTTGTAGGCGGAACGGGTTGTTGTGTTCATGTCTGGGCTTCCATCCACGGTTATGGCAGAGCGGCCGATAACCGTGGTGGCCGCAGGCATGAGCAAGCCACGGACACCACGGATATCGACGCGAGGCAAGCATGAGCAAAGGGCCATCTGGATTTATTGACGCTGATCAATGCGAGCAGGAACTGCCCTGGCAGTGGGACGAACCGCCGCAGGCGGCATCGAGCACGCTGATCCTCGCGCACGGGGCCGGCGCGCCGATGGACAGCCCGTTCATGCAGACCATGGCGCTGGGCCTGGCAGAGCGGGGCGTGCGTGTGGTGCGTTTCGAGTTCGCCTACATGGCGCAGCGGCGGGTGGACGGACGTAAACGACCGCCCAATCCGCAGGCGCAACTGCTGCAGCAATGGCGTGATGTGCATGCACAGGTGCGCCATCGGGTCACAGGGCCCGTGGCCATCGGCGGCAAGTCCATGGGCGGGCGCATGGCCAGCTTGCTGGCTGACGAATTGGAGGCTTCCGCTCTGGTTTGCCTCGGCTATCCCTTCTATGCCGCCGGCAAGCCCGAGAAGCCGCGCGTCGCCCATCTCGCCGAACTGCGCACGCCAACGCTGATCATCCAGGGCGAACGCGACGCACTGGGCAATCGCGAAGCCGTTGCCGGCTATGAGTTGTCAGCGGCCATCGAGCTGCACTGGCTGCAGGCTGCCGACCATGACCTCAAGCCGTTGAAGGCGTCCGGCTTCAGCCATGAGCAGCACCTCGCCACTGCAGCGGCACAGATCGTGGCGTTTCTTGGGCGCATGAAACACTGATCCGAGCTCGGCCGCGTGCTCGTATTCGGACACTTTTTCCTCGCACGGCCGCTGTAAAAGCGGTTGCGCTTGACCGCCTGGTCACGCAATGTGACAGCTGAGTGTCCGGGCCCGTTTCAGTGCGGGCATTGCAGGCTTTTTACCTGCATGGGTAAGCGGATGGCTGCCCTGCACAGCACGCTGTGCCACGCAATGGGGCGGTACGTCATGACGGAAACATCGTATTGCACTGTAATGGTGCGCAATGTTTTTGGTTGATAGGTAGGTTTTTGATTTTAAAGGATTAATTGTGCTGGCTCGGGCCTTGCAGAGGATGCTGCAAGTCCGGGTGACAAGGAGTACGGCATGGCCCGCACCTTTTATGACGAGATGTACGACGCGAGCGGCGCTGTCCGCCCGCATTACCGCGAATTTGCCCGCTGGTTGGCAGAGACGCCGGACGATCTGCTGGCTCAGCGCCGACGAGAAGCCGACCTGTTGTTCCACCGCGCCGGTATCACCTTCACCCTCTACGGGGATGACCAGGGCACCGAGCGACTGATCCCCTTCGACATCATCCCGCGCGCCATCCCCGCTAGCGAATGGCGTATCGTCGAACGCGGCTGCATCCAGCGAGTGCAGGCGCTCAACCTGTTCCTCGCCGACCTTTACCACGACCAGCGCATCATCAAGGCGGGGATCATCCCGGCCGAGCAGGTGCTGGCCAACGAGGGTTACCAGATGGCCATGCAGGGCCTCGACCTGCATCGCGACATCTACGCACACATCGCCGGGGTCGACCTTGTGCGTGACGGCGACGGCAGCTATTACGTGCTGGAAGACAACCTGCGCACGCCCAGCGGTGTGAGCTACATGCTCGAAGACCGCAAGATGATGATGCGTTTGTTCCCCGAGCTGTTCGCTGCGCAACGCGTGGCGCCGGTGGACCACTACCCGAACCTGCTGCTCGATGCGCTGAAGAGCTCCAGCCCGCTGGACAACCCCACGGTCGTGGTATTGACCCCCGGGCGCTTCAACAGCGCCTACTTCGAACACGCGTTCCTCGCCCGTGAAATGGGCGTGGAGCTGGTGGAAGGCGCTGACCTGTTCGTCCGTGACGACAAGGTCTACATGCGCACTACCGCCGGTGCGCGACAGGTGGACGTGATCTATCGCCGCCTTGACGACGCCTTCCTCGATCCGTTGGCTTTCAACCCCGACTCGATGCTCGGTGTCGCAGGGCTGCTCTCGGCCTATCGCTCACGCAACGTGGTGCTGGCCAACGCCATCGGCACTGGCGTGGCCGACGACAAGTCGGTCTACCCCTACGTCGGTGACATGATCCGCTTCTATCTGGACGAGGAGCCGATCCTCAAGAACGTGCCAACCTGGCAGTGTCGCAAACCGGAAGAACTGTCCCACGTGTTGGCCAATCTGTCCGAGCTGGTGGTCAAGGAAACCCAGGGCTCCGGCGGCTACGGCATGCTGGTCGGCCCGGCGGCGAGCAAGGCCGAGATCGAGAACTTCCGCGCGCGCCTGATCGCCAAGCCGGAGGCTTACATCGCTCAGCCGACGCTGTGCTTGTCGACCTGCCCGACCTTCGTCGAGCGCGGCATCGCACCGCGCCATATCGACCTGCGTCCGTTCGTTCTGACCGGTCGCGAAACCCGCCTGGTGCCTGGCGGTCTGACGCGTGTGGCACTGCGCGAAGGCTCGCTGGTGGTCAATTCGTCGCAAGGCGGCGGGACCAAGGACACCTGGGTGGTGGAGGACTGAATATGCTTTCGAGAACCGCCGCCGATCTGTACTGGATGTCGCGCTACCTGGAGCGTGCCGAGAACCTGGCACGCATGCTCGACGTCAGCTATTCGCTGTCGCTGATGCCGCAGGACGGCCGTGGTGATGGCCTCGATGAACTGGCCATGCCGCTGCTGATCACCGGCACCCTGGATGATTATCTGGAGCGCCACGGCCCCCTGCATGCCGAGCGCATGCTGTATTTCTTCGCCCTCGATGCGAGCAACCCGGGCAGCATCTACTGCTGCCTGCAGGCTGCGCGCAGCAATGCCCATGCGGTACGCGGGCGGATCACCGCGGACATGTGGGAGAACATCAACGCCACCTGGCTGGAAATGCGCGGCATCGCCGAACAGGGCCTGGGCCGTTACGGCATCAGCCGTTTCTGCGAGTGGGTCAAGGAGCGTTCGCACCTGTTTCGTGGCGCGACCTTCGGCACCATTATGCGCGGCGAGGCCTATCGCTTCATCCGCCTCGGCACCTTCATCGAGCGTGCCGACAACACCCTGCGCCTGCTCGACGCGCGCTACGAAATGCTCGGTGAGGAGATCGACGAGCTGGAGGAGCGCACCGCGCGCAGCTACTACCAGTGGAGCGCACTGTTGCGTGCGCTGTCCTCGTTCGAGGCATTCGCGGAGATCTACCGGGGCTCGCCTCGTACGCGCAAGGTCGCGGAGTTGCTGCTGCTGCGCCCGGAAGTGCCGCGTTCGCTGCGCGCCTGCATGGAAGAACTCAATCTGATGCTCGCCGGCCTGCCCGGCGAGAACGGTCGCCCGGCACAGCGTCTGGCCGCCGAGCTGGGTGCTCGCCTGCGTTACACCAGCATCGACGAAGTGCTGGATGAAGGCCTGCACGCCTGGCTCACCGACTTCATCCTGCTGGTGCGCCAGTTGGGCAACACCATCCATACGTCCTATCTGGAGGTCGCATGAGACTCTCGATCAGCCATGACACCACCTACCGTTACGATGATCAGGTGCGCGCGAGCATCCAGTACCTGCGCCTGACCCCGCACGACAGCGAGCGCCAGCAGGTGCTCAGCTGGCAACTCGACCTGCCGCGCCCGGTGCATGCCCAGCTCGACCCTTATGGCAACATCCTGCACGTGCTGACCCTGGATGAGCCGCACGAGTCCATCGTCATCGGCGCCCGTGGCCAGGTCGATATCGACGAAACCTGCGAGGCCGAGCACGAGCGCCAGTCAGCGCTGCCGTTTCTGCGCTTCACACGCCTGACCCAGGCTGACGATGCCATCCGCGAGTTCGCCAGGCAGCAGAGCAGGGCCCGCACGGATCGGACCGGGCTGATCGACCTGATGCATGCGCTCAACGCCCATATCGCCTACCAGCCTGGCGCCACCGAAGTGGACACCAGCGCTGCCGAGGCATTCGCCGGTCGGCGTGGCGTCTGTCAGGATCACACCCATGCCTTTCTCGCCTGCGCGCGCAGCCTGGGTGTGCCGGCGCGCTATGTATCGGGTTACCTCTATACCGATGACGCCGAGCACCTGGCCAGTCATGCCTGGGCCGAAGCCTGGCTGGGTGACGCCTGGTACAGCTTCGATGTGACCAACTGCCTGGCGCGCCCGGAGCGACATCTGAAGCTGGCAGTCGGCCTGGATTACCTCGATGCCTGCCCGGTACGTGGCATGCGCCGCGGTGGCGGTTGCGAGCAAATGCATGCGCAGGTGCAGGTGGCGCCACTGCTGCAGGTGCGTCAGCAGTGATGCGCCAATAGGCACTCGTGACATAGGGGCGCCGCGCGCCCCAGACTGACGGCCTTCCGTGGGGTGCGCCATGCGCACCTCGGTTTACCCCGCCAAAATCCCGGTGCGCACGGCGCACCCTTCCCTAATCGTTCTACGGGCTCGTGTCGCTCTTGCGCTGGGCCATGTGCCGCAGGTAGGCGATCAAGCGCTGCAGTTCGGCAGGTGGCAGTACCTGCTCGCTGAAGCCGGGCATACGCCCCTGCGGCCAGCGCCGCAAGCTCTGTGGGTCGCGGATGTAGCGCTGTAGAAAATCGCCTGTGAAATATTCGGTCGGGTTGTGCGGAATGTTCAGGTCCGGGCCGAACTCGGAATCACCCGCGCCATTGAGGCGATGACAGGCCATGCAGTTCTTCTGGTAGACGGCGAAACCGGCCTGCACCTCAGCATTGGCATCCGTCGCCGGGAGCAGGGCAGGGAAGCGCTGTTCGACAGCGGCCAGCTGACGAATCCGGGCGACCTGAAAGGGCCACTGCTCGGGGCCGATCTGGCTGGCAGAAGGATCGGTCCAGACCAGGTAGAAAGGTCCTGCGCTGGGTTTGCCCTGTGCCAGCGGCGGCCAGGGATGCTCGGGATCTTCGATGGCCAGCCAGGCTTTTGCTCCTTCCCTGGCCAACAGAATCGAGGCTGGCAGTTCTGCGGCAAAACCGTCGAGCGCCACGGCCTGGAGATGGTCGCCGGGCTCGATACCCTCCAGCAGCGCACTGACCGGCACGGCGCTGTAGTGCATGGTGCGCTTGTAGCTGACGTCATCGATGATCTCGATATCGCGAGCTTGCGGGTGCTCGAGCAGTTCGCTGCTGCTCCAGGCGCGTCGGCCATCGTTGAGTTGCACCTCGAACTCGGCCGCCTGGGCCACGCCGCTCAGGATGACCAAAGTCAGCAGCAGGGCAGCTCTCATTCGCGATGCTCCAGCAGTGGTCGTAGTTCGTCATAGGCACCGGCATTGATCACCTGGCTATAGCCCATTTCCTCGAGGCTTTGCTGGGCGATGGCGGAGCGGCGACCGCTGCGGCAGTAGAGCACCAGGGGGCGATCTTTGTCCGGGGCGACACTGGCGATCTGGGCGGCGATATCTTCATGGCCGATACGGATGGCGCCGGGCAGTGCACCTTCTGCGAACTCTTCGGCGCTACGCACGTCGATCAGCAGGCTGTCGCTGCGCTGCAAGGCGGAGATGGCGGCGGCCTGATCGATTTCACCGGCATGGGCAGTGAGCAGAGCGAACAGGCTGGTGAGCAGGAGAATCAGGCGCATGGCAGACCCCAGAGCGGATTGATAGGACCCGGCATCATTGCCCGAGCCTTTTGTGCAGTCTAGGATGCCTCGCTCGACGTGACGGGGGTAGTAGATGTTAGCCGAGTTGTTCGCCGTTCTGGCTCCGGTACTGATTGCGGCAGGCATCGGCTACGGCTGGGTGCGCAGCGGTCACCAGTACCCCACTGATTTCATCGCGCGCCTGGTGCTAAATGTCGGTACGCCTTGCCTGGTGCTGTCTACCCTGAGCCGAGCCGAACTGGATGTGGGGGCCTTCTCGCAGATGGCCCTGGCCTGCGTGCTGGTGACCTCATGCATGGGGCTGGTCGGCTGGCTGCTGAGTCGCCTGTTCGGCCTGGACTGGAAAGTGCTGGTACCGGCCTACCTGTTCCCGAACTCGGGCAACATGGGCCTGCCCATGGCCCTGTTCGCCTTCGGTGAGCCTGGCCTGGCATTGGCGGTGGCGTTTTTCCTGGTGCTGTCGGTGGGGCATTTCAGCATCGGCATGCTGCTCTCCGGAGCCGCGGCTTCAGTCAAGGGACTGTTGTTAAACCCGATAATGATCAGCCTGGCGCTGGTGTTGCCAGTACTGTTTCTCGATGTTGAATTGCCGCGCTGGCTGGCCAATACCGTCGACCTGTTGGGCGGCATGACCATCCCGCTGATGCTGATCACGCTGGGTGTGTCACTGGCCAGTATCCGCGTGCAGCACCTGGGTAACGGCCTGGTGCTGGGGTTGCTGCGCATTCTTTGTGGCGCGGCGCTGGGCTGGATCATCGGCTGGGCAATCGACTTGCAGCCCTTGGCGCACGCGGTGCTGGTGCTGCAATCGTCGATGCCAGTGGCGGTGTTCAATTACCTGTTCGCGGTGCGCGCAGGCCGTTCACCTGAGCAAGTCGCGAGTCTGGTGCTGTGCTCGACACTGCTGGCCTTCGTGCTGATTCCACTGCTGCTGGCGTGGTGGATACCCGCACTGCGCTGAGCGCGCTACGGCGTCTGCGCAGTTGCGGGGACAGTGGGGATCAACTGACCAGACGGGTCAGATTGGGAAGGATCAGGATGACCGCTGTGGCGAAAAGGATGACGCCAGCCTGGCGGTATTTCGGCTGTTTGAACATGGCCGTATGCCTTTTGTTGTTATGGGTGGCGTTGGATGCCTGTGGTACTGCCTGACAGGTCGCTGCGTCACGCCTGGGCGTTGTTCTGACTCACCGCCCCGGCATGACCCGGCGGCGGCTCCCTGCGCCGCTTTGTGCAAGGGCGCATGTGTAACTCTAGGGTTGGTGTCACAACTTCCTTAGATGACTTGGTTTCTAGCCGAGGCCTGTTAAAACGTTCGAGCTATGTGCGCCTTCGCAGGACATGCCGCAGGCCTTGAGACAGAGCGCTTGCTTGCTGAGGCCACTGCCAACCCGGCAACCGACCGTTCGTCTGAGCTCAGTGGTCAATAGCGCTGAGCGCTTCGGTCATTGAGCCATCGCGTCTCGGCGCTATGGTAAGCAGGCTCAATAAGAACAGGTGTGGCCGGAACGTGATGTTCCGCCAGCGCCGTAATAGTCTCCGAGGACGCCATGACCGAAGCATATATTTTCGACGCGGTGCGCACGCCCCGTGGCAAGGGCAAGAAGGACGGCGCGCTTTACAGCGTCAAGCCTGTTCAACTGGTTGCCGGCCTGCTGAACGCCCTGCAAGTGCGCAATGATCTGGACACCAGTCAGGTGGATGACATCGTCCTCGGTTGCGTGACGCCGGTGGGCGATCAGGGTGCCGATATCGCCAAGACCGCTGCCATGGTCGCGGACTGGGACGTCAGCGTGGCAGGTGTGCAGCTCAATCGCTTCTGTGCGTCTGGGTTGGAGGCGGTGAACCTGGGGGCGATGAAGGTGCGCTCCGGCTTCGAGGATCTGGTGGTGGTCGGTGGCGTGGAGTCCATGTCGCGCATTCCCATGGGTTCCGACGGCGGTGCCTGGGTGATGGACCCGGAAACCAACATCCACAGCAATTTCGTGCCGCAGGGTATCGGCGCCGACCTGATCGCCACCCTGGAAGGCTTCAGTCGCGCCGATGTCGACGCCTTCGCCCTGCGTTCGCAGCAGAAGGCAGCGCGTGCCAGCAGCAATGGGTCGTTCGCCAAGTCGCTGGTGCCGGTCGCCGATCAGAACGGCATCGTGCTGCTCGACCATGACGAGTTCATTCGTGGCGATTCGACTCTGGAAGGCCTCGGCAAGCTCAAGCCGAGCTTCGAGATGATGGGGCAGATGGGCTTCGACTCCACCGCGCTGCGCGTCTACAGCCATGTCGAGCGTATCGAGCACGTGCACACGCCCGGCAACAGCTCGGGCATCGTCGATGGTGCGGCGCTGATGCTGATCGGCTCCGAGGCCAAGGGAAAGGAGCTGGGCCTGAAGCCACGCGCGCGCATCGTCGCGGCGGCGGTGACCAGCACTGACCCGACCATCATGCTCACCGGCCCAGCACCGGCCACGCGCAAGGCGCTGGCCAAGGCGGGGCTGTCCATCGACGACATCGACCTGTTCGAGGTCAATGAGGCCTTCGCCTCGGTGGTGATGAAGTTCATGAAGGACATGGGCGTGAGCGAGGACAAGGTCAACGTCAATGGTGGCTCCATCGCCATGGGCCATCCGCTCGGCGCCACTGGTTGCGCCATTCTCGGCACGCTGCTCGACGAGCTGGAGAAGCGCCAGCTGCGCTACGGCCTGGCCACATTGTGCGTCGGCGGCGGCATGGGTATCGCCACCATCATCGAACGAGTCTGACCGGTAGGGCGGGTGAAACCCGCCATTCGTATGTTGGCGGGTTGCACCCGCCCTACGCAGCTCTCGCAGTTTTGGGAAGAGAATATAAAAATGACTGACGCCATCCGTTACGAAAAAGGTCAGGACAATATCGTCGTCCTGACCATGGACATGCCCGGCCAGAGCGCCAACACCATGAGCGCGGTATACCGCGAAGCCATGGGCCAGATCGTCGAACGCCTGGAAGCGGAAAAGGATTCGATCGCGGGGGTGATCGTTACCTCGGCGAAGAAGACCTTCTTCGCCGGCGGTGACCTCAACGAGCTGATCAAGGTCACCAAGGCCGATGCTCAGGGTTTCTACGAGATGATCCTGAAGATCAAGGGTCAGCTGCGCCGCCTGGAAACCCTCGGTAAGCCGGTGGTTGCTGCCATCAACGGTGCGGCGCTGGGCGGCGGCTGGGAAATCGCCCTGGCCTGTCACCACCGCATCGCCCTTAATGAGAGCCACGTGCAGCTCGGTCTACCGGAAGTCACCCTGGGTCTGCTGCCAGGCGGTGGCGGGGTGGTGCGTATGGTGTGCCTGCTCGGTCTGGAAAAGGCGTTGCCGTATCTGGCCGAAGGCAAGAAGGTGCGCCCGGACGCGGCGCTCAAGGCCGGTTTGATTCATGACCTGGCCAATGATCGCGACGAGATGCTGAGCAAGGCCCGCGCCTGGATCGTCGCCAATCCGTCCGCAAAGCAGCCGTGGGACGTGCAGGGCTACAAGATTCCCGGCGGCACGCCCAGCTCGCCCAACGTGGCGCAGATGCTGGCCATCGCCCCGAGCGTATTGCGCGACAAGACCAAGGGCTGCTTCCCGGCGCCGGAGAAGATCATGTGCGCGGCTGTCGAGGGTGCGCAGGTCGACTTCGACACTGCGCAGATCATCGAAGCGCGCTACTTCACCGAGCTGACCACCGGCCAGGTGGCGAAGAACATGATTGGTACCTTCTGGTTCCAGTTGAACGAGATAAACGCCGGCGGCTCACGCCCACAGGGCTATCCGAAAACCCAGACGAAAAAAGTCGGCGTGCTCGGTGCCGGCATGATGGGCGCCGGCATCGCCTATGTGTCGGCGGCGGCCGGTATCGAGGTGGTGCTCAAGGACGTGTCCGTCGAGGCGGCGGAGAAGGGCAAGAGCTATTCGGCCAAGCTGCTCGACAAGAAAGTCGCCAAGGGCCACATGACGGCCGAGCAGCGTGAGGCTTTCCTGGCGCTGATCAAGGCTACCGATAGCGAGGCGGATTTCGCCGGTTGCGACCTGATCATCGAAGCCGTATTCGAGGATCGTGCGCTCAAGGGCAAGGTCACCGCGGCAGCCGAAGCTGCTGCGCTGAGCGATGCGGTGATCGCCTCCAACACCTCGACGCTGCCGATCACCGGCCTGGCGGCTGCCGTGGCCAAACCGGAGAAATTCATCGGCCTGCACTTCTTCAGCCCGGTGGACAAGATGCCGCTGGTGGAAATCATCCGCGGTGAGCAGACCAGCGATGAAACGCTGGCGCGCGGCTTCGACTACGTCATGCAGATCAAGAAGACGCCCATCGTGGTCAACGACAGCCGCGGCTTCTTTACCTCGCGGGTGTTCGGCACCTTCACCAACGAAGGCCTGGCCATGCTTGGCGAAGGCGTCAGCGCTGCGATGATCGAGAACGAGGCGCGCAAGGCCGGCATGCCGGTCGGCCCGCTGGCGATCAGCGACGAAGTGTCGATGAGTCTGATGAACCACATCCGTCAGCAGACCATTAAGGATCTGGCGGCCGAGGGCAAATCCATCCCGGAACACCCGGCCTTTGCGGTCATCGACCTCATGCTCAACGAGTACAAGCGTCCGGGCAAAGCGGCGGGCATGGGCTTTTACGACTACCTAGTAGGAGGCAAGAAGCACCTGTGGCCCGAGCTCAAGGCACGTTTCGAGAAGGCCGATGCGCAGATCTCGCAGGAGGACGTGCGTGACCGCATCCTGTTCATCCAGGCCATCGAGACGGTGCGCTGTGTGGAGGAGGGTGTACTGAAATCGGTGGCCGATGCCAACATCGGCTCGATCTTCGGTATCGGCTTCGCCGCCTGGACCGGCGGTGCGCTGCAGTTCATCAACCAGTACGGGGTGAAGGACTTCGTCGCGCGTGCGCAGTACCTGGCCGAGCAGTACGGCGAGCGCTTCCTGCCTCCAGCCCTGTTGCTGGAAAAGGCCGCCAAGGGCGAGACGTTCTGAGCCTCCCTTGTAGGGTGTCGCGGGGCCGCCCAGGCCATGCGCACCGCTTAAGCGGAGTGTCCCCGGTGCGCACGGCGCCCCCTACGGATGCAGAAACGGCCCGAAAGGGCCGTTTCAGTCAATCTTCCAACTGGTCGCGAATCACTGCACCGCTCTTGCCGTCGATACGAAATTCGTGAAGACGGCCATCCTGTTTCAGGCCTTCGCCTTCCCAGTAACCGTCATTGTCGGCTTCGATCTTGTGTAGCTCCGTGTAGCCAGCTGCACGTGCTTTGCTCAGAGCCTCGTCGATGCTGATCCAGTCGCTGCCGGGGCGATCTGCTAGAGCGTTGCCGGCAAGCAGCAGGCTGCCGGCGAACAGGGTGATCAGATTGCGTGTTTGCATGGGGCCAGTTCCTCCTTCCGTGAATGTCACGAGGAGTCTAGACCATCGCTTTCTCACGCCGCCTGGCACCAGCCCTGACGGATGCACACGGCCTCGTGGATCGCCAGCATCTCGCTATGACGAGTTGGCATGCGCAGGGTCAACATGCTGCCATCATCGAGTTGCAGGGCGGCTTCGGTTTCGAACTGCAGGCTGCCATCTTGCAGGTGGGCGTAGGTGACGCCGTAGGCGTCCAGGCTGAGTTGGCTGTGCATGGCGGCTCTCCTCTCTCCTGGGTTGTGTCAGCTCGAACGAACGTCGCGGGCTGCGGCGGCAGCCTGCTCGGCGCGAACCGGTGCGACGGTCTGGAAGGCGGAAGCGGCGGCGAAGCTGGCGAGTGCGGCGTAGATGCTCATGATCGATTGCCTTCTGTGCGATGGGGCGACTGCCCGATGTGGCGATATTCGCTGCGGGCGTGCAATCACAGAAGTGAATGGCGTGCATGGTAGCTATCGAAGCGGCTGATGAAGCGTCGCCACGCACTGGCAGGGTAAAGTTTCGTCAATTTTAATTGACGACCGTTCGTGGCATTGCACAGCGCCGATAATCGCGGATCTGCTTGAAAATCAAGGTTGGCTATTTATTTGTGCGAATTCATATGTTAAGAAAAACGCACAAATTACCCGCCCGCGTGTTCACCACAGGAAACCTCATGCCACTGCGTATCTGTATTCTGGAAACTGACATCCTCCGCCCCGAACTGGTCGACCAGTATCAGGGCTATGGCCGCATGTTCGAGCAGTTGTTCGCTCAGCAGCCGGTTGCGGCGGAGTTCAGTGTCTACAACGTGGTGGATGGCCATTACCCGCCCGATAGCGAGAAATTCGATGCCTATCTGGTGACGGGCAGCAAGGCGGATTCTTTCGGCAGCGATCCCTGGATTCAGACCCTCAAGGAGTATCTGCTCGAGCGCTACAAGCGCGGCGACAAGCTGCTGGGCATCTGTTTTGGTCACCAGCTGCTGGCCTTGCTGCTCGGTGGGAAAGCCGAGCGCGCGGAGCAGGGCTGGGGCGTAGGGGTGCACAGCTATCGCCTGGAGAACAAACCCGAGTGGATGAGCCCGTCGCTGGACGAACTGCAGTTGCTGATCAGCCACCAGGACCAAGTCACTCGCCTGCCGGAAAAGGCCACGCTGCTGGCTTCCAGCGACTTCTGCCCGATCGGTGCCTACCACATCGAAGATCAGGTGTTGTGCTTCCAGGGACACCCGGAATTCGTCCACGATTACTCGCGGGCGCTGCTTGAGCTACGTCAGCAGCATCTTGGCGAGCAGATCTATCAGCAGGGCGTGGATAGCCTCAAACACTCGCAGCAGGGCAGTGCTGTGGCGGAGTGGATGATGCGTTTTGTCGCTCAGGGCAAGCAAGCCAAGGCCTGAGTCTGATATCGAGACATGAAAAAGCCCGGTCAGCCGGGCTTTTTCATGCCTGCTGAGTGAGCACGAAGTAAGGCGAGAGCCGTTCGCTTCTGCTCGGTGGCGGGCTGCTGCGCTGCCGCTTGAGGCTTTCGGCCAGGTCCAGGTGATGAGCCAGTTTGTGGCTGCATTCGATGTTGCGCGCCACGGCACCAGCCGAACCTTTGCCGATGCCAGTGAGGGCCAGCAAGGTGGTCAGCAGCGACAGGCTGGCGAGCACCAGCAGGCGGGTGCGGTAATTTTTGATCATGGCCGTTCACTCAACCTTACGAGCGCGCGCCGAGCAGGGCGGGCAGATGAGCGATCAGGCTCTGTAGTGGGCCTGCTTGTGCAAAGGTCGGAGTGCTTGGCTGGACGGCGGCGTAACTCACGACCAGCACCGTCGAGGTACTGATCAGGTACAGGCCGATGGCAGCGAGAGCGCCGTTGCGGGCAGCTTGAGAGAGGCGGGACATGTTCTGTGCTCCAGGTCAGGAGTTGGCGTGGGCACAGAATCGCCTAAGTCATTTCGATTGAATAATGGATGCGCGGCAGAGTAACTATCGATAGGTTTGATGACTGGCGCGAGCTACCTGCTCGCGATGGCGCCTCGCGTCAGGCCTCATGCCGAGGCCAGTTCCTTGTCCATGCTGCTGATGCATTCGCTCATGGCTTGTTGGCAACGTTCGATCAGCGCGGGCATGTCATCCAGACTCAGGCCGGCAGTGGGGATGGCCGGCAGCGAACGAATCATGATGCGGCCGCTGTTCCAGCGGTTCAGACGCATGGATTGGCTGTAGTTGCTCACGCACACCGGGATGATCGGTACGCCGGCCGCGATTGCCATCTGAAATGCCCCCTTCTTGAATGGCAACAGACCGCGGCCGAGGTTGCGCGTACCTTCCGGGAATACCCAGATCGAGGTGTCGCGATTGCGCAGGGTTTCGGTGGTGGTGAGCATCGCGCGCTTGGCGGCGACGGCATTGCTGCGATCAATCAGCACGTTGCCGGCCAGCCAGTAGAGCTGACCGAAGAATGGCACCCATTTGAGACTCTTCTTGCCGATGCTCACGGTACGTTTCGGTACCACGCGGCCAAGCACGTAAAGATCGAAGTTGGACTGGTGGTTGGCGATGATCACGCAGGAGCGCTGATGCTCCAGCAGCGGGCGTACATCGGTCTTGAGCTTCAGGCTCAGCAGGCGCAGGGCGGGTAGCGAATAGAGGCGTGCGCACAGGCGGCTGTTATCAGGGTTGAAAGGACGGCACAGACCGAGCAGCAGACCGAGCAAGCCGGCCAGGATGAAATGCACGCCCATCAACAGCATGCGCAAAACGAAGAGCATTGGGGAGAACCGTCAGGGAAGGGGCGCGCAGTGTACGGGCGTTCACTCTGCCGGGCAATTGCTCGAAACCACCGCTTGGCGTACGTAACGTCCTGAATTGTCGCAGAACTTGTCGATTTCCATGCCCATGTAGAAAGGGCGCCTCACGGCGCCCTTCAATGCTTAGTCGGTTTCTGCCTTGGCCGGCTTGCCTGGCAGCAAACCGTCGGCGCGAAACATCGCCTTGATGCCGCGCAGCGCCTGACGACTGCGGTCCTGGTTCTCGATCAGGGCGAAGCGTACATGGTCGTCGCCATAGTCGCCAAAACCCAGGCCCGGCGAGACGCAGACCTTGGCCTCGGCCAGCAGCTTCTTGGCGAACTCCAGCGAGCCCAGGTGCGCGTAGGCGTCGGGGATCTTGGCCCAGATGTACATCGAGGCCTTGGGCTTCTCAACCATCCAGCCGATCTCGTGCAGGCCCTTGACCAGCAGGTTGCGGCGTTGCCGGTACTGTTCGGCGATATCGCGCACGCATTGCTGATCGCCTTCCAGGGCAGCGATGGCCGCGACCTGCAGCGGGGTGAAGGTGCCGTAATCGTGGTAGCTCTTGATCCGCGCCAGGGCGCTGACCAGCTCGGGGTTACCGACCATGAAACCGATGCGCCAGCCGGCCATGTTGTAGCTCTTGGACAGGGTGAAGAACTCCACCGCGATGTCCTTGGCGCCCGGCACCTGCATGATCGACGGGGCTTTCCAGCCGTCGTAGACGATGTCGGCGTAGGCCAGGTCGTGAATCACCAGCACGTCGTACTGCTTGGCCAGGGTCACCACGCGCTCGAAGAAGTCCAGCTCCACGCACTGCGCGGTGGGGTTGGAGGGAAAGCCGAGAATCATCATCTTCGGCTTGGGGATCGACTCGCGAATGGCGCGTTCCAGCTCGGCGAAGAAGTCTACGCCCGGCACCAGCGGCACGGAGCGCACCTGGGCACCGGCGATCACTGCGCCGTAGATATGGATCGGGTAGCTGGGGTTGGGCACCAGCACGGTGTCGCCATGATCCAGGGTGGCCAGCATCAGGTGTGCCAGGCCTTCCTTGGAGCCGATGGTGACGATGGCTTCGCTTTCCGGATCGATCTCCACGTCGTAGCGGTCCTTGTACCAGCGCGAGATGGCGCGGCGCAGGCGCGGAATACCGCGGGAAGTGGAGTAGCCATGGGTGTCTTCACGCTGGGCGACCTGCACCAGTTTCTCGACGATGTGCGGCGGCGTCGCACCGTCGGGGTTGCCCATGGAAAAGTCGATGATGTCCTCGCCGCGACGGCGTGCAGCCATCTTCAGTTCGGCGGTGATGTTGAAGACGTAGGGGGGCAGACGATCGATGCGCGCAAAGCGACGCTTGGCGTTATCAGCCATGATTTCCTCGAAGTACGTAAGCGCCCGGAACCGTCCGAGCGACGTTGGCCACTGCTGCAGCCTGCGGCGAAGATACGCGCGCCGCCGTCTCGCTGTCCAGTACAGCCAGCGAGCGGCGTAGCGCAACAGTCAACTACCGAGCATGTCGTGCATGGCGATGATCTGTTCGGCCACCTGGATCAGCTTCTGCTGGCGACTCATCGCCTGGCGGCGCATCAGGGTATAGGCCTCTTCCTCGTTGCAGCTCTTCATCTTCATCAGCAGGCCCTTGGCCAGTTCCACACGTTTGCGTTCGGCCAACTGGGCATCGCGCGCCTGGAGCTGAGCGCGTAGTGCCTGGTCGCTCTCGAAGCGGGCCATGGCGACGTCGAGGATCGGTTGCAGGCGCTGGGCGTGAATGCCCTCGACGATATAGGCGCTGACGCCGCTCTGGATCGCCTGGCGCATCACGCCGGGGTCGTGCTCGTCGGTGAACATCACGATCGGCCGTGGCTGATCGCGGCTGACCAGTACCACCTGCTCCATCACGTCGCGGCCGGGGGATTCGGTGTCGATCAGGATGACGTCAGGGCGTACCGCCTCGACCCGCTCAGGTAGGTCGATGGTCAGGCCGGATTCGTCGATCACCTCGAAACCCGCTTCGATCAGGGCGCATTTCAGGCGACCGACTTTCTTCGGGGTGTCGTTGATCAGAAGGATACGCAGCATCGGATGCTCTCCCGGCAATTACAGGGCGACAGCCGGGCTATCGGCCAGGGCATGGAGGCGGAAGCTGCGCGCGTAGGCGGCCGGGTCGCTGCCGTCCCAGCACGTGCCGTCCTGCAGGATGGAGCTACGCATTTCCCCCGGCACCGGTATGCCCAGCGTCGACGCGGCCTCGCGGTACAGTGCAAGTTGTTGGACCTGGCGGGCCACCCCCAGGTAGTCGGGATCGCTACGCAACAGGCCCCAGCGGCGGAACTGAGTCATGAACCACATGGCGTCGGACAGATAGGGATGGTTGACCAGCCCGCCGGCATGAAAGCGCAGCGGATGCTCGTCCTGCCAGGCATGGCCGAGGCCGTCCTGATAGTGGCCGAGAAAACGCGGGGTGATCGCCGAAACCGGTGCGTTGACGTAGTCGCTACCGCTGAGCAGCAGGGCGGTGCTGCGTTTGTTTTCTTCGCTCTCGTCGATGAAGCGTGCCGCGTCTAGCACCGCCATGATCAGGGCGCGAGCGGTATTGGGGTTCTGCTCGGCGAAGGCGCGGGTACAGCCCAGCACCTTTTCCGGGTGATCCGGCCAGATCGCCTGAATGGTGGTGACGGTGCAGCCGAGCTGTTCATCGACGGCCTTGGCGGTCCAGGGTTCGCCAACGCAGAAACCATCGATGCGCTTGGCCTCCAGGTGCTCGACCATCTGCGGCGGCGGCACCACCACGCTGTCGACGTCGCGCAGTGGATGAATGCCCTGGCTGGCCAGCCAGTAGTAAAGCCACATCGCGTGGGTGCCGGTGGGAAAGGTCTGGGCGAAGGTTAGGCGTGCTTCATGCTGGTGCACGTATTGGCGCAGTGCTTCGCCGCTGGTCACGCCAGCGGCTTGCAGGGTGTGCGACAGGTTGATGCTCTGGCCGTTCTGGTTCAGCCCCATGAGCACGGCCATGTCGGTGGCCGCGGCGCCGCCAAGGCCCAGCTGCACGCCATAGATCAGCCCATACAGGCTGTGGGCGGCGTCCAGCTCGCCGCTGAGCAGGCGGTCGCGCGAGCTGGCCCAGGAGGTCTGACGTTGCAGTCTGAGGCTCAGCCCGTACTTCTCGGCAAAGCCCTGAGTCGCGGCGACGATCACCGAAGCCGAATCGCTCAGCGCCATGAAGCCGATGTTCAGCATGCTCTTCTCCGGGGCGTCGCTACCCCAGGCCCAGGCCAGGGCATCGTCGCGCGGGGTGTCGTGTTCGCTCATGCTGCTTCCTTACCTTCACGCAAAAAGACGTTGATTCATGGGCGGCTGCCCATAAAAAACGTCGTACCAGATCCAGGCGCGAGAGATCCGGGATTCGATACGACGCCGTTGTCGATCAAGCCATTCCGCCATTGGAACGGCTGTATACGAAGTGACGAAGCAAGGCATATGCCAGAAGACACGCGTCCCAAGTGGGCGTCGCCGTTTGTGATGAGTGCGCTGACGAGTCGACAGAGTGGCAGGCCATAAAAAAGCCCCGCACTAGGCGGGGCTCCTTTCACTACGCTTTGATCAGGCCTGAACGACCGGGATCTTGGCGTTGGCTGCCGCTTCACGGAAGTCGGCGATCTGGTCGAAGCTCAGGTAGCGGTAGATGTCGCCAGCCATGCTGTCGATATCCTTCGCGTAAGCCATGTACTCCTCGACGGTCGGCAGTTTGCCGAGAATCGAAGCGACCGCTGCCAGTTCGGCAGAGGCCAGGTACACGTTGGCGCCATCGCCCAGGCGATTCGGGAAGTTACGGGTGGAGGTGGAGACCACGGTGGAGTTGGCAGCCACACGTGCCTGGTTACCCATGCACAGCGAGCAGCCCGGCATCTCCATACGCGCACCGGCCTTGCCGTAGATACCGTAGTAGCCTTCTTCGGTCAGCTGGTGAGCATCCATCTTGGTCGGCGGCGACAGCCACAGACGGGTCGGGATACCACCCTTGACCTTGTCCAGCAGCTTGCCGGCAGCGCGGAAGTGGCCGATGTTGGTCATGCACGAACCGATGAACACTTCGTCGATCTTGTCGCCGGCCACGGTGGACAGCAGACGGGCATCGTCCGGGTCGTTCGGGGCGCACAGTACCGGCTCGTTGAGCTGGCTCAGGTCGATCTCGATGACTTCGGCGTACTCGGCGTCCTTGTCGGCTTCCATCAGGACCGGGTTGGCCAGCCAGGCTTCCATAGCCTGGGCACGACGCTCCAGGGTGCGCGGATCACCGTAGCCTTCGCTGATCATCCAGCGCAGCAGGGTGATGTTGGACTTCAGGTACTCGGCGATGGCCGACTCCGGCAGCTTGATGGTGCAGCCGGCAGCCGAACGCTCGGCGGAGGCGTCGGACAGCTCGAACGCCTGCTCGACGGTCAGGTTGTCCAGACCTTCGATCTCGAGTATGCGGCCGGAGAAGATGTTCTTCTTGCCTTTCTTCTCGACGGTCAGCAGGCCTTTCTGGATGGCGTAGTAGGGGATGGCATGGACCAGGTCACGCAGGGTGATACCCGGTTGCATCTTGCCCTTGAAGCGCACCAGAACCGATTCTGGCATGTCCAGCGGCATTACGCCGGTGGCGGCGGCGAAGGCCACCAGGCCGGAGCCGGCCGGGAAGGAAATACCGATCGGGAAGCGGGTGTGCGAGTCGCCACCGGTGCCGACGGTGTCAGGCAGCAGCATGCGGTTCAGCCAGCTGTGGATGATGCCGTCGCCCGGACGCAGGGACACGCCGCCACGGGTGCGGATGAAATCCGGCAGGGTGTGGTGGGTGGTGACGTCGATCGGCTTCGGATAGGCCGCGGTGTGGCAGAAGGACTGCATCACCAGGTCAGCCGAGAAGCCCAGGCACGCCAGGTCTTTCAGCTCGTCGCGGGTCATCGGGCCGGTGGTATCCTGGGAGCCGACGGTGGTCATCTTCGGTTCGCAGTAGGTGCCCGGACGTACGCCTTCGACGCCGCAGGCCTTGCCGACCATCTTCTGCGCCAGGGTGAAACCCTTGGTGCTGGCAGCAGGCTGGTCCGGCTTCTTGAACAGGTCGGAAGCGCCCAGGCCCAGTTCGGCGCGCGCCTTCTCGGTCAGGCCGCGGCCGACGATCAGCGGGATACGGCCGCCAGCGCGGACTTCGTCGAGCAGCACCGGGGTCTTCAGTTCGAAGGTGGTGATGACATCGTCGGTGCCGTGCTTGCAGACTTTGCCGGCGTACGGGTAGACATCGATCACGTCGCCCATGTTGATGTTCGACACGTCGAACTCGATCGGCAGGGCGCCGGCATCTTCCATGGTGTTGTAGAAGATCGGGGCGATCTTGGTGCCGAAGCAGAAGCCGCCAGCGCGTTTGTTCGGAACGTACGGAATGTCGTCACCGAAGAACCACAGCACCGAGTTGGTGGCGGACTTACGGGAAGAACCGGTACCGACCACGTCACCGACGTAGGCAACCGGGAAGCCCTTGGCCTTGATCTCTTCGATCTGCTTCAGCGGGCCGATGGCGCCTTGTTGCTCCGGCACGATGCCGTCGCGGGCCATTTTCAGCATGGCCAGGGCGTGCAGCGGGATGTCAGGGCGCGACCAGGCGTCCGGGGCAGGGGACAGGTCGTCGGTGTTGGTTTCGCCAGGCACCTTGAACACAGCCAGGCTGTATTTCTCGGCGATGGCTGGCTTGGCGGTGAACCACTCGCCGTCGGCCCAGGACTGCAGCACGGCCTTGGCGTTGGCATTGCCAGCCTTGGCTTTCTCGGCGACGTCGTGGAAGGCGTCGAACATCAGCAGGGTGTGCTTGAGTTGCTCGGCGGCAACGGCGCCCAGAGCGGCGTCGTCCAGCAGTTCGACCAGGGTGGCGATGTTGTAGCCGCCTTGCATGGTGCCCAGCAGCTCAACGGCGCGTTGCTTGGTGATCAGCGGGGAAGTGGCTTCGCCCTTGGCAACGGCAGAGAGGAAACCTGCCTTGACGTAGGCGGCTTCATCGACGCCTGGCGGTACGCGGTTGGTGATCAGGTCTACGAGGAATTCTTCTTCGCCAGCCGGCGGGTTTTTCAGCAGCTCGACCAGGCCTGCGGTTTGTTCGGCGTTCAGCGGCTGGGGCACGATACCCTGAGCGGCACGCTCTGCTACGTGTTTGCGATAGGCTTCAAGCACAGTTATTACCCTCATCAGTGGTCCCAAAGGGTTGTCCGGGACGCGATCCAGATACTCATGAATCAGGCGCTTTTCGACTTTATGAGCCGAGCAGCCGAGGTTTCATGAGTCTCTTGTAGAAGCTGCTTTCAAAGTTTTACGCCGGCAGGACGGTTTCTGATGAGGGCTGACGCAGACGCTCGGGGGGACTCCAAGTGGCTGCGCCGCCATCGTACCTGCAGGATCGACTGTGCTCGTGACGCTTTGAAAACAGCTTCCAACGGACATTGGCGCCATAAAAGGCGGGCCGATTCTAATGGAAAGCGCGAATAAAGTTAAGTCGATGTCCCCGTATCGGCAGGGGTGATCTGGATTAGACAAAGGGCTAAGATGCCAGGCCGTTTTGCTGTTTATGTTGTTTCGCCATGTCCAATCAGCGCATCAAGACGCCCTGCGTGGGGCTGTGCTCAACCGTTTACGGCGATGTCGTGTGCCGCGGTTGCAAGCGCTTCCATCATGAGGTGATCAACTGGAACAGCTACAACGACGATGAGAAGCGCGCCGTCTGGACGCGTCTGGAAGTGCTGCTGGTGCAGGTGATGGCGGGCAAGGTCGAGGTATTCGATGAGCAGCGTCTACGTAGTCAGCTGGAGCAGCGGCAGATTCGTTTCGTACCGCAACAGTCGCCTTACTGCTGGGCCTATCAGCTGATCGCACGTGGTGCGCGGATGATCAATCAGCTGGAGGCGTACGGCATGGTCGTACTGCCTGAGTTCCGCAATTGGGCGCTGCCCGAATTGCGTGACGCCATCGATCGCGAATTCTTCCTGCTCTCTGAAGCGCACTACGAGCGTTACATCGCGCCGAAGTTTCTGCGGGAAGGTCTGGAGCTGCGAGTCTAGTCCGGCCCGGAGGGAAAGAAAAATGCCGCTCATGCAGAGCGGCATTTTCGTTTCGGGAGCTGGCTCAGCGTTGCGCCACCAGCTCTTCGAGGTGGGCGATGATCTCGTCAGGCTTGAGCACCAGCACGTCACTTTCCAGTGCGTCGAGTACGACCTCGGCGGTATTGCCGATCAGTGCGCCGGAGAGCCCGGTGCGCGCCACGGTGCCGATCACCGTGACAGCCGCATCGAGCTGGTGGGCAACTTGCGGAATTACCACGTCGGCTGGGCCTTCCAGCACATGCAGGCGCTCGTCGCTGATGTCGTATTCGGCCTGGAAACTGCGGCATTGCTCGCGATAGCGGGCCTCGATGGTTTCCTTGAGCTGGAAGGTCGGATCGGCAGCCGACAGCATCGGGGTCGGATGCGCGGTGGTCACGTGCAGCGTGCCCTTAGCCAGGCCAGCGATATCGTAACCATGGCTGATGATGCCGGCATGCAGGGTGCGGTGCTCGCCATCGGCGTTACCGACGTCCACGGCAGCGAGGATGTTGCCGCCGGTCCAGGGGCGCTCGGTCTTGACCATCAGCACCGGGCCTGGGCAATAGCGCAGCAACTTCCAGTCTTCCGGGGTGAGCAGGGCCTTTTTCAGCGGGTTGTCCGGCAGGTGCTGCTTGATCACCAGGCCGCAGCCCTCGGCCTGCTGCACGGCGATGATGGTTTGGTGCTGGTTTTCATGCCAGGACTGCTGGGTGGAGACGCTGAAACCTTCCCCGGCGAGACTGCTGCTGAGATCGTTGAGCCACGCGCTGTGGTCGCCTTTCTTCTCGCAGACCAGCAGGTGCAGGTGTGATTGGGTTACCCCGGCTATCAGTTTTGCCCGTTTCAGTGCGAGGGCTTCTGGGTGTTGGGGATCCATCACCACCAGAATGCTGCGGATCGCTTGCATGGTCATCTCCCTGAGCGTGAATGGCAGTTATCCAACTATAGGCGGGTCGTTATCAGCGGCATGTTGACCTGTATCAACAGCATGCTGGTCGTCCGGCCTGCCACTCGTATAATGGCCCGCCATTTCCAACCTCGCCAGCACCGAGAGCGCTTCAAATATGATGTCAATTACCAAGCATGTTCCGAGTAATGGCGAGGAACCTGTAACGATCCTGCAGGAAATTCTCGAGTTTCTCGGTGGCGTCGCTACCCCTGAGACCTGGCTGGACGAGGCCCTGCGCCAGCAGGAGATCCTCCTGCTCGATCACCGCAACCTGGAATACAAAGCGGCACAGACGGCACTGAGCCTGATGGGGCGCTACCTGACCAAGACCGAATTGACCGCGAGAATGTCGCGTTTGGCCCGTGAGGAACTGGTGCACTTCGAGCAGGTGAGCAAGATCATCCGCGGGCGCGGTATCGAGGTCCGCCATGTATCCGCCTCGCGCTACGCCGCCGGCCTGCGTGCGCTGTTGCGTGGTGGCGAAGTGGAGCGGCTGGTGGATGTGCTGGTGGTCGGTGCGTTCATCGAGGCGCGCTCCTGCGAGCGCTTTGCCGCGCTGGTGCCGCGACTGGATGCCGAGCTGGCCAAGTTCTACGCCGGATTGCTGGAGAGCGAAGGGCGCCACTACCGCGGTTACCTCAAGCTTGCCTATCTGTATGGTGATGCTGCCGACGTGGATGCGCGTATCGAGGTGGTGCGCGCGGTGGAGCAGGAACTGATCACTACGCCAGATGAGCAGTTCCGTTTCCATAGTGGCGTGCCCGCATAAAACAGCCGCGAACACTGCAATAGACGGGTAGGGCGGGTGAAACCCGCCGCGAGGGAAATGGCGGGTTTCACCCGCCCTACATCGTGGCTTTTCGCGGCTGAAGCCGCTCCTGCAACCGTTTTATGGGCTACGGCTTGGAGACGTTTGCAGGCGTGAGCTCGAACGGTGCCTGGTTGAAGCCCTGTTCATCGACCTGCAATGCCCAGCCCTGACGATCCCAGTCGCCCAGCACGATACGGCGTGCCGGTTGGCCGTTCACTTCCAGTTCGTGCACGGCTGGCCTATGGGTGTGGCCATGGATCAGCGTGCGCACGCCGTATTCGTCCATCACCTTGAGCACTTCCTCGGGCGTGACATCGACGATCTCGCTGGCTTTCATCCGCGTCTGTGCGCGGCTTTCGTTGCGTAGCTTGCGCGCCAGCTTCTGCCGGGTAGTGAGCGGCAGGTTACGCAGGATCAGCAGCGACAGCGGATTGCGCAGCCAGCGGCGCAGCTTCATGTAGCCGACATCGAGGGTGCACAGGCTATCGCCGTGCATCAGCAGGACCGACTCGCCGCCCATCTGCACTTTGTGCGGGTCGCTCAGCAAGGTGCAGCCCGCCGCGCGGCAGAACGCCTTGCCGATAAGGAAGTCGCGATTGCCATGCATCAGGTAGATGCGCGTGCCGGCATTACTCAGTTCGCGCAGGGCACGGGCGATCTCGTGCTGGAAGGGCGTCATGCCGTCGTCGCCTATCCAGACTTCGAAGAAGTCACCGAGGATGTACAGCGCCTCGGCTTGACGCGCGCGGGTGGCGAGAAAATGCAGAAACGCCCGGGTGATGTCCGGGCGTTTCTCTTCGAGGTGCAGATCGGAGATCAGCAGGATCATCGACTTACTCGGCTACGACTTCAGCCTTCTCGATGATCACGTCGTCCACCGGTACGTCCTGGTGGCCGGATTTCATGGTGGTGGCGACGCCCTTGATCTTCTCGACCACGTCCATGCCTTCGACCACTTCACCGAATACGGCGTAGCCCCAGCCCTGAACGGTCGGCGCGCTGTGGTTGAGGAAGGCGTTGTCGGCGACGTTGATGAAGAACTGCGCACTGGCCGAGTGCGGCTCCATGGTGCGGGCCATGGCGACGGTGCCGATCTTGTTGGCGACGCCGTTGTTGGCTTCGTTCTTGATCGGTGCGCGGGTCGGCTTCTGCTTCATGCCCGGCTCGAAACCGCCGCCCTGGATCATGAAGTTGCCGATCACACGGTGGAAGATGGTGCCGTCGTAATGGCCTTCCTTCACGTATTGCTCGAAGTTGGCTACGGTTTCCGGGGCCTTGTCGGCGAACAGGTTCAGGGTAATGACGCCGTGGTTGGTGTGCAGTTTGATCATGATCGTATCCGTGATGGGGCAGGTTCGAGCCGATGGCTCGGGGGTGAACAGCGCTTGTCAGGGTGGTATGCACCCTGTCAGGGGCTTGACAGGTTGGTTATGATACGGACTTTGCCCGAAGCGGCCTACCCTGTGCCGCGCCAGTATTGTTAAGGACACCATGAGCAAGCCTACCGTCGAAAAAGCTGCCAACTTCCTGCGCCCCATCGTCCAGGCTGATCTGGATAGCGGCAAGCACGCCAAGATCGTGACCCGCTTCCCGCCGGAGCCCAACGGCTACCTGCACATCGGCCATGCCAAGAGCATCTGCCTGAACTTTGGCCTGGCCGAAGAGTTCGGCGGCCAGTGCAACCTGCGCTTCGACGACACCAACCCGGCCAAGGAAGACCAGGAATATATCGACGCCATCAAGGCCGACGTCGAGTGGCTGGGCTTCAAGTGGGCCGGTGAGGAGCGTTACGCCTCCGATTATTTCGAGCAACTGCATGCCTGGGCCATCGAGCTGATCAAGGCCGGTAAGGCCTTCGTCTGCGACCTCAATGCCGAAGAGATGCGCGAATATCGCGGCAGCCTGACCGAGCCAGGCAAGAACAGCCCGTTCCGCGAGCGCAGCGTCGAAGAGAACCTCGACCTGTTCGCCCGCATGAAGGCCGGTGAGTTTCCCGATGGCGCCCGTTCGCTGCGTGCCAAAATCGACATGGCTTCGCCGAACATCAACCTGCGCGACCCGATTCTCTATCGCATTCGCCACGCCCATCACCACCAGACCGGTGACAAGTGGTGCATCTACCCGAGCTATGACTTCACCCACGGCCAGTCGGACGCCATCGAGGGCATCACTCACTCCATCTGCACCCTGGAGTTCGAGGACCATCGCCCGCTGTACGAGTGGTTCCTGACCAACCTGTCGGTGCCGGCGCAGCCGCGTCAGTACGAATTCGCCCGGCTGAACCTGAACTACACCATCACCAGCAAGCGCAAACTCAAGCAGTTGGTGGACGAGAAGCACGTCAGCGGTTGGGACGACCCGCGCATGTCGACGCTGTCCGGTTACCGTCGCCGTGGCTATACCCCGGCTTCGATCCGCGCTTTCTGCGACATGATCGGCGTCAACCGCGCCGGCGGCCTGGTGGACATCGGCATGCTCGAGTTCGCCATTCGTGACGACCTGGACGCCAACGCCGCGCGTGCCATGTGCGTGCTCAAACCGCTGAAGGTGGTGATCACCAACTACCCGCAAGGCCAGATCGAGAACCTGGAGCTGGCGCGCCATCCCAAGCAGGACATCGGCACCCGCGTGCTGCCGTTCTCCCGCGAGATCTACATCGACGCCAGCGATTTCGAAGAAACCCCGCCGGACGGCTTCAAGCGCCTGATCCCAGGTGGTGAGGTGCGCCTGCGTGGCAGCTACGTGATTCGTGCTGACGAGGCCATCAAGGACGCTGCCGGCAATATCGTCGAGCTGCGTTGCTCTTACGACGAGAACACCCTGGGCAAGAACCCCGAAGGCCGTAAGGTCAAGGGTGTGATCCACTGGGTGCCGGCGGCCGAGAGCGTTGAGTGCGAAGTGCGCCTGTACGATCGTCTGTTCCGCTCGGCCAACCCCGAGAAAGCGGAAGAGGGCGGTAGCTTCCTCGACAACATCAACCCGGATTCGCTGGTGGTGCTCACCGGTTGCCGCGCCGAGCCGTCGCTGGCCAAGGCAGCGGCCGAGGATCGTTTCCAGTTCGAGCGCGAAGGCTACTTCTGCCTGGACAAGGACTCGACTGCCGATGCGTTGGTGTTCAACCGTACCGTCACCCTGCGCGATTCGTGGGGGCAGTAATGGCACTGTCGATCTACAACACGCTCAGCAAGGTCAAAGAACCGTTCAAGCCGCTGATCGGTAACAGCGTGCGCATGTACGTGTGCGGCATGACTGTCTATGACTTCTGCCACATTGGTCACGCCCGGGTGATGGTCGCCTTCGACGTGGTCACCCGCTGGCTGCGTCAGCGTGGCTACGATGTGACCTATGTGCGCAACATTACCGACATCGACGACAAGATCATCAAGCGCGCCAACGAGAACGGCGAGCCGTTCGAGGCGCTGGTCGAGCGCATGATCGCGGCGATGCACGAGGACGAAGGTCGTCTGAACGTACTGCGCCCGGACATCGAGCCGCGCGCCACCGGCTATATCGCCGGCATGCACCAGATGATCCAGACCCTGATCGACAAGGGCTTTGCCTACGCGCCGGGTAATGGCGATGTGTACTACCGCGTCGGCAAGTTCGTTGGTTACGGCAAGCTGTCGCGCAAGAAGATCGAAGACCTGAAGGTCGGTGCGCGCATCGAGGTCGACGAGGCCAAGGAAGACCCGCTGGACTTCGTCCTGTGGAAGGGCGTCAAGCCGGGCGAGCCGAGCTGGGAGTCGCCTTGGGGCGCAGGACGTCCGGGCTGGCATATCGAGTGCTCGGTGATGTCCACCTGCTGCCTGGGCGAGACCTTCGACATCCACGGCGGCGGCCCGGATCTGGTGTTCCCGCACCACGAGAACGAAATCGCCCAAAGCGAGGCAGCCACCGGCAAGCAGTACGCCAATGCCTGGATGCACGCCGGCGCGGTACGTGTGGATGGCGAGAAGATGTCCAAGAGCCTGGGCAACTTCTTCACCATCCGTGAGGTGCTGGAGAAGTACCACCCGGAGGTGGTGCGCTACCTGCTGGTGTCTAGCCACTACCGCAGCCCGATCAACTACTCCGAGGAGAGCCTCAAGGAAGCCAAGGGCGCCCTGGAGCGTTTCTACAACGGCCTCAAAGGCCTGCCGGAAGCTACGCCTGCTGGTGGCGAGGCGTTCGTCGAGCGTTTCGGCGCGGCGATGGACGACGATTTCAATTCACCAGAAGCCTGTGCGGTGTTGTTCGAGATGATCCGCGAGGTCAACCGCTTGCGTGAATCCGACGTGCAGGCTGCTGCTGGCCTGGCCGCCCAGCTCAAGCAACTGGCCAGCGTGCTTGGCGTGCTGCAGCTCGAACCCGATGCATTCCTCCAGGCCGGAGCTGCCGGCAAGGTCGATGCCGCCGAAGTCGAGGCGCTGATCGCCGCGCGCCTGCAGGCCCGTGCCGACAAGAACTGGGCAGAAAGCGACAGCATTCGCGACCAGCTCACTGCCATGGGCGTGGTGCTGGAAGACGGCAAGGGCGGCACCACCTGGCGCCTGGCCGAGTAAGGGTGATGCTCAGCGACAAAGGCCGCTGGAAAGCGGCCTTTGTCGCTGAGATGACTTCTACGTTGCGAGTGAGTTGCTGAGTCTGTTACTGGCGTTTCTGGTGTCGGCGGCAGAGTTTCGCAAGTGTGGTGGTCAGATTTTCGATGTTTTTTGTCGATGCGACAGTCAGTTACGCCAGTTCGACAGCTCGTCCGTCAACTGTGCTGTTGATGGGCGCTTTTCGTTAGTATGCGCGCCTTATCGTGTCCGTTGCGCCACAAGCGCCTGGCGATGCCTGCAGTGGTTCGAGCCAAACGCTCGGGCGACGTTTCCCCGATCCCTCAAGGAAACCCCCGCAACTCTTCGATTTCCTGTCTGTGGTATTTCCCTTTATGACTCGTTTGAAAGGCTCGGACCTCCTGGCCCTCGGCTTCATGACATTTGCGTTGTTTCTCGGCGCAGGCAATATCATCTTCCCGCCTAGTGCCGGCCTGGCGGCGGGGGAGAACCTGCTTCCTGCCGCCATCGGTTTTCTACTGACCGGTGTCGGCCTGCCGCTGTTGACTGTGGTGGCCCTGGCCCGAGTGGGCGGCGGTATGGATCTGCTCACCGCGCCACTGGGTAAAGTGGCGGGTGGAATCCTTGCGGTAGCGGTGTACCTGGCCATCGGCCCGCTGTTCGCTACGCCGCGCACCGCCGTGGTGTCCTTCGAGATGGGTATCGCGCCGTTCACCGGCAACGACGGTGCGCCACTGCTTATCTATACCCTGGTGTATTTCGCTGCTGTGCTGTTCCTCTCGCTCAATCCTGGTCGACCGTATCGGTAAATTCATCACGCCGGTCCTGTTGGCTGCGCTGCTGGTGTTGGGCGGTGCAGCGCTGTTCGCGCCTGCTGGCAAGATTGGCGCTGTAGCTGAAAGCTACCGTGACGCGCCGTTGGTGCAGGGCTTCCTTCAGGGGTACCTGACCATGGATACCCTGGGTGCACTGGTGTTCGGCATCGTGATCGCCAGCGCCATTCGTGACCGTGGTGTTAACGACGCCGGCCTCGTCACACGTTACTCGGTGATCGCTGGCGTCATCGCCGCCACCGGTTTGTCGCTGGTTTATCTGGCGCTGTTCTACCTCGGCGCTACCAGCCAGGGCATCGCGGGTGATGCGCAGAACGGCGTGCAGGTGCTGACCACTTACGTGCAGCACACCTTCGGTACCACCGGGAGCCTGCTGCTGGCAGTGGTTATCACCCTGGCCTGCCTGACCACTGCGGTTGGCCTGCTGACTGCGTGTGGTGAGTTCTTCAGCAAGCTGTTGCCGGTTTCCTACCGTAGCGTGGTGATCGTCTTCGGCCTGTTCAGTCTGGTGGTGGCCAATCAGGGCCTGACTCAACTGATCAGTTTCTCGATTCCGGTTCTGGTGGGGCTTTATCCGCTGGCTATCGTTCTGGTTGCGCTGAGCCTGGCCAACCGCCTGTGGATCTCCCAGTCGCTGGTTTTCGTGCCGGTGATGGCCGTTACGCTGGTCTTCGGCGTTGCCGACGGTGTTGCCGCGACTCCCTGGGCGGACAAGGTCCCCGCGTGGTTCGGGCAGTTGCCTTTGGCCGGCCAGAGCCTGGGCTGGCTGCTGCCGGTGGCGGTGACGCTGGTTCTGGTGGTGGCACTGGATCGCATCCTGAGCCTGCGTCAGAGCGCTACTGCTGCGTAAGGCACGCTCGAAAGAAAATAAGGCTGCCCACGAGGCGGCCTTTTTTGTCGAACAAGGAAAGAGGCAGCCTGGCTATAATCCTTCGCAGTCTTACAAGGAGTTGGCATGCTCAACAGTTACCCGTATTTGCCTCATTTTCTGGCCGCGCTGTGGTTCGTTCTGTGCTGGGGCGGCTACACCCGCTATGCCTCGGCAAAAGCGCAAACCACTCCCTGCCTCGCCAGTGTGCTGCATCTGTACCGTGAGGACTGGATGCGCCGCATGCTGCTGCGCGACAATCGCATTGCCGACGCCAACGTGATCGGTAACCTCGAGCGTAATGCCTCGTTCTTCGCCTCCAGCACGCTGATTATCCTGGCCGGTATCCTCACCGTGCTGGGCGCTTCCGACCGTGCCTTGTCGCTGCTGGCTGACATTCCCTTCGTGCAGCAAGCCAGTCGTGGTCTATCCGAGATCAAACTGCTGTGCCTGGGCATCATCTTCGTCTATGCCTTCTTCACCTTCAGTTGGTGCATGCGTCAGTACAACTTCGCAGCGGTGTTGGTGGGTTCAGCGCCAATGTTGGGCGAGCGGCATGTCACCGAGCAGGAGCGCAAGGCTTTCGCCGAGCGCACGGCGCGGGTGATTTCGATGGCGGCCAACCAGTTCAACTTCGGTTTGCGCGCCTATTATTTCGGTATGGCAACCCTGTCCTGGTTTATCAATCCATGGTTCTTCATGCTGGTGACTGCCGGCGTTGTCGTGGTGCTTTATCGCCGAGAATTCCATTCCGATGTCTTGGAAGTGATGGTCTATACGCCAACGCCGGCCGCTGAGGTGGCCAAGGAGAAGAGTGAATGAGCCTGCCGTTCTGGTGCGTCTTCATCAGCGCCTTGTTGATCTTCATCGCCAAGGCCCCGGTGGCCAAGGCCATGGCCGAGGAGGGCGGTGGTCGCTATGACAACCATCACCCGCGCGCCCAGCAGGCGCGGCTAACGGGTTTCGGCGCGCGTGCTCTGGCCGCGCATTTGAATAGCATCGAGGCGTTCCCGCTGTTCGCGGTTGGTGTGCTGATGGCGCATACCACGCAGACTTACGGCTTTTTGATCGATATTCTGGCCGTCACTTTTGTCGTCAGTCGCGTGCTGTATATGCTGTTCTACTGGTGGGATCTGCACTGGCAGCGCAGCCTGGTATGGGTGGTGGGCCTGGCCTGTAGCCTGCTGCTGATGATCAGCCCGGCGCTGAAATGAAAGAAGGCCCGCATTGCGGGCCTTCTTGGTTTTTGCTTAGGTTACTGACCGTCGACAGCGTCTTTGACTTCGTCGCCAGCATCCTCGATGGCGTCGGCCGCATCGCTTGCCGCATCCTCAATTTTCTCGCCGGTGGTGGGTTCGTTACCCAGGACTTCATTGGTTTTCTGTTCGATGGCTTCGCCGGTGTCTTTGGCTGCATCGCCCAGGTTCTCCATCGCTTCGGAGACTGACTCCTTGGCCGACTCCATCTTGTCTTCCGGGGTTTTCTCGCAGGCGGCGAGACCCAGGGCAGTGGCAAGCAGCAGGGCATAAGTCAGAGGTTTGTTCACGGTCATCACTCCATGTGTGAGAGTTATAGGTGGCTGGGTTGACCCCAGAACACACAGTCACTTTGAATGTCGGTAGTGCCAATAAGTTCCCAAGGCGATGAGAGCGGCACAGGGACTGGTGTGAGTCCAGGCACAAGGCGCTATCATTCGCTGTTTTTGCCATAGCAGAGCGGCAGGGTGATGAGCGAACAGTCGATTCAGGAGCGGGCACAGCGGTTTTTGTCCGCGTTGCGTCATTGTCAGGTGCTGGGCATGCGTGTCGAGTCGGCCGACGGCAAGGGACTGACGCTGTGCTTGCCCTACACACCACATATCGTTGGCAATCCGGACACCGGTGTGATCCATGGTGGTGCCATCACTACGCTGATGGACACCACCTGTGGTATCTCCACGGTCTGCGTACTGCCGGAGTTCGAGATCTGCCCGACGCTCGATCTGCGCATCGACTACATGCACCCGGCCGAGCCCGGCAAGGATGTGTTCGGTTTCGCCGAGTGTTATCGCGTTACCCCCAACATCATCTTCACCCGCGGCTACGCCTATCAGGACGACCCGCAGCAACCGATTGCCCACGTGGTCGGCACCTTCATGCGCATGGGCAAGGCCGCGCAGGGTGGCGCTGAGTTGAAACAGAATATTCAGCAAGGCGGTGGAGCGTGAGCGAGTTGAGCCTGGAACAACTGGTGGCGCGTGCGCACCAGCAGAACGACTACGACCCGCTGATCAGTCTGATCCCTTACGCCAAACTGCTGGGTATCGAGTGCCTGCGCCTGGGCGACGACATGGTCTTTCGCCTGCCAGCCAATCGCGATTGCATCGGCAACCCGGTACTACCTGCGCTGCATGGTGGCGTAATCGCCGGTTTCATGGAGCATGCGGCCATGCTTCATCTATTGATGTTCATGGGCATTCCACATTTGCCCAAAATCATCGACTTCTCGATAGATTACTTGCGCGCCGGCCATTATCGTGACACCTATGCGCAGTGCCAGGTCTGGCGGCAGGGGCGTCGGGTGGCCAACGTGGCGATTACCGCCTGGCAGACCAAACAGACCGAACCGATTGCCACCGCCCGTGCCCACTTCAAGGTCGATGAGCCCTGAGCGCTTGAGACTTACCCGGCAGTTGGAACGGATCGGCAGCGCAGCGAAATCATGACAAGGACCCTGTAGATGGATGCGTTGCTGATAATTGGTGGCCTGCTGCTGATGCTGGCTGGTCTGATATGGCTGGTCATGCGGGCGTTCGCCATCAGCCTGTTGTGGGGCTGGGGCAGCCTGATCCCGCCGATTACCCTGATTTACATCGTGCGCCACTGGCAGCGAGCGCGCAGTGCGGTCACTCTGATCGGGCTTGGTGTAATTCCCCTCGTGGTAGGTCTCACGTTGCTGGCCAGTAAGGATGCCGAACGTCTGGCGGCGATCGTCCGCCTGGACTGGCTCAAGCCCGAAGCGCAGGCGCCGGCCGAGCTTGCCATCAATCTGCGCGGAGAGCTCAACGGGCAACCATTTCACCCGCAGCAGGGTGAGCTGATCGATGGCGTGTTGGTGCTGCGCGAAGGCCTGGATTTCTTCGCCCTGCGTGAACTGAGTATCCGCCTGCCGCAGCCAGTCGAGGGTCCTGTACGTATCGACGTGCTGCCCCAGGACAGCGGTAGCCTGCCAGAGGTAGAGCTGAGCTGGCTGTTACCGGAGCAAGATCTGCCCGAGGCGCGTCGTCTGAGTCGTGGCTACACCCTGCATCTGGACCTGCAGCCGCAGGAGCCGAACCGACTGGTCGGCGATTTCCATCTGGTCTTGCCGCCGCGCTTCAAAACCAGCCTCAGTGGCCGGGTCGAGCTGTACCGTGATCGCCTGCGCTATGTCGATGGCCAGGTCGATGCGCGTTTCGATTCCCGTGACACCATTGCCCATGTGCTGCAGGACTATCTGCAGCGGCGCTTCGCCACGCGCAAGGTGAGCGAGCTGAAGCTGCCGGTGTTCACCTTCGAGGGTGACAGCCTGGAGCTGCAGGTCGAAGCGCAGATTGACGGGCGTAGCGAGCGTCTGCCGGTGCGCCTGTACAAGCGTGCCGAGCAGGGCTGGGCCGTGGAAGGTGATCGCTTCCCGGCATTGCCTGTAATTGCCACCGCTCAGGCTACGCCGCAGCGCGAGGCGGCCTCGATCGAGGAGCGCCTGAGTCGCCCGGTCGACCGCCGGCAACGCTTCAGTCTGGCGCGCCTGCAGCGCAATCCGGAACAGTATCGCAACCTCAGCATGCGCCTGAGTCGCGCCAGTGGCGGTACGGTCGAGGGGCGCTTCGTCGGCGTCGACGCCGATGGCAGCATTCGCCTCACTCAGCAGATGGGCAGTGGCGGCGGGCAGGCCAGTTTCAGTTTCAAGCCGGAAGAAATCGGCCGTTTGCAGTTGCTGGAACCCTAAGCCCTTGAAATTGATCGCGCTGCCCCCATCTGCAGGACATCCGCCGCTCGCGCGGCATAGTCCTGCATGTGGAGTTAGAAGACCATGAGTGTGGAAACTCAAAAAGAAACCCTGGGCTTCCAGACCGAGGTGAAGCAGCTGCTTCATCTGATGATCCATTCCCTGTACTCGAACAAGGAAATTTTCCTGCGCGAGTTGATTTCCAACGCTTCCGACGCCGCTGACAAGCTGCGTTTCGAGGCGCTGGCCAAGCCCGAACTGCTCGAAGGTGGCGCCGATCTGAAGATCCGTCTGTCCTTCGACAAGGATGCCAAGACCGTTACCCTCGAAGACAACGGTATCGGCATGAACCGCGAGGAAGTCATCGCGCACCTGGGTACCATCGCCAAATCCGGCACGGCAGACTTCCTGAAGAACCTCTCTGGTGACCAGAAGAAGGATTCGCACCTGATCGGCCAGTTCGGTGTGGGCTTCTACTCGGCATTCATCGTCGCCGATCAGGTCGAGGTGTTCAGCCGCCGCGCCGGTACTCCGGCCAGCGAAGGCGTGCACTGGTCGAGCAAAGGCGAGGGTGAGTTCGAGGTTGCCACCATCGACAAGGCCGAGCGCGGTACGCGTATCGTTCTGCACCTCAAGAGCGGTGAGGAAGAGTTCGCCGATGGTTGGCGCCTGCGCAACATCGTCAAGAAGTACTCCGACCATATCGCGCTGCCCATCGAGCTGCCGAAGGAGCACCACGGTGAAGACAAACCCGCGGAAGTGGAGTGGGAAACCGTCAACCGTGCCAGCGCCCTGTGGACCCGTCCACGTACCGAGGTCAAGGACGAGGAATATCAAGAGTTCTACAAGCACGTTGGCCACGATTTCGAGAACCCGCTGAGCTGGAGCCACAACAAGGTAGAAGGCAAGCTGGAGTACACCTCGCTGCTCTATGTGCCGGCTCGCGCACCGTTCGATCTGTACCACCGCGAAGCGCCCAAGGGCCTCAAGCTCTACGTGCAGCGCGTATTCATCATGGATCAGGCCGACCAGTTCCTGCCCCTGTACCTGCGCTTCATCAAGGGCGTGGTCGATTCCAACGACCTGTCGCTGAACGTTTCCCGCGAAATTCTGCAGTCCGGTCCGGTCATCGACTCGATGAAGTCGGCGCTGACCAAGCGCGTGCTGGACATGCTGGAGAAACTCGCCAAGGACAATCCGGACGACTACAAGACCTTCTGGAAGGCCTTCGGTCAGGTACTCAAGGAAGGTCCGGCGGAAGACTTCGCCAACAAGGAGAAGATCGCCGGCCTGCTGCGTTTCGCCTCCACTGCTGGTGAAGGTGACGAGCAGTCAGTTTCCTTGGCTGACTACCTGGGCCGCGTCAAGGAAGGTCAGGACAAGATCTACTTCCTCACTGGCGAAAGCTACGCACAGATCAAGAACAGCCCGCACCTGGAGGTCTTCCGCAAGAAAGGCATCGAAGTGCTGCTGCTCACTGACCGTATCGACGAGTGGCTGATGAGCTACCTGACCGAGTTCGACGGCAAGCAGTTCGTCGACGTGGCCCGTGGCGATCTGGATCTGGGTGAGCTGGACTCGGAAGAGGATAAGAAGGCCCAGGAAGAAGTCGCCAAGGCCAAGGAGGAACTGATCGAGCGTCTCAAGGGGGCGCTGGGTGAGCAGGTCGCCGAGGTACGCGTGTCTCATCGCCTGACCGACTCGCCGGCTATTCTTGCCATCGGTGAGCAGGATCTCGGCCTGCAGATGCGCCAGATCCTCGAAGCCAGCGGGCAGAAAGTGCCGGATGCCAAGCCGATCTTCGAGTTCAACCCTGCGCACCCGCTGATCGAGCGCTTGGATGCTGAGCCGGACGAGGATCGCTTCACTGATCTGTCGCACATCCTCTTCGACCAGGCCGCATTGGCCGCTGGCGACAGCCTGAAAGACCCTGCCGCTTACGTGCAGCGTCTGAACAAGCTGTTGGTGGAACTTTCTGCCTGAGTTGGCCAAGCTGTAGAACAAGCCCGCTTCGGCGGGCTTTTCTATGGGCGCGATTGATCGGCTTTAATTGACAAGCGCGACCCCGTCGTTTCAGATGCTGGCAATTGGCTGGCGTTCTGCAGTGCCTTGGGGTGGTATGTCGATTTTCGAGTTGTTCTTCTTGATGGGCGCGGACCCAAGTGTCCTTGTGCTCAGTAGCTATGACACTTCTCTGGTATTGTTGTCGCTGGCCATTGCCGTATTCGCCGCCGGCATGGCGCTGCAGCTGGCCGGCGAAGCGCGCGTCAATTCGCATCCGGTCGCCCGGCAGATCACCATTTTCACCGGCTCGCTCGCCCTCGGCGGCGGCATCTGGTCCATGCATTTTCTCGGCATGCTCGCCTTCGAACTGTGTGCGGCAGTGCGATTCGATCTGGGCATCACGCTGTTATCGATGCTGCCGAGCCTGGCTGCTTCGTGGGTCGCACTTACTCTGCTGGCGCGGCGCGACTTGAGCCTGCTGCAACTCTGTGTTGGGGGTGTGCTGGTCGGGGCCGGTATAGGTGCCATGCACTACAGCGGTATGGCGGCGATGCAGATGGCGCCTCTGCTGCGCTATGACCCCTGGATGTTCGCCCTGTCCATCGTTGTCGCCGTTGCCCTGGCCATTCTGGCGTTGTGGGTACGCTTCGGTCTGCAGGGGCGTTTGCCGACGCTCTGGGCGCTTCTGCTCAGCGCCCTGGTGATGGGGCTGGCGATCAGTGGCATGCACTACACCGGCATGGCCGCGGCGCGTTTTGTCGGCACGCCGGAGTCCGAGGTGCCGATGGCAGTGGTCGACAGTGGTTATATCGCCATTGCCATCACGCTGCTGACCGTCACTCTGACGGTCTTCGTGGTGGCGGCCAACACGCTGCTGCGCTATCGCCGCATGAGCCTCCAGCTCAAGGCCAGCGAACAGCATCTGCGCTCGATCTTCGATACCGCGCTGGATGCCATCGTCACCGTTGATCACACCGGCACTGTGCGCTCGGCCAATCGTGCGGTTTCGCGCCTATTCGGCTGGTCACCGCACGAGCTGGTGGGCATGCACATGCGCTCGCTGATGCCTGCCAGCCATGTCGAACAGGTGGAGGCACTACTGGAGAGCTACCTCAGAACCGGACGCCTGACGATGCCGGCGGGCGAGCAGGAGCTGGTGTGCCTGACTCGAGAGGGTGAAGAAAAACCTGTGCGCATCAGCGTTGGCGTTACCCATTCAGGCAGCCGGCCGCTGTTCGTGGTATTCGTCGCCGACATCAGCGAAAGACAGGCCATGGAGAGAGCCCTGCGTGACAGCGAGCAGCAGTACCGCTCGTTGATCAGCAACATTCCTGGTGTGTCGTTTCGCTGCATGCTGGACCGGGACTGGACCATGATATTTATCAGCGATGCGGTACAGACCCTCACAGGGTGGAGCGCGGACGACTTCATCAGTCGCCGCTGTTCGATTGCCGATATGTATCACCCGGACGACTACCAGCGGGTCGCTGACGAGGTCGTTCAGGCCATTGAGCAAGGGCGCAACTATACCGTCGAATATCGTCTCTTTGATCGTAGCGGAACCGAACACTGGATCTGGGAGAGCGGTAGCGCGGTTTGCGACGAGAATGGCGTGCCGCGCTGGATCGATGGTGTATTGCTCGACCAGACCGAAACCAAGCGGCGCAATGCCGAGTACGAGGGCAAGGTCACCGCGATCAGCAAGGCGATGGCACTGATCGAGTTCGACCTCGACGGCAATATCCTCGAGATCAATGACAATGCGTTGGCGTTGTTTGGGTATGGCAAGGAGGAAGTGGTAGGGCGCCATCACGGTATGTTCTGCGCTCCTGAGCTGGTAGCAAGCGATGCCTATCGCCAGGGTTGGATGGATCTGCGCGCAGGTCATTTTCGTGCAGGCGAATACCACCGCTTTGGTAAGGGCGGACGGGATGTCTGGATTCAGGCCAGCTACAACCCAATCCTCGACACCGACGGCAAGCCGTTCAAGGTCGTCAAGTTGGCAACCGACCTGACCCCGCGCCGCGTCATGGAACAGGATCTGCGGGCTGCCCGTGATCGCGCCGAGGCCGCCGCTGCCGCGCGCAGCAGCTTCCTGGCCAACATGAGTCATGAAATTCGTACGCCGATGAATGCCATCATTGGCTTTACCGACCTGCTGCTGGAAACGCCCCTTTCCAGCGAGCAGCGTCGTCACCTGAGCACCGTGCAGCATTCCTCGCGTTCGCTGCTGGGTTTGCTCAATGACATCCTCGACACGGCCAAGCTCGACCGTGGCGCCATCGAGCTGGAGCAACTGGATTTCTCCCTGCGCGAACTGTGTGAGCAGGTGCTCGCAACGCAGCGCCTGACGGCCGAAAGTAAAGGCTTGCAACTGCATCTGGATTATCCGGCTACGACTACCGATTTTTTCTGCGGCGACCCACTGCGTTTGCAGCAGATTCTGACCAATCTGCTGGGCAATGCGGTCAAGTTCACCCTGCACGGCGAGGTTCGTCTGAAGGTGACGGGGGAGCCAGGGGCGATGCGTCTGGCGGTGAAAGACACCGGCATTGGTATCGCAGCCGACCGCCTGGAGAAGATCTTCGAGCCGTTCGCCCAGGCCGATGCGTCGATGAGTCGACGTTTCGGTGGTACCGGCCTCGGTACCACCATCTCTCGGCAATTGGTCGAGTTGATGGGGGGGCGGTTGCGGGTCGAAAGTACCGAAGGGCAAGGCAGTTGCTTCAGCATCGAATTGCCGCTGCGCGCCGGCAAGCGCTTGGCGTCGCAGCAACGCGCCGTGCTGCCTGAACTGGGGCAGCTGAATATTCTTGCTGCCGATGACGTGCCGCAGAACCTCGAATTGTTGCAACTGACCCTGGAGCATTTCGGCCATCGCGTACACTGCGTCGCCGATGGTGAAGGCGCACTACAGGCGTTCACCCAGCAGCGTTTCGATCTGATCCTGATGGATGTGCAGATGCCGGGTGTTGACGGCCTGGAAGCGTCACGGCGGATCCGCCAGCTGGAAGCCGCCGAGGCGCGAGAGCCGATTCCGATCATCGCTCTGACCGCCAGCGTACTTGATCAGGACCGTCAGGCTGCGTTGGACTCGGGGATGAATGGTTTCGCCTCGAAGCCTTTGGATCTCAACGCACTGCTCTGGGAAATTGCACGCCTGCTCGGGCTGACCGATGTGCCCAGCGCGGTGGTCAGTGCCACTCGTGTCGCCGACGACGGCCTGTTCGACTGGGTTCGCGGCAGCAGCCTGTGGGGCGGGCCGCTGCGTATGGCTCAGGCGATCAATACGTTCATTGGCGAACAGCATGATCTGGCGGTGCGCCTCAGTCGACTGCTGGCGGCACGCGACTGGCAAGAGGGCGAGGCGCTTGCGCATCGCCTACATGGTGCCGCCGCAAACTTGGCCATGAGCAGCCTTGCCACTTTGGGGCAGTCGATCGAGCGGGCGTTTCAGGCACAGGACGAGCAGGGGTTGCCCGCATTGATTGCGGAGCTTGAGCAGGCCCTTCTGACGGTCAAGGACGTAGTGCCGCAGGTGCCGGATACGGCGTCTACGAGCGAAAGTTCGGCTGTTGACGCACGCTCGCTGCGTGAACAGGCAAGTCAGCTGCGAAAGGCGCTGCAGCGGGGCGGTCTGGACGATGAAGTCCTTGCAGCCATGGCGCAGACCACCGAGAGTACGGCCCACAGCGCGGCCCTGAACGACATACGCCAGGCGCTGGATGACTTTGATTTCGATCAGGCCCTGCAGGTGCTCGATCGACTGTTGCTGCGACTGCAAGATGAGGACGCGACTGCATCATGACCCTGGCTGCCGATACTCGCCCGCTATTACTGTTGGTCGACGACGAACCCACTAACCTGCAGGTGCTGCGCCATATCCTGCAGGAGGACTATCGCCTGCTGTTCGCCAAGGAAGGGCCGCGCGCCCTGGAAATGGTCGAGCGTGAGCGGCCCGACCTGATTCTGCTCGACGTGATGATGCCGGGCATGACTGGCTATGAGGTGTGCGAACAGCTCAAGGCCAATCCGTTACTAAATACGATTCCGGTGATCTTCGTTACCGCCCTGGGCGATGTCGACGATGAAGCGCGGGGCTTCGAGGTCGGCGCGGTGGATTACATCACCAAGCCGGTGAGCCCGCCGATCGTGCGTGCACGTGTGCGTACCCACCTGTCACTGGTGCGGGTCGATGAGCTGAAACAGACTCGCTTGCAGATCGTCCAGCGCCTGGGCATGGCGGCTGAATACAAGGACAACGAGACCGGCCTGCACGTTATCCGCATGAGCCATTTCTCCAAGGTGCTGGCGTTGGCCGCCGGCTTCAGCGAGAGCGCTGCCGAGGAGTTGCTCAATGCGGCACCCATGCATGATGTCGGCAAGATTGGCATACCCGATGCCGTGCTACGCAAGCCGGGCAAGCTCGACGAGCAGGAGTGGCAGGTGATGCGCCAGCACGTGGAGATCGGTGCGCGGATAATCGGCGAGCACAGCTCGGGGCTGCTGCGCACAGCGCAACGCATTGCCCTGTCGCACCATGAGAAGTGGGATGGCAGCGGCTACCCCAACGGTCTGAGTGGCGAGGACATTCCCCTGGAGGGCCGCATCGTCGCCATTGCCGATGTGTTCGACGCGCTGACCAGCGTGCGCCCCTACAAACAGGCCTGGTCCGTGGACGATGCAGTCGGTTTCCTGCGTGAACAGAGTGGGCGCCACTTCGATCCCCGTCTGGTCGAGCTGTTCATCGCTTGTTTGCCCGAGATTCTGCAGATCAAGGAACGCTGGGCCGAATAACCTGCCGCTTGAAATCTCCTGTCTAAAACCCGCCTCCTCTCGACTTGGTCATTGTCGAAGGTGAGGCTATTGTTAGGGGCCTACCATTGCCAAGGGCAGGTCTCATCATGCAGAAGAAGACACTGGTTCCCCTGTTGTGCGCCGCATTCGCCGGTCTTGCCGATGCGGCGGTCGTGACCAAGACAGTTGCGTACGAAATCGATGGCGAAGCCTTCGAAGGCGTGCTGGTTTACGACGATTCGGTCACCACGCCGCGCCCTGGGCTGCTCGCCGTTCCCAACTGGATGGGGGTGAATGAAGACACCGTGGCCAAGGCCGCCCGCGCGGCAGGCGACAAATACGTGGTGTTCGTCGCCGACATGTACGGTAAATCCATTCGTCCCAGCAATGCCGAAGAAGCAGGGGCCGCGGCCACTGCCGTACGTGCAGATCGCCCGCTGATGCGTAAGCGTGCGCAGGCTGCAGTCGAGGTACTCAAGGCGCAGAACGGCGAGGTGGCACTGGATCTGAGCAAGCTGGGTGCCATCGGCTTCTGCTTCGGTGGCGGCACGGTGCTGGAACTCGCGCGCTCTGGGGCGCCGCTGAAAGGCTTCGTATCCTTCCACGGCAATCTGGATACGCCCAATCCGGCCGATGCCCAGAACATCAAGGCGCCGGTATTGGTACTGCATGGGGCTGATGATCCCGCCGTACCGCAGGCGCAGGTCGACGGCTTCATCGCCGAGATGAAGGCGGCCAAGACTGATTGGCAATTGGTGAGCTATGGCGGTGCCGTGCACTCGTTCACCAACCCCAAGGCCAACGTGCCGGGTCGCAACGAATACCATCCGGTGGTCGCCGCGCGAGCATTCAAGGCGATGAACGATCTGTTCGATGAGGTATTCGCCGAGCAGTGACGCCAGGTTTGCGATGCGTTGAACGAAAGGCTGCGCCCGATGGGCGCAGCCTTTTTTCATCTTACTTCGCGGGCAGCACGGCGATGTCGATGATGCCGTCCGGCAGATCGGCGACGTCGCCCAGGGTGGTGGGCTTGCCGCTGGTCAGATCCAGCTGGTGCAGGGTCTTGCCGGTCAATACGTAGGCGGTGTTGCCACCCTTGCCGTCGCTGGCGATATCCAGTGCAGCTGCCTTGAGGCCATCGGCGACCTTGCCGACCAGTTGCTGCACGCCATCGTTTGGTGGGTTCTGCAGCATCAGGCTGCTGCTGGCCAGGTCGATGTTGTACAGCGCCGTGCTCTGCGTACCGGCATAGGCATTGGTGTAGGCACCGGCGACCACCTTGGGCTGCTTGCCGGCGTAGGGGCCGTCGGTGGCGTAGGCGACTTTGCCGTCTACGGCCACTTCACCGGTATCGACGTTTACCCGCAGGCTGGTGCCGTCCGGGCCGAGCAGGCGCAGGCGGTCGGCCACCGGGTTGAAATCGACCACCGCCTGGCCGCTGCCGGACAGCGCAGTTTGCAGCTTGCTACCTGCAGTTGCTTTACCGCTTGTGGCGTCCAGGGTGTAGAGCTGATCGGTACCGCTGAGGGCGTAGAGCTGACCGCTGGCCGGACGCACATCCAGGCCGCGCAGGTCGCTGGCGCCACTGACCGCCATGCTGGCGGTGACCTTGAGGCTGGCGACATCGACCTTGAACAGCTTGCCATCGGCGCTTAGTGCGAGCAGTTCGGTGGCGCTGGCGGCACCTGCGCTCAGGGTCAGCAGGCTGGCGGTGCAAAGGGTAGTGATGCGTTTCATGGTTGTTCCTCATAAAGGTTTCAGCATCGAGACGAAGCCGGCTGGCCGGCTTCGCAGGTGCCTCGACGAAACACCTGTGAGCTATACCCGCGAGGAACGGAGTTGGATGTCGGCGGAGGAAAATATTTTTTCCGCAGGGTAATCGGGGGTGGAAAGATTGCCGGCCATGTGGCCGGCAACCCACTCAGTTGGCGTTGGCCAGCACGGCGCGACCGATATACAGCACCGGGCCGCTGGGGCGGTTGTAGGGCGAGCCGCCTTCAGGTTCGAGGGTCAGCTCGAAGAGTTGCCCCGCCTGCACCGCACCGATCTGTTCGGCAGGCAGGCGCAGCGGCTGGCCAGCCTCGACCAGGCCCAGCGAGCGTGGGCCGTCGGCCGGATCGATCAGCGTCCAGAATTGCAAGTCGCGACCTTCGGGGACCTGATCGGCGACCAGCGGATCGAGCGAGAGCGTGCCATCGCTGCTGACCTGGATCACCCAACCGGGTTTGGCCGCTTCGCCTGGCTGCTGCAGCACCACGGTATAGCGTTCGCCGGCGATGTCCGGGGTGCGCAGCAGCGGCATCAGCACGGCGACCAGCAGCGCCATGGCCAGCGCGGCGGCAGTCAGGCGCCAGGTCAGCAGGCTGTTCCACCAGTTGGCCAGCGGGCTCGGATGTGGCTCAACGTGCAGGCCCAGACTCTGCCGAATACGTGTCCAGAGTGCCGGGGAGGGCGCATGTGCCGGTAGCTGGTCGCTCAGGTCGAGAAAGTGCCGTTCCCATTCCAGGGCCATACGGGCAGCACTTTCATCCGATTCAAGCAACTGCTGAACCTCGGCGGCGTCCTGCTCGTCGAGCAGACCGAGCAGGTACTCGCCAATCAGGGCACGGCGTTCTTCGGGTTCGTGCGGAATCATGCTTGCAGACACTCCTGCAGCGCGCGCAGGCCGGCGCGGATACGGCCTTTGATGGTGCCCAGCGGTGTGCTCAGGCGGCTGGCGATCTGCTCGTGGGTCAGGCCGCGGTAGAAGGCCAGCAGGATCGGATGGCGGCGCGGCCTTTCCAGGCGCTGCAAACAGCGACGCAGCAGGCGCTGCTCGGATTGCTCCAGCGCTTGTGCTTCGGCCTGCGGGCTGTCGTCTAGCACACGTTCGATGAAGTCATCGTCCACTTCGGCATGCCGGTTGCCACTGCGCAACGCATTCAGCACGCGGTAGCGCAGGATGCTGTGCACCCAGGCGCGACCGCTGCCCAGTTCGCGCCTATAGCGCGCGGCGTGCTGCCAGATACGCACGAAAGCGTCGTGCAGACAGTCCTCGGCAATATCACGGCGGCCCAGCATGCTGATGGCCAGGCCGAGCAATTGCCCGGCCTCTTGCCGGTAGAGCGTCTGGAAGGCACGTTCGTCGCCGCGTGCGCAGGCTTCCAGGGTGCTTTCGTAATCGAAGTTGCGATCTGCCATGGGTCATCCGTTGGCCTGAGAAATCCGCATGCAGCTTATACCCGGCAACTGCGCTTCTGGATCACGCACAGGTAACAAAAAACTGCGAAGGCGTTACAGCATATTCATAGGGAGAGGCGTCATGGCCGAGTTTGGCCGTAGGCCTCGTCGAGTGATACCCAGCGCTCCAATGGTCCCTTGCGCGAGGCGTAACGAATCAGCAGCCAGTTTCCCTGTTGATCGAGGACTTCGCTCAGGTTCGAAATGGGGTAGATCGGCCAGGGCCTGCGTAGACAAAAGCAGCAGGCACGCGAGGGTGCGATACATAGGCAAGAGGGCAGTCCTTTGCGGTGATAGGCGCCGTTGTGCGCCTGCACGGGATGGAGTTAGCGCGGCAGCTCGATGCGCGTGGTTTCGCCTGGCACCTGCGGCCAGTCGCCAGCGGCCCAGCGTTGGCGCGCCTGGTCGATCAGCTCCGGGGTGGTGGCGACGAAGTTCCAGTTAATCCGTCGTGGGCCAATGGGCTCGCCGCCGATCAGTGCCAGGTGGCATTCGCCGCAGGCACTGAGGACGGGTGTTTCACCAGCCGGGATCACGGCCATGGTGTGTCTGGGCAGCGCTTCGCCATCGAGTTCCGCTTCGCCGTCGATCAGGTACAGCGCGCGTTCGCTGTGCTCGGCGGGTATCAGCAGATTGGCACCGGCGGTCAGGCGCAGCTCGGCATACAGGGTCGGTGAACGAACCGGCACTGGCGATTCGAGGCAGAAGCCGTTGCCGGCGATCAAGGTGATCTGTACGCCCATGGCATCGCTGCGCGGCAGCGACTCGGCCGGGTGATGGCTATAGCTCGGCTCGCACTGCTCGTCGGCCTCTGGCAGCGCCAGCCAGACCTGCAGGCCATGCGCTCGTTTGTCCTGACCTAGTTGTGCAGGCGGCGTACGCTCGACATGGGCGACGGCGCGCCCTGCGGTCATCCAGCTGACATCGCCAGGGCCCACCACCTGATCCGAGCCCAGGCTGTCCTTGTGCTGCAACTGACCTTCGAACAGGTAAGTGAGGGTGGACAGACCGATATGCGGGTGCTGGGCGATATTCATGCCGCTGCCAGCGGGGTAGGCGTGCTCGAGCATATGATCGAAGAACACGAAGGGACCGATGCTGCGAAAGCGGGCCGAGGGTAGGGGGCGCAGGATCGGTTGCCCGGAGATGTCTTCTGCGCGCGGGCGAATCAGTTGCAGTTCGCTCATGCCGTGACTCCCGCCAGGCGGGTTTCGACCTGGATGTCTGTAGTGGTCATCAGCTTGTGGATCGGGCACTTGTCGGCGACGCGCAGCAGTTGCTGGCGCTGGGCATCGTCCAGTGGGCCCTTGAGCGACAGCTCGACGATCAGGTGGTAGTTGCCTTGGCGTTCTTCGCTGTCGTCACGTTCGACGCTGACGTCGATGCCTTCCAGCGGCAGGCCGCGCTGGCGTGCATAGAGCAGCAGGGTCATGGCTTTGCAGGTGCCGAGCGAGGCGTCGAACAGGTCGTGCGGATCGGGGCCGGCGTTCTCACCACCGAGCTCGGTCGAAACATCGCCGAGGAGCTGGTGCGAGCCGATTTCGATCTGCTGCTACAGGCCCTTGCAGTTGTGAATGCGGATCATGGCGCTTCCTTGTAGGCGTGACGGCAATTTCCGCCAGCCTAGGCGCTGTTGGCGCTCCGGCGCAAGCCGCGTTGCGGCGAGAAAGGGCTCCCGGCGCAGTCGCGGCGAAGCGTCAACAGACCTGGCTCAGGCAGCTCTGTTCACACCAGTGCCGACAAGCGCACATCGGCGCCCAGCACTCGCAGCAGGCGCCCCTGGCTGTCGACGATAGGCACCGACACGGTGAAGCAGAAATCATCGGTCGCCGAGGAGCGATAGACCTGGGTGATATGACTCTCCATCCGTTCGGCCACGGCACGGAACCAGGGGCGCTGGCTCCAGTCGCGGCCGCGACAGCTGGCTCCCTCACTGTGCGCCACATCTGCGGCGAAGATATTCTCGGAAATCTGCACGCCGCGGCTATCTACCAGATAGAACAGCTCGAAACGGCTTTCGCGTGCCAGCGTATCGACAAGCAGGCGTTCGGCTGTTGCCACATCGCCGGCCAACTCGGGGCGTGTGGCCAGTTGCTCGATGCTGGCGCGTACGGCTGCGTGGATCTCCAGGCGGAAGTCGCCGAGCCCGGCGAGCAGGCGATCACCATCCTCGCGCACCGCCTGGCTGTGATGCAGCACCTGGCCTGCCTTGCCGAGCAGTTCTCCGGCGACCTGGGCGATGTTCTGCACATCGCCATTGATTGAGCGCACCGCCTGGCCTATCTGCTCGGTGCCTGCGGCGATCTGGCCGACCTGAGCGTCGAGACGATCCATGGCCTGGCGCGTGCTGTCCAGCCCAGCGCTGACGGCAATGATGCCGGTGCGGCCGTCGGCCACGGCCTGGTTCATATGCTGACCGGCATCGCCAAGCTGCTGCATGCCCTCGCGAAAACGCTCGATGATGCCGCTGACCTGGCCAGTGGCATCGGTGGTGTGGCCCGCTAGGCGCCGCACTTCTTCAGCGACCACGGCAAAGCCGCGGCCATGCTCGCCGGCGCGAGCGGCTTCGATGGCGGCGTTCAAGGCCAGCAGATTGGTCTGTTGGGAGATGCTGGCGATCACGCCGATGACCTTGCTCACTTCATCGAGTTGCCCGGCCAGTTGCTGGATCACCTGAGCCAGTTGCGCCTCGCTGGCGTCGATTACTTCAACCTGACGCAGCACCGCCTGGCCACTTTCCTGGCACTGATGGAGGGTGGCGGAAACCTCGGCGGACAGGCGCGCGACTTCGCCGGCACCAGGCACCAGTTCGGCATCCAGGGTAGTGGTGACCTGCTCGCTGGCGCTGGCGATCAGTTCCGAGGATTGCGCCAGGGTCTGTCCGCTTTGTTGATTGGCCGCGGCGATGCGCGCCAGTTGCGGCGCGTGCGCGGCGATGCCGACGGCAGCGCCGAGACTGGCGCGAATACGCTGCTGGAGGCTGGCGCTGAAATCGTTCAGGCGCACCATCCACTGGTAGTCCTCCGGGAGTCGAGTTGTGAGGTCGTGCTGTTGGAACAGAGCGTCCAATGCGGCCTCGTCCTTGGCCTTGCGGGCTGGCTTGCGCAGCAACTGCAACATGGTGATTCCCCTGGCTGGTCTGAGTGCAGACACTGCAAGCGAGGTGCCATCATCGACTGACACATCCACGCCCGTCCCAGGCTGTTAGTTAGCTAATAATGTTCTGATTTGGTGCGTGTTTCATGTCCGAGCTCCAGATGAGTGCATTTGCGTGCGCAAGACCAGTAAGCCTTCGTAGAACTTGCGTAGCGGACCGGCGGTCTATGCTGCTCGTACCGTCAGGAGGACTCGCCTTGCTCACATCTCGAACGATGCCATGGATACTTGCGCTCAGCGCCGTGATTGCCTGCAGCGCCCAGGCCCGCGAATATCGCTACAGCGATGCCCATCTGCACTATGTCGACTTCTTCCAGGAAAGCGCCGGCATGGATGAGTTGCTGGAAAAAATGGCGGAGAACAACGTCGATCATGTGATGTTCTCCGGCATTCCGGTGGCCAAGAAGTGGGACGAGGACGAGCCCAAGCGTCCACGCTACTACGCCGGTGATGACGCCAATGCCTATTGGTACAGTGCCACCGACGTATTCATTGCCGCCGCTTACAAGCGCTTGCCGGCCGAGCAACGCAAACGCTTCCATCCGTTTCTTTCCGGCTTCAACCCCAACGACAAGAATGCCGATGCGCATATCCGCCGTATGCTTGAGCTGGACCCAGGTTTGTGGCAGGGCATCGGCGAGGTATTCACCCGTCACGACGACCTCACCGCGCTGATCCATGGCAGTGCGCCGCGCGCCAACAACGAGGCGCTGGCGCGGGTGTTCCACCTGGCTGCCGAATATGACTTGCCGGTGATGCTGCATTCGAACATCACCTCCAAGCGTGAACGTGAGCCGCTGTTCCTGGAAGAGATCGAGGCGCCGCTGCGCAACCATCCGCATGTGCGTTTCATCTGGGCGCATGCCGGCACCAGTGCCGAGATTCATCGTCATCAGGAGAAACTCGACTTCCTCCTGGACACGGTCGAGCGCATGCTCGGCCAATACCCCAACCTGTATATCGATCTGTCCTGGACTATGCTGCGTCCCTACCTGTTGGACGAAAACGGTAAACCGGACGCGAAGTGGGTGCACCTGGTCAGCAGTTACCCGGAGCGCTTCATGCTGGGTTCGGACGTAGTCGGCCGCTTCGGCAACCTGGGCGAGTACATGAAGGGCTTCGATCCCTTCCTCGATGCCTTGCCCGAGGACGTGGCGCACAAGGTGGCGCGCGACAACTTCCTTTCCATTCTTCCGCGCAAGGTGCAGGCCGAGCTGGATCGCTAGCCTATCTGTCATCAGGCTGTCATTCGGGCGTCATAGGCTCGCGCTCATCTCAACGAGGAGCGCACCATGCATTACACCCGAATGGCCATGATGGCCGGACTAGTCGCCTGGGCCGGGCTGAGCCAGGCTGATGTCCGCGTCGAAGGACCGGTGGAATACGGCATCTTCAGCAGCCAGTATCAGGACTTTCAGCCCGGCGAGCGGGTGCTGACCCGCAGCAATCAGGATATCGAGCGCACCGAGCAAATCCCCGCCAAGCTCGGCACCAAGTTCGGCATGCGCTACAGCCTGGCCGGCAAGCGCGAGGGCGATACCCCGCTGACATTGCTGTACCTCACGCCTGGTGTGGTCACCGCGGATGGTCAGCGTCATGACAAGTTCGAAGTGCAGCAGAAACTGGTGGTTGGTGCACCGCAGGACGTGATGGCCTTCGAGTTCACCGAACACCACGAAGTGGTACCCGGCGAATGGCATTTCATCGTCTATCAGGGCGATCGCAAGCTGGCTGAACAGCGCTTCATGGTGCGTTGATCAAAGCAGGATGATCGCCCAGGTCAGGGCGATCATCAGCAGCGCGACCATTTGAGCTGCGCTGCCCATGTCCTTGGCCTGTTTGGACAGCGGGTGCAGGTTCAGCGAGATACGGTCGACCACTGCCTCGATGGCGGAATTGAGCAGCTCCACCACCAGCGCCAGCAAAGGCACCAGCACCAGCAGCGCCCGCTCCGCGCGGCTGACATCGACCAGGCAGGCCAGCGGTATCAGCACCAGGTTCAACCACACCAGCTGACGGAACGCGGCTTCACCCTGGTAGGCAGCGCGCAGCCCAGCGAGCGAATAACCGGTGGCGTCGAAGATGCGCGTCAGGCCGCGGCGGCCCTTGAATGACAGGGCATCAAGATCGGAGCCGTCGTTCATGGCTGCAGCCCACCCCATGGATCGTTCAAGGCTCGCTGGTAAGCCTGGCGCAGGTAGAGCATGTCAGCTTCGGGCATGCTGCCGCCGTGGCGTTGCAATTGGCCGAGATCACGCCGCGAAGCGCTGGCAATACGCCAATGCCGGCGGCTTTTCTCCAGATCCAGCAGGGCAATGTCCACCTCCCCATCGCTGCGCACTTTGACGAACAGATGCTTGGCGTAGCAGCAGCCATGCTGCCATCCACCCAGGTGCAGGCGCGCCAGGGTGACCGCCAGGCGTTGCAGCATGGCCTGGTTGAGCTTGGGGGCATGGGCCTCTTCGTACCACTGTTCCAGGCTGATGAAACCTGGCAAGGCTTCTGTGACCAGCAGCGCCTGCCACTGTCCACTTTGTTTGCGCGCCGAGCAGTAGACGATATTCGGTGTACGGATGCCGAGGCGGGCGAGGGCTCGGTAGGCCTGCAGCTCGCGCAGGATGGTCGGTCGTCCCAACGGATGACGTAGTGAGCGGTAGAGATGCCCGCTCTGGCGCTTGCAATACAGTCGCGGTCGGTTTGTGTCCCAGTGTTGTAGCAGGCACACGCCACTTTCGCCGCCGCGGCGTTGATTGGCGGGTTCGACCCATTCGCCGGGGCTGTGCCACCAGCGGTCGAATTCGGTCGAGGGTAGGGCGGCTAGTGCCTGTTCGCTGAGAATGCCCATCTCAGGCCTCCTTGCGCAGGACGTAGGTGCGCCACATAGCATAGCCGGGCAGGAAGTCAAGGTGGCCGAGAATGCTGAAGCCGGCCTGGTGGAATTCACGTTCTATCGTGCTCCGAGCGACGACGAAGCGATTCTGGTTTTCCGCCGCGCGACCTTGAGCCATTCTGCTGGCCTCCAGACGGCGGCGTTTCCAGGCTTTGTAGTTGCCGTCGACCCACAGCGAGACGATCACCGTATCGCGGCTGACGCGATGAAACTCGCGGAGAATGGCCAGGCGGTGTTCGGCCGATTCGATGTGATGCAGCAGGCGGATGCAGAAGATGCAGTCCACCGCGTTGGCGCCCAGGTCGATATCGAAGGCGGAGGTGCGAAAGCTGTTGACCCGCGCCACCACCTCAGGTGCCTGCGCCGCGCGCGCGGTGGCGATCATGTCGGCAGAGTTGTCGGCGGCGAAGATCACTCGGTTCGGCTGCTCGCAGAGCATCGGCCAGAAGCGTCCGGCACCGCAGGGCAGGTCGAGTACCAGGTTCGGCTCATCGGCCATCTGCAATGCACGGCGCGCTACCTGCACGTCGCGCCAGTGCGACAGGCGCCGGGAAAGGCCGTCCTGGTGCTTGTGCAGGTATTGCTGAGCGTGATCGAAATCGTACTTGCGGGAAAAATCCAGCTCGATGGGGCTAGGCTTGGGCATGAGGAACGTCCCTTGATGGATACGTTCGTTACCCTAAAGAACCAGGCATCAAGTTCATGTCAAAGGGGCGTGAAAATTTCGTCAAGCGCCGTTGTTCAGTGTCACCCGGAAGCGTGTATGACCCGGTTCGCTCTGCAGGCTGACCTGCCAGCCCTGTTTGGCGCAGATGCGTTTGACCAGCGACAGTCCCAGGCCTAACCCTTCGCCACGTGCCTGGGAACCGCGAACGAAGGTCTGGAAGATGCGCTCGTGCTGTTCGGCAGGAATGCCGGCACCGCTGTCTTCGATACGGAAGGCGCCCTGTTCGAGGGTCAGACGCACACCGCCGCTCTCGGTGTAGTGCAGGGCATTGCGCAGCAGGTTGGCCATCACCGTGCCGAGAAAGGTGGCGTTGTAACGGCCGTCGTCCTGACCTTCCACGATCAATTGGAAGTCCAGACCCTTCTCCTTCATCAAGGCGCCCCAGCGGCTTGCTTGCTCATGGGCGATGCTGGCGAGCGTACGGTCGCCGCCGAAGGCTGCCTCGTTGCTCTTGTCCCGCGCCAGTTGCAGGAAGGTCTGCACCAGCTCGCGCATTTCCTCGCTGGCGCGAGCGATGCGCGCCACCTGGTCCTTCTCGCGCGGCCCCAGGGGCGCCTCGGCGAGCAGCTCGCAGGAGGTGGCGATAACCATCAGCGGTGTACGCAGTTCGTGGCTGACATCGCTGGTGAACAACCGCTCGCGCTCCAGGGACTGACGCACCTGGCCCAGGGTGCTGTCGAAGGCAGCGGCCAACTGGCCGATCTCATCATCGGGGTAATCCGGTGCCAAGGGCGGCGCCAGCGGGTGCAACTGGTCGCGATGGCGCACCTGCTGGGCCAGACGGCTGATTGGCGCCATGACCTTGCGCGCCATCATCAGCCCCAGGCCCCAGGCGGCCACCACCGTCAGCAGGAAACCGGCCAGCACCACGTTGAACAGGGCATTCTCGCGGGCTTCGAACTCCTGCTGTTCCTGCACCAGCATGTAGGTTTCGCCGTTGATTCTCTGCACGTAGACGTAGAACGCCTCGTCGCCGCTGACCACTTCGTTGAAGCCTTCCTGCAGGCCGGTGTACTGCTCGGGAATCAGGTATTGATCGTGGTAGGAGGAGAAGAACTGCGTGCTGCTGTCCAGGCGCGGGGGGCGACCCTGACGAATGTCTTCGTTGAGCGTTTCGCCCAGCTCGCGGCTCATTTCCTGGGAAACCAGGTGCTCTTCGATGAAGTGCACCACGCCGACGATGCTTAGCGAGAATAGACCGCTGACCATGGCCGTCATCAATACGAAGGCGATCAGAATCCGCCGTTCGAAAGGCTGTTTAGACGGCATCTGCGCTCTCCGCCAGGCGATAGCCGACGCCATGGATGGTGTGGAGTAAGGGCGTGGGGAAGGGCTTGTCGAGCACTTGGCGCAGTTGGTGGATGTGGCTGCGCAGGCTGTCGCTGTCCGGGCAGTCGTCGCCCCACAGCGATTCTTCCAGCGCCTCGCGGCGCACTACCGCTGGGCTGCGCTGCATGAGGATGGCCAGCAGTTTGAGGCCCAGCGGGTTGAGCTTGAGCGGCTGGCCGGCGCGGCTGACATGCAGGGTGTCGAGGTCGTAGCTGAGGTCGGCGACTTGCAGCTGGCGTTTGCGGCTGCCACGGCTGCGGCGCAGGATCGCCTCGATGCGCGCCACCAGCTCAGACAGCGCGAAGGGCTTTATCAGGTAGTCATCGGCACCGGCATTGAGCCCCTGCAGGCGATCATCCAGGGCATCGCGCGCGGTCAGCATGAGGATCGGCACCTCGCTGCGCCCGTCCTCGCGCAGGCGCTTGCATACCTGATAACCGTCGATGCCGGGCAGCATGATGTCCAGCACGATCAGATCGTAATGACCGCTGCTGGCCAGGTGCAGACCGCTGAGGCCGTCCTGCGCGCAGTCGACGGAAAAGCCCTTGAGCTGCAGGTAGTCGAGCACGTTGGCGAGGATGTCTCGGTTGTCTTCGATGACCAGAATGCGCATCGCGAGTAATTCCTGGGTTTGACGATTTTTTCACACGGCTTTGACGAGAGGCTCACGGCTCGCCTAGCAGACTGCGGCACGTTCATCCTGCAAGGATCATACGATGCCTCGGCTTCAATACGCGCAACTTCGTTATCTGTCGATCATTCTGCTGGCCTGGCTGGCGGTTTTCTTCCTCACCCGTAGCGCGCTGCTGCTCAGCCACCTGAGCGATGCCGGCGTGACCTTGCCGGCGCTGCTCGGGTTGTATGGGGTGGGGCTGGTCTACGACCTGAGCTTTTTGGTCTACGCCGCCGTACCGCTAGCGCTTTACCTGCTGCTGTGCCCGGCCTGGTTATGGCAGCGTCGTTGGCATCAGCGCCTGCTGGTCGCCCTGGTGGCCATCAGCCTGTTCGCGATGTTCTTTACTGCGGTGGCCGAATGGCTGTTCTGGGACGAGTTCGGCGTGCGCTTCAACTTCATCGCCGTGGACTACCTCGTCTATTCCAAGGAGGTGGTGGACAACATCCTAGAGTCCTACCCGATCTATCCCTTGCTGGCGCTGCTCGCGGCACTGGCCATCGGCCTGACCCTGGCGCTACGGCGGCCACTGCGCGCAGCCTTGCAGGCGCCGCGTCTGCCCCGGCTGCAGGCGGCCTACGCACTACTGATGCTGGCGCTGCTGGCGGGCTTGTGCAGCGGCCTGGTGGGGCAGGACGCACCGCGTGGGCTGGGCGGCAACACCTACCAGCGCGAGCTCGCAAGCAACGGCCCGTACCAGTTCTTCGCCGCGTTTCGTAACAACGAGCTGGATTACCAGCAGTTCTACGCCACCCTGCCTGATGCCGCGGTGGCCGAGCAACTGCGCGCAGAGGTGGCCGAGCCCAACGCCCGCTTCATTGGTAGCGATCCGCAGGACATTCGCCGGGTGATCGACAACCCCGGGCAGCCGCGCAAGCTCAATGTGGTGCTGGTCACCATCGAAAGCCTCAGCGCCAAGTACCTGGGCAGTTTTGGTGACAAGCGTGGTCTGACCCCGAATCTCGACGAGCTGCGCAAGCACAGCCTGACCTTCACTAATTTCTACGCCACGGGGACGCGTACTGACCGTGGGCTGGAGGCGCTCACCCTGTCGGTGCCGCCGACACCGGGGCGCTCCATCGTCAAACGCATCGGCCGCGAATCCGGCTATGCCAGCCTCGGCCAGCAGCTTGGCGCGCAGGGTTACGACAGCGTCTTCGTCTATGGCGGTCGCGGCTACTTCGACAACATGAACGCCTTCTTCGGCGGTAACGGCTACCGCATCGTCGATCAGAGCAGCGTCGACGAGGCCGAGATGAGCTTCCAGAACGCCTGGGGCATGGCCGACGAGGACCTTTACCATCAGGCGCTGAAGGTGGCCGATAGCGACCATGCGGCCGGCAAACCGTTTTTCCTGCAACTGATGACCACCTCCAACCACCGGCCCTACACCTATCCGGACGGGCGCATCGACATTGCCTCCGGTGACGGGCGTGAAGGGGCGGTGAAATACACCGACTACGCCATCGGTCAGTTCCTCGCCGAAGCGCGTAGCAAGCCCTGGTTCGACAACACGCTGTTCGTCTTCGTCGCTGACCACACGGCAGGCAGTGCCGGGCAGGAGGACCTGCCCGTAGCCAACTACCATATCCCGCTGTTCGTCTACTCGCCAAAACACATCGAGCCTGCCGAGTACGCCGACGTGGCCAGCCAGATCGACGTGGCGCCGACACTGCTCGGGCTGCTCAACCTGGACTACGTCTCCACCTTCTTCGGCCGCAACCTGCTGCGCGCCGACCATGCACCCGGTCGAGCGCTGCTCGGCAATTACCAGCATCTGGGCCTGTTCGACGGGCAGAACCTGGCGATTCTCAGCCCACGGCAGGGCATGCGCCTCCACGACGATGCCTTGGGCCTGAGCCATGAATGGCGGGTGGATGGCAGCGATCCGTTACTGCGTCGCGACATCGCGTACTACCAAGGCGCCAGTCATGCCTTCGGCAAGCGACTGATCGCCTGGCAGCCCGATGATCAAGCGAGCCAGCAGCTCAGCCAGCGCTAAGGAACGACCATGCCGTCTCGTTATTTCGATTTTCGTCTGGCGCTGGGTATTCCACTGCTGCTGATGGCGTTGCTACTGCTGGTCGACCCCAGCCCTGTGGATTTCGCCCTCGCTCATCTGTTCTACGAGCCCGGCCAGGGGTTCATCGGCCGTAGCAGCTTTTGGCTCGAAGACATCCTGCATGACCGCGCCAAGCAGGCGGTGATCGTGCTGGGTGTGCTGGCCATCGCCGGCTTTGCGCTCAGCCTGCTGCCGACGCGCTTGCGTGCCTGGCGCCGTCAGCTCGGTTATCTGGTGCTGGCATTGGGGCTGTCGACCTCGGTGGTTACGCCGCTGAAGACGCTGACCGGCATGCATTGCCCCTGGAGCCTGAGCGAGTTCGGTGGCCAGGAGCAGTTCACACCGCTGCTCGCTGAACGCGCGCCAACAGCCAACCCCGGGCGTTGCTGGCCAGGCGGACATGCCTCGGCCGGGTTCTCACTGCTAGCGCTGTTTTTCGCGCTGCGCGATCGCCGCCCACGCGCTGCGCGCATCGCGCTGGTCGTCGCGTTGGGGCTGGGCTCGCTGTTTTCTCTGGGGCGCATGTTGCAGGGCGCGCACTTTCTTTCGCACAACCTGTGGACGCTGCTGATCGACTGGGTGATCTGCGTGCTGACCTATCGCTGGCTACTTTACCGCGCTCCGCTGGCGCAACGTCCGTTTCAAGAAACCGTCTGGGGAGAAACCTGCCGATGAACAAACTCGTACAGGGCCTGCGCCTGACGCTGGCCGCACTGGTATTCGCGGGTGCATTGCTGGCGCTGCCACTGAGCATGGCCTGGGGTGCGACGACTTCGCCGGCACCCGTGCAGGGCGTACGCCCGGCCAACTGGGCACAACCCTTGGATACCCGTATCAACCTCTATCGCATGGCCCCCGATCTGTACCGCAGTGCGCTGCCGACGGCGAAAGACTGGCCGCAACTGCAGGCACTCGGTGTTACTACGGTGATCAACTTCTATCAGCATGGCGACGATCAATGGCTGGTCGACCCGCGCGTCCAGCAGGTTCATCTGCCGCTGCGCACGGACCGTATCGATGACACCGACGTCATCGAGGTGCTGCGCAGCATCCGCCAGGCACAGGGGCGCGGCACGGTGCTGATTCACTGTAAGCATGGGCAAAATCGCACCGGGTTGATCGCCGCGCTGTATCGCGTCATCTATCAGAACTGGAGCAAGGAACAGGCCCTGGCAGAAATGGCCGGCGGCGGCTTCGGTGGCGAGGAGCGTATGGGCGACGCCGAACGTTATCTGCGTGACGCCGATATTCCAGCGTTGCGTTCGGCCCTGGCCTCTGGCGCCTGCAGCACCAGCCCCTGGGCGATGTGTGCGCTCAAGGATCGCCTGCTGGGTGTGATCGAAGGAGCATGACGCCATGCGCCTCACACGCTTGCTGGTCTGCGTGCTTGCACTACTGAACCTGTTCGGTTGCCAAAGCCTGCGCGAACAGATGCTGGCGGCCAATTATCCGCCGGCCTTCGTCGACGGTTTCGAGGCCGGCTGCAGCAGTGGGCGTTCGGCAGTCGGACCGCTGGGTCAATTCGACAAGGACGTACCGCGTTATATGGCCGAGCCACTCTACACGCAGGGTTGGGATGACGGGTTTCGCCAGTGTGAGGACGTGCAGCGCATCGATGACTGGCAGGCGCGACGGGAGGAGCGGTGGCGCGATGATGAATGGCGTCAGCATGTCGACCAGGCGATGGCCAAGGCGCTGCGGCGCTAGATTTTTCGCTTGTCCTTATAAAGTGCGCGGAAATAAAGCCGATAAGCAACACGGGATCGGCGCAATCTCACCCGATTCCTAGCCAGGTATGGCCAGGGATGACTCGAATTCTGCGCGCAATAGGAGTTTCACGACATGTCGCTGCGTAATCTTTCAATCGCTCCACGGGCTGCTTTGGGGTTCGGCCTGGTGGCTTTGCTGGTGTTATTGCTCGGGGCATTTTCACTGTTCCAGATGACCGAGATGCGCAAGCAGTCCGAGGCCGTCGATCAGGACTGGCTGCCTAGCGTGATGGGGCTCGCCGATGTAAATCAGGACATCTTGCGTCTGCGTGCCATCACCCTGCGGTTGATGCTCAACCGTGAGCCTGATGAGCTGCAGAGGAACCTGCGCCTCGCTGATGAACTGCGTACCGAGTTGAGTGCGGCTGACTCCTCATACGAAAAGCTCATTTCCGGTAGCGAAGAGCGTGGTCTTTACGAAGGTTTTCGCCGTGCCGAAGTGGCCTACTTGCAGGAGCAGGGCAAGATTGTCGCCTTCGTTCGCCAAGGTAACTTCGACGATGCCATCGCCGTGACCCGTGGCACGCTCAATCAGCATGCCGATGACATGACGCGATCTCTCAGAGATCTTTCTGAGCTGAACCGTAAGGGCGCTACAGAGGCGGCTCGCGAAGCCGGGCGGGTGTTCGATTCGGCGCGTACCTGGGTGGTGGTGATGATGGTGTTGGCGGCGCTGGCCACCGTGGTTTTGGCGCTGTTGCTGACCCGCAGCATCGTCGCGCCGCTGACGGAAGCGGTGCGTCTGGCCGAGGTGGTGGCGTCGGGTGATCTGACCCAGAACATCCACGTCGAAGGTCGTGACGAGCCTGCACAGTTGCTCAATGCGCTGAAAAGCATGCAGCAGAGCCTGCGTACCACTATTCAAAGCATTTCCGACTCGTCCAACCAACTGGCTTCGGCCTCCGAGGAGCTGCATGCAGTGACCGAGGATTCCACTCGGGGCCTGCACCAGCAGAACACCGAGATCGAGCAGGCCGCTACTGCGGTGAACGAGATGACAGCAGCGGTCGAGGAGGTGGCGCGCAACGCCGTCAGCACGTCCGAGGCCTCGCGCGAATCGAACGTCACTGCGCAGCAAGGACGTGAGCAGGTGCGCCAGACCGTCGACTCCATTGGTCAACTGGCAGCTGATGTCACCACCACTTCAGGCGAGGTCGAGCAATTGGCTGAGCGTGTGCACGAGATCAGCAAGGTGCTCGATGTGATTCGCTCCATCGCCGAGCAAACCAACCTGCTGGCGCTCAACGCTGCTATCGAGGCCGCGCGGGCCGGCGACGCCGGGCGCGGTTTCGCCGTGGTTGCCGACGAGGTGAGGGCGCTGGCGCACCGTACGCAGCAATCCACCCAGGAAATCGAGCAGATGATCGGCGGCATCCAGAGCGGTACGGATCGCGCCGTCAGCGCCATGCAGAGCAGCAACGGCCGAGCCCGTTCCACGTTGGAGGTGGCCCAGGCTGCCGGTGTTGCGCTGGAGCAGATCACCCAGGCGATTTCCTCGATCAACGAGCGCAACCTGGTGATCGCCAGTGCGTCGGAGGAGCAGGCACAAGTGGCCCGCGAGGTGGATCGCAACCTGGTCAACATTCGCGACCTGTCGATGCAGACCTCGGCGGGGGCCAATCAGACCAGTGCGGCGAGTCAGGAACTGTCGCGCCTGGCGGTCGATTTGAACAATCTGGTGGCGCGCTTCAAGGTTTGAGGCGAGCCAGAAACGAAAACGGCGCCCGAGGGCGCCGTTTCCTTTACCGCAGCAGCAGTTACTTGCCGGTCCAGCGCTTGAGCACCAGGGTGGCGTTGGTGCCGCCGAAGCCGAAGCTGTTGCTCATCACGGTATCGAGCTTGGCGTTCTCAACGGTGCTGAGCTGGATCGGCATATCAGCCACTTCCGGGTCGAGTTCGTCGATGTTGGCCGACGCGGCGATGAAGTTACCTTCCATCATCAGCATGCAGTAGATCGCTTCCTGCACGCCGGCAGCGCCGAGGCTGTGACCGGACAGGCTCTTGGTCGAGCTGATGGCTGGGGCCTTGTCGCCGAACACAGCGCGCACGCCTTTGATTTCCGCAACGTCGCCAACCGGCGTCGAGGTGCCGTGGGTGTTCAGGTAATCGATCGGGGTGTCGACAGTGGCCAGCGCCTGCTGCATGCAGCGGATAGCACCTTCACCGCTTGGGGCGACCATGTCGTAGCCATCGGAGGTCGCGCCGTAGCCGACGATTTCCGCGTAGATCTTGGCGCCACGGGCCAGAGCGTGTTCCAGCTCCTCGACCACGACCATGCCGCCACCGCCGGCGATGACGAAACCGTCACGCTTGGCGTCGTAGGCGCGCGAGGCTTTTTCCGGGGTCTCGTTGTACTGGGTGGAGAGGGCGCCCATGGCGTCGAACAGGCAGCTTTGGCTCCAATGTTCTTCTTCACCGCCGCCGGCGAAGACCACGTCCTGCTTGCCCAGCTGGATCTGCTCCATGGCCTGGCCGATGCAGTGTGCGCTGGTGGCGCAGGCCGAGGAGATGGAGAAGTTGACGCCCTTGATCTTGAACGGAGTGGCCAGGCACGCGGATACGGTGCTGCCCATGGTGCGAGTTACACGGTATGGGCCGATGCGCTTGACGCCTTTCTCGCGCAGGGTATCGATGGCTTCCATCTGGTTGACGGTGGAAGCACCACCGGAACCGGCGATCAGACCGGTACGCGGGTTGGAAATCTGCTCTTCGCTGAGGCCGGAGTCCTTGATCGCCTGTTCCATGGACAGGTAGGCGTAAGCCGCAGCGTCGCCCATGAAGCGGAACAGTTTGCGGTCGATCAGCTCTTCCAGATTCAGGTTGACCGAACCGGAGACATGACTGCGCAGGCCCATTTCGGCGTACGAGGGGTTGAAACGGATGCCTGATTTGCCCGCGCGAAGGCTGCCGGCAACGGCTTCTTTGTCATTGCCCAGGCAGGAAACGATGCCCAGACCGGTGATCACTACACGACGCATGTGCAAGTCCTTCAGAAACTGTCGGTGGAGGTGAACAGGCCGACGCGCAGGCCTTCGGCGCTGTAGATCTCGCGCCCGTCGACGGCCACGGTGCCATCGGCGATGCCGAGGATCAGCGAGCGGCTGATGGTGCGCTTGATGTGAATGTTGTAGGTGACCTTCTTGGCGGTCGGCAGTACCTGACCGAAGAATTTCACTTCGCCGCTACCCAGGGCGCGGCCGCGGCCGGGGTTGCCTTGCCAGCCGAGGTAGAAGCCGACCAGTTGCCACATGGCGTCGAGACCGAGGCAGCCTGGCATTACCGGGTCGCCCTCGAAGTGGCACGCAAAGAACCACAGGTCCGGATTGATATCGAGCTCAGCGACGATTTCGCCCTTGCCGTACTTGCCGCCGGTTTCGCTGATGTGAGCGATACGATCGATCATCAGCATGTTTGGGGCGGGCAGTTGCGCGTTCCCCGGGCCGAACAGTTCGCCGCGGCTGCAGGCGAGCAGGTCTTCCCGGGTGTAGGCGTTTTGTCTTGTCATGCGAGCTCCTCAATTGTCCCCACGCTTCTAAGGCTGGGCGAATCGTCCTGGCCGGCGACGTCTTTCTAAATGTAGGCGTCTGCCGGCAGCCTAGTCATAGACTGTTGCGTTGTGGTGAAAGTCACAGCGCAGTGAGTACAGTTGTACTCTGCTGGTTCTGCATTGTCACATTAGGGTCTGCTCCCGTTTCATTCGCGAGCCGCGTTGCTGCGAGAAATGGCCCCCGGTTAGGCGCAGGACGCCGGTAATGGCCGCCCCTTGCCAAGTCCTGCAACAACAGCGGGGGCCATTTCCCGTGCAACCCGAAGGGCCGGGCCTGTTTTGTCGCGATGCGGCGTTACTCGATGGCTCATTTGGGCGACCAAACTTCGCATCTCGCGCCTTGCCTCGCGACAAAACAGGCTCCGGCGCGACCGCGAATGAAACCGGAGCAGACCCTCGCAGTTTCCCCTTGTAACGCCGGCTTGTCACGGGCGCTACTCGCCTATGGTCGGGGTGACAGCCAGCGCAACAGAATGCGTTGCAAGTCTGCTCGTTTGAACGGCTTTGCCAGGTAATCGTTCATTCCCGCTTCCAGGCAGGCTTCGCGGTCACCCTGCAGGGCATTGGCGGTCAGGGCGATGATCGGCACCTGTTGGCATTGCTGGAGTTGGCGGATCTGCCGCGTCGCCTCGTAACCGTCCATCAGCGGCAGTCTGCAATCCATCAGGATGGCGGCGTAGTCGTGCTGGCTGCAGTTTTGTACGGCCTGCTGACCATCGCCGACCAGACTGACCTGATAGCCCAGGCTGCGCAGCATGGCTTCGATGACCGTCTGGTTGACCGGGTTGTCTTCCACCAGCAGCACTGCCTGGCCGTCGCCGCTGCTCAGGCTCTGATTGTCACTGCTTTGTGCCTGCTCGCTGCGGGCCAGAAAGGGTAAAGGTATCTCCAGGGTGAACACCGAGCCTTCGCCCAGTCGGCTTTCCGCGCGCAAGGTGCCGCCCATGCGCTCGGCCAAGGTGCGAGCGATCGGCAGGCCGAGGCCGGTGCCGCCGTAACGGCGGGAAATCGAGGTGTCGGCCTGCTGAAAGGCGTCGAACATGTGTTCCAGGCGCTCGTCGTCGATGCCAATACCGCTGTCGCGCACGGCGCAGGTGAACCACAGCACTTGGTCGTCCAGCTGCTGCCAGCGGGTTTGCACACGAATCTGGCCTTCTTCGGTGAACTTCAGTGCGTTGCCGATCAGGTTGACCAGAATCTGCCGGATGCGAGTGGGGTCGCCTTGCATCTCCAACTGCTCCAGGCCTGGCTGGTTTTCCAGCAGCAGTTTCAGGCCGCGTTGCTGGGCGCTGTGCTGGAACACCTGAACCGAACCCTGCAGTAGCTCCAGCAGGCTGAAAGGGATGGCCTCGAGCTCCAGTGCGCCGCGTTCGATCCGCGAGAAATCGAGGATATCGTTGATCACCTTGAGCAGGTGTTCGGTGGATTCGGTGGCCAGGGCGGCGTATTCGGTTTGCTCGTCATTCAGGCTGGTGGTTTCCAGCAGTTGCAGCATGCCCAGTACGCCATTCATCGGCGTGCGCAGTTCGTGGCTCATCATCGCCAGGAAGTCGGATTTGGCGCGGTTGGCCTGCTCGGACTCCTCACGCGCCTGGATCAGCTCGGCAATCGCCTTTTGCTGCTCGTGACCGCTCTGCTCGAGGGCGCAGGCGAGGTTGTTGATGTGCCGGGCGAGGTCGGTTAGCTCGTCATTACCGCGCTCGATCAGCGAAGGTCGATAATCGCCGCTCTGGATGCGTTCCAGAGCTTGGCTCATGGCGCTCAACGGCTGCGCCAGACGCCTGGCCAGGCGCCTGGCGAGGAGAAAGGTCAGCAGCAACGCCAGCAGCGACAGAATCCCGGCCTTGAACAGTATCTCCTGCTGGCGCGTGTTGAAGGTGTCGTTGGACATGCCCACTACCACCCGGCCCAGGTAGCCGTCGCCGAGTGTCTTGCCCAAAGGTGGCAGCGCTTGCGTGCGGGCAGGCTGGCCTTGCAGGCGAATGGGGGCCTGGAACACCTCGACTTGCGGCGTGCTATGGCCTTGTTCCTTGGGGCGTTCGACATACACCAGGATATTGTCGTCACGGTCGCGCACTTCGGCGAAGCGCACGTCGGGGGTGCTCAGGATGGCACGCAGCAGGCTTTCCAGTGTGTTGAGGTTGTCGTTGAGCACGCCGTATTCGGTGGCCGGCGCCAGTTGATTGGCGATCAGCTGGCCGATATGGCCCTGCTCCAAGCGCAGGTCCTGCAGGCGGGTGAAGGTGAGGAAGCCGGTCAGCAGCAGGGTCAGCAGCAGGGCCGGGCCGACACTGATCAGCTGGGTGCGGGTGTGAATGTTCCAGCCGCGACGCTGGTTCATGGCTCTACCATCCTTGGAAAGCGGCGCTGCTGCCTGACGAGAGGTGCAGGGTGGGGGCAAGGGGCTGCCTGTGGGCACGAATCGTCCTTGGCAATTAACGTCGATCCAGCATGTTAACCGACCCCACGCGCTTTGCCAGCGCCAGGTGTCTGCACTCTGCGGTAATTCTCGTTTGCCCCACCTAACTGACGGCCAGCGCTGAACTTTTGCCCTGGCCGGGCACTCTCGGCTCCGTATAATGCACGCAGACCGCCATTACCAATGGCCTCATTCGGAAGACCTATGACACAGCTCCAACCCATTGCCGTACTCGGCGGCGGCAGCTTCGGCACCGCTCTGGCCAACCTGCTGGCAGAGAACGGCCAGCGCGTCCTGCAATGGATGCGTGACCCCGAGCAGGCCGAGCAGATGCGCCAGAGTGGCGAAAACCCGCGCTACCTGAAGGGGGTCAAGCTGCATAGCGGTATCGAGCCGACCAGTGACCTCAGTGGTGTACTGCAGCAGGCCGAGCTGGTGCTGGTCGCATTGCCTTCCAGCGCCTTGCGCGATGCCCTGCAACCGGTGGCGCCACTGCTGGCAGGCAAGATGCTGATCAGCACCACCAAGGGCATCGAAGCCAAGACCTTCAAGCTGATGAGCCAGATTCTCGAGGAGATCGCTCCCGAGGCGCGTATTGGCGTGCTGTCCGGGCCGAATCTGGCCAAGGAAGTGGCTGATCACGCGCTGACCGCGACAGTGATCGCCAGTGAAGACGAAGAGCTGTGCTCGCGCGTGCAGCAGGCCTTGCATGGCCGGACCTTCCGCGTCTATGCCAGTGCCGACCGTTTCGGCGTCGAGCTCGGCGGCGCGTTGAAGAACGTTTACGCCATCATGTCCGGCATGGCGGCGGCGCTGGGCATGGGTGAGAACACCAAAAGCATGCTGATTACCCGTGCCCTGGCGGAAATGACCCGTTTCGCGGTCAAGCTCGGCGCCAACCCGATGACCTTTCTCGGTCTGGCTGGCGTCGGCGACCTGATCGTCACCTGTTCGTCACCGAAAAGCCGCAACTATCAGGTCGGCTTCGCCCTGGGCGAAGGCCTCAGCCTGGACGACGCGGTGCAGCGCCTTGGCGAAGTCGCCGAAGGGGTCAATACGCTGAAGGTACTCAAGGCCCGTGCCGAAGAACTGGACGTCTACATGCCGCTGGTCGCTGGCCTGCATGCCATCCTCTTCGAGGGGCGTACGCTGGCTCAGGTCATCGAATTGCTGATGCTCGGTGAACCCAAGACCGACGTCGATTTCATCCCCACTGCAGGTTTCTGAACCCGATAGCCAATCAAGGAGAGTGACTCATGAGCGATGAAAAGCAGGAGTTGGCGCGTGAATCGATTCTGTTGCGCATTCTGTGGATGGTGATCTTTCTCATCATCTGGCAGTTGGCCGAATTGCTGCTCGGCGCCGTGGTGCTGCTGCAGCTTGGTTATCGTCTGTTCTACGACGCGCCGAACGCCAGCCTGCTTGGCTTTGGCGACAGCCTCAGCCAGTACCTGGCGCAGATCGGTCGTTTCGGCACCTTCAATACCGATGAAAAACCTTGGCCGTTCGCCGATTGGCCAACGCCGCGTGCGCCTGAAGGCGAAACCGCGCACAGCATTCCTCCTGCGCCGCATCCTGTGCGCGATGAGGAGCCAAAGCTGTGAGGTTATGGCTGCTGCGCCATGGTGAGGCCGAGCCACAGGCGGCCAGTGATGCTGCTCGCGAGCTCACCGCTCATGGTCGCAAGGAAGTGCAGCAGGCCGCGGCTCAGCTCGCCGGCCGGCCGTTGACGGCCATCGTCGCCAGCCCCTATGTGCGTGCCCAGCAGACTGCCGAGCTGGTACGCAGCGAACTGGGGTTCACTGGCAAGATAAACACCGTGACCTGGCTGACGCCCGATAGCGATCCCCGTGAAGCCCTGAAGTATCTCGATGAGCGTGAGCGCGCAGAGGTGCTGCTGGTCAGCCATCAACCGCTGATTGGCGCGCTGGGTGGGCTGCTGGTACACGGTCACCGGCAGGAACCGCTGCCCATACGCACCGCCAGCCTGGCTGAGCTGGAAGGTGATATCCCGGCTGCCGGGCTGATGGAGCTTCTGGCGCTGATCCACCCCCGTTGACCCTTCGTTCTGTGGCGCCGCTTGTGGCGTCACAGCTGCGTCGTGCCTGGCCTGTCGCTTCTTGGCGGCAAATGTTCCAGGCGAGAAACATTTCTTAACTTGCACCTCTTTTGTCTGCGTGGAATATTCAACCAAGCAAGTGCTTGGTTGATTCCTACAAAAACAACAAAGGAGGAAGCCCTGTGGCTGATGCAATCCGTTTGCCGCTCGAGCTGTTTTACGAACGTGAAGCAAGGCACCCGAACAAACGCTACATGGTGCAACCTTTGGGGGGCGGCCAGCTGCTGGAGCTGAGCTGGGCCGATGTCGGTGAGCAGGCTCGTCGCGCAGCCAGTTGGTTGCGCAGTCGCGAGCTGCCACAGGGTAGCCGCATCGCCATCATCTCCAAGAACTGCGCGCACTGGATCGTTGCCGATCTGGCGATCTGGATGGCGGGCCACGTTTCGGTACCGTTGTATCCCAACCTGACTGCCGACTCGATGCGCCAGGTGCTGGAACATTCAGAAGCTGCTCTGGCCTTCGTCGGCAAGCTCGATGATTGGGCGTCGATGGCGCCGGGCCTGCCGCAGGGGTTGCCGACAGTCAGCCTGCCGCTACATCCGCAGGGCAGCTTCGACTACAGCTGGGATGACCTGCAGCGCAGCGCGCCTATTCAGGATGACCCCAAGCCCGCAGCCAACCAGCTGGCCACCATTATCTACACCTCAGGCACCACTGGCACGCCCAAGGGCGTGATGCACAACTTCTCCAATTTCGGTTTTGCCGCCAGCAACGCCATCAAGCTGTTCGGTGTGGGCGAGGATGATCGGCTGATCTCCTATCTGCCGCTGTGTCACGTGGCCGAGCGCATGTTCGTCGAGTTAGCGTCCATCTACGCGGGGCAGACGATCTTCTTTGCCGAGAGCCTGGATACCTTTCTGGAGGATCTCAAGCGCGCGCGGCCGACCGTGATGTTCGGCGTGCCGCGTATCTGGACCAAGTTCCAGATGGGCGTGTACAGCAAGATGCCGGCGCAGAAGCTCGAGCGCCTGCTGCGGCTGCCAATCATCGGCCATTTCATCGGTCGTAAGGTACTCGCCGGCCTTGGCCTGGACGCCATTCGCTACGCGCTGTCCGGCGCTGCGCCAGTGCCTGAAACACTGCTCAACTGGTATCGCCGCCTGGGCATGGAGATCCAGGAGGTTTATGGCATGACCGAGAACTGTGGTTACTCCCACGTCTGTTTGCCAGGCAAGTTCAAACAGGGCTGGATTGGCCAGAACAACCCGGGTGTCGAGGTGCGCATTGCCGAGGATGGCGAAGTTCAGGTGCGCAGTGGCGCGACCATGCAGGGCTACTTCAAGGACCCGATGAAGACCGCCGAGACGCTGACTGACGACGGCTTTCTGCGTACCGGGGACAAGGGCGAGCAGGACGCCGAAGGTAACCTGCGTCTTACCGGGCGTATCAAGGAAATCTTCAAGACCAGCAAGGGCAAGTATGTCGCGCCGGCACCGATCGAAAATCGCATCGGTGAACACTCGCGTATCGAGCAGGTGTGCGTGGTCGGCGACGGCCTGCCGCAGCCCATCGCTCTATGCGTGCTCTCCGATGTAGGGCGCCAGGAGGCGGCCAATGACAGCCGCGATGAGCTTGAAAGCAGCCTCAAGGCCTTGCTCGCCGAGGTCAATGGTCGTCTCGATCATCATGAGCGGCTGCAAGGCCTGGTACTGGTCAAGGAGGTCTGGGCGGTGGAGAACGGTTTCCTCACCCCAACCCTGAAGATCAAGCGCGCGGTTATCGAAGGCACCTACGGCGAGCGTTTCGCCGAATGGCAGCAGCGCAGCGAAGCCGTGCTCTGGCACGATTGAGTATCAGTGGGCCGGGCTGACCGGCCCGGTTTCAACGCACAAGGGACACGCTCATGGGATTGTGGCAACGAACGCCCGATATCGATGCACTCAACGCGACCTTGAAAAATAGCATCGGCGAGGTGCTGGACATTCGTTTCGACGCCTTCGACGACGAATCGCTCAGCGCCAGCATGGTGATCGACTCGCGCACTCATCAGCCATACGGCCTGCTGCACGGTGGCGCCTCGGTGGTGCTGGCGGAAACCCTCGGCTCCACCGCCAGCTACCTGTGCATCGACAGCAGCCGTTTCTACTGCGTCGGCCTGGAGGTCAATGCCAACCATCTACGCGGTTTGCGCAGCGGGCGCGTGCATGCAGTGGCGCGGCCAGTGCATCTGGGCCGCACCACGCATGTCTGGGATATTCGCCTGAGTGGCGATGACGGCAAGGCCAGTTGCATCTCGCGGCTGACCATGGCCATCGTGCCTCTGGGTGAGCAACCGCCGAAACTATAATTTTCGGCCTGCAATTTCATCCAAGATTTGCCTGATCCATGGCGCTACAGTACGCGCCATGGATCACATCACTCACATTCAAAGCAGCTTGCCCGGCGTTCGTCTGATCGACGCCGAGTACCGCCGCTTCGCCTTTCCTCGGCATTTTCATCTGGAATACCACGTCGGCCTGCTGATCCAGGGGCAGCATCGCTACGCCTATGGCGGTGAGCGCCGGCATGTCGGGGCAGGGGACGTGTTGTTGATGGCGCCGGAAGGGATTCATGACGGCGCCTGCCTCGATGGCCAGAGTTACCGCATTCGGGTGATGGCGTTCGATCCCTCCTGGTTGGATGAAGCCAGTCGCACCCTGAGTGAGGGGCGTCAAGGCGCGCCGAGACTGATCACCAGCAGTTTGCGTCACCCCCTGTTATCGCTGCATCTGCAGCGCTTTCACGCGGCGATGCTGGACGGCTCGCAACTGGCCCAGGAAGAAGCGCTCTGGCAGGCGTTGGCCCATTTGCTGGAGATGGGTTCGACGTTGCGTGTCAGCGAGCCGCATCGCGTTTTCGATCCGCGCACCTGGCAGCGGCTGCGCGACTGGCTGGAAAGTCGTCTGGACGATCCGCCTTCGTTGGATGAAATCGCCGCTTTCTGCGCCATGAGTCCGTGGCAGGCGTTGCGGCGTTTCCGCGAGCACACCGGCCTGCCACCGCATCAGTGGCTGACGCAGCTGCGTTTGCAGCGGGCATTGCCGCTGGTGCTGGCCGGTGAGCCTCTGAGCGAGATCGCCTTGCGCCTGGGCTTCTACGACCAGGCGCATTTCTCACGCTTGTTCCGCCGCACCTACGGTCTGCCACCGGCGCGTCTGCGTCAGGGCTGAGCCACTCACACATCGCGTTTTTCATGTTCCTGGAGATCACCATGCAGGAGACGTCCGTCTTGCTGTCGCTGGCTGCCGTGTTCGCGGTGGCCCTTATCAGTCCCGGCCCGGATGTGGCGCTGGTGGTGCGCACCGCCCTGCATCAAGGGCAGCGTGCAGGTTTGCTTAGTGCGCTTGGGCTAGCGTGCGGCATTCTTCTGCATGGCACGCTGGTGCTCAGTGGCGTGGCTTTGCTGCTCAGTCGCACCGAATGGTTGTTCGACCTGGTGCAGGTCGGCGGCGCGCTTTATCTGGGGTGGCTGGGCATTGGTGCGGTGCGGGCCTGGTGGCGCGGCGGCGCCGGGCCAACACGGTTGGAGGGCGAACTGGCGCCTTCGCTGTTCGGTCCCTGGCTGCGCGGTGTATTCACCAACCTGGGCAACCCCAAGGCACTGGTGTTCTTCCTGGCGCTGCTCAGCAGTCTGGTGCCGGCGGACATGTCGCTGCCCGGCAAGGTGGCCTGTGCTGCTCTGTTGTTCGGCCTGAGCCTGTTCTGGTTTGGCCTGCTCGGTATGACCCTGAGCCGACCGCTGATGCGTCAGCGGCTGCTGCAGGTGGCGCCGACCATCGACTTCGTTTGCGGCCTGGTATTTCTGCTGGTGGCGGCCAGTATCGTCGGACGTCTGCTGCTGTAGCTCTTACCATTGCGCCGCCATCAATGGCCGTTACGGTCATTGCCACTGCTGCGTAGCTGCCGGAGAATCCAGGCATATTCGCCTTCTCGAGTTTGATGCATGCCGCAGCCGGTCTTTTTCGCTCATGCCAACGGCTTTCCGTCCGCCACCTACGGCAAACTTTTCGCCGCGCTGGCGCCGGATTTTCAGGTGCAGCACCTGGAGCAGCACGGTCATGACTCGCGTTTTCCGGTCAATGACAACTGGTCGAATCTGGTCGATGAGCTGATCCATCATCTTGAGGACGGCGGCGAGCCGGTTTGGGGCGTTGGCCATTCGCTCGGCGGCGTGCTGCACTATCACGCCGCTTTGCTTCGCCCCGAGCTATATCGTGGGGTAGTGATGCTCGATTCGCCGGTGCTGACGCTGGCTGACCGCATGGTGATTCGCGCCGCCAAGCGCTTTGGTTTCATCGATCGCATCACGCCTGCCGGCCGTACCCTGGGGCGCCGCGAAGCCTTTGCCGATCTTGTCGAGGCGCGCGATTACTTCGCCGGCAAGAGCCTGTTCCGCCGCTTCGATCCCGAGTGTCTGGATGCCTATGTCAGTCACGGTCTGCAACGGGCGGAGCAGGGGCTGCGCCTGAAATTCGACCCGGCCACCGAGATCAGCATCTATCGCAGCGTGCCGCATACCTCGCCGGGTAGGCCGCAGCAGCTGGCTGTGCCGCTGGCCTTGGTGCGTGGCCGCCACAGTAGAGTGGTATTACCGCATCATGCGCATCTGCTGCGGCGCATGCCGCGGGCCGAATATCACAACCTGCCGGGCGGACACATGTTCCCGCTGGAGCGCCCTCAGGCGACTGCCGACCTTTTGCGTCAGCTGTTCACCCGTTGGGCTGGTAGCCAGGAGCAACGTGCATGAGCATGGGTTTCGAGGAAGTTCGTCTGAGTTTGCCGCATATCGAGCTGGCCGCTCATCTCTACGGGCCGGAGGACGGTGTGCCGGTGCTGGCGCTGCACGGTTGGCTGGATAACGCGGCGAGCTTCGCGCGGCTGGCGCCGAAGCTCGAGGGGGTGCGCATCGTCGCCCTGGACTTCGCCGGTCATGGTCACTCCGAGCATCGTTCGGCTGGCGCCGGTTACGCGCTATGGGACTATGCCTTTGACGTCCTGCAGGTCGCCGAGCAGTTTGGCTGGGAGCGATTTTCCATCCTGGGTCACTCCATGGGCGCGATCACTGCGGTGTTGCTGGCAGGGGCGATGCCGGAGCGGATCGCGCGCTTGGCGCTGATTGACGGGCTGGTGCCTTATACCGGTGAGGCCGAACAGGCGCCGGAAAAGCTGGGTGAAGCGCTGCGCGCCAGGCAGGCGCTCACCGACAAGCGCAAGCCGGTGTATGCCGAGATGGCGCGTGCTGTCGAAGCTCGTATGAAGGGCGTGGGGGCGGTCAGTCGTGAGGCGGCCGAACTGCTTGCGCAGCGAGGGTTGATGCCGGTGCCGGGCGGTTACACCTGGCGTACCGATAGCCGCCTGACTCTGCCGTCGCCGCTGCGTCTGAGCTGGGCCCATGCCCAAGCGTTCGTTCGCGCGCTGCAATGCCCGGTCAGCCTGGTGTTGGCGGAGCAGGGCATGATGGGCGCGCAGTCGGCCGTGCGCAGCTTGCTGCAGGATCTGCCGTTCGAGGTGCACCGTCTGCCCGGCGGGCACCACCTGCATCTGGATGATGAAGCCGGCGCGCAGCTCGTAGCGGATTGTTTCAATCCATTCCTGCGCTTGCCTTGACTTGCCTGCAGTCGTGGGGAAAGGTGTGGCGGTCTGCCATGGAGGATCGCATGATCGACCCGTTAAACGTCGCCAATCGCTGCTCAGCAAGCCCGTCTGCCGCTTCCCTTCAACAGGTTTCCACTCGATGACGGGGCGCATGAAGCTGTTCTCGGCAGCGCTTGCCACCTTTTGCAGTGGGGCCGTGCTGGCAGCCGATCTGCCTGGCAGTCGCGACCTTGAGGTATTGCCGCGTTTCCCCGCCAGTCACATCGTCGCCTTCAAGGAAGCGTCCGATGTCGAGCGCATCTACCCGCAAGGCTCCATTCGCCGCATCAGCGGGCGGTTGCGCTATGAGCGTGAGGTCCTGGTGCAGGGCCAGCACAGTGCGGTGACCTACGAGCTGCCGCGCACCCATAGTGCCGATCAGGTCTTCACCGAAGCGCGGGAAACCCTGCTGGAGAAGGGCGCGGAACTGCTTTACTGGTGCCAAGGCCGTGAGTGTGGCGCGAGCAGCTTGTGGGCCAACTCGGTGTTCGGTAATGCCACGCTGTATGGCTCCGACGACCAGCAGGCGTATGCACTGTTGCGCCTGGCCGAGCCGAACCACGAGAGCTTGCTGGCGCTGTACAGCATCACCCGTGGAAATCGCCGCGCTTATCTGCATGCCGAGCAGCTGGATGCCGAAGCTCCTCTGGGGGTATTGCTGCCGACGCCCGCGACCTTGCTGCGTCAGTTGCGTACCGATGGGCAACTGAAACTGCCCGACGAAGCCAAGGCCGACAGCGCCTGGGTGGAAGTGCTGGCGCGCAGTCTCAACCTCGACAGCACCTTGCGCGTCAGCCTCGCCGGTAGCCACGCCGAAGCCTGGCGCGAGGCGTTGATCGAGCAGCGTGTGCGCGAAGCCCGCCTGGAGTTGGGTGAAAGTTCGGATGAAACACTGAGCGTGCGTTTGTTGCGTTAAGCTAGCACTCGCAATCGCCATAACAGAGCGCCCGTAAGGGCGCTTTGTCGTTTCGTCGAAGGGAGTTTCGCTTGATGGCCACTAATGATCGTCTGCTGGTGCAGATTCTTCTGCTCGGCCTGCTGGCCGCCAGCCTCTGGGTGCTGGCACCATTCTGGTCGGCGTTGTTCTGGGCCGCCGTGCTGGCCTTTGCCAGCTGGCCGCTGATGCGTCTGCTGACGCAGTTGCTCAATGGGCGCATGTCGCTGGCGGCGGGCATCCTGACCGGCGTCTGGGTGATCATGGTGGCGGTACCGCTGGTGTGGCTGGGGTTCAACCTGGCTGACCATATCAAGGATGCCAACGCGTTGGTCAAGGATCTGCAGGTCGAAGGTCTACCGCCACCGCCAAGCTGGCTGGGCAGTATTCCGCTGGTCGGTGATCGCCTGGTGGAGCTGTGGCGCACCATCGATCAGCAGGGCGCAGCCTTCTTCGACACGCTGCGGCCCTATCTGGGGCAGGTTGGCAACTGGCTGGTGGCACGTAGTGCGAAGATCGGTGCGGGCATGGTCGAGCTGGCCCTGAGCCTGGTGCTGGTGTTCTTCTTCTACCGTGACGGGCCGCGCCTGGCGGTGTTCGTGCACAGCCTGCTGGAACGACTGATCGGCGAGCGTGCCGATCATTATCTGGAGCTGGTCGCTGGCACCGTGCAGCGGGTGGTCAACGGCGTGATCGGTACCGCCGCCGCGCAAGCCGTGCTGGCTTACATCGGTTTCGTCATCGCCGGGGTGCCGGGCGCCCTGGTGCTGGGCCTGCTGACCTTCGCCTTCAGCTTCATCATGATCCCTCCGCTGATCTGGGGCCCTGCTGTGGCCTGGCTGGTGTGGGAGGGCGAGATCGGCATGGCGATCTTCCTGGGTATCTGGGGCTTTTTCATCATCAGTGGGGTGGACAACATCCTAAAACCCTACCTGATCAGCCGTGGCGGCAACCTGCCGCTGGTGGTGGTGCTGCTCGGCGTATTCGGCGGCATTCTGGCCTTCGGCTTCATGGGCCTGTTCCTCGGCCCGACCTTGCTGGCGGTGGCCTACAGCCTGCTCAGCGACTGGGTGGCGGACAAGGCGCCGCCGGCTGAAGCAGTGGTCGATAAACCACTGCCGGGCGAGGAAACACGCGGCTGATCAGCCGCGTTCGCTTTCGTATTTATCGAGGGTGTCGCGAGCGATCTGCCGACCCAGCATGATCAGCTCCGGCGCCTTGTAGAACTCGAAGAAGCGGCAGGCACGCTTGGGCACGTTGATCAGGATGTCCGGCGGGTAGCCGGCGATCTTGTACTGCGCCAATGAGGTCTGCATCACCTCGAAGCTCTGGTTGACCAGTTCCAGTAGTGACGCTGGCCCGCTGAATTCGGCTACGCGTGAGCCGCTGGCGGATTTTGGCGCGGGTTCATCGTCCTCTTTGCGACTAGGCGCCGCGGCCGGGCTGATGTCATCGGCAAGGCCCTGCTCCTCGGCGAGCAGCAGGGTTTCGTCCTCGCTCTTGCGGCGAAAACTGGGCAGACGCGAGCCGAGCGACGTCATCAACTGGTCGATGCGCCCCTTGAGAGCGGCAGGCCGTTCGATCACTGGCAACTGGTAGTGATTCTGGTTGGTGGCGTTGAGGTTGACCGCGATGATCAGGTCGCAGTGGCTGGACACCACCGGGACGATCGGCAACGGGTTGAGCAGGCCGCCGTCGACTAGCATGCGCTTGCCCTGGATGACCGGGGTGAACAAGCTCGGGATCGCCGCCGAGGCACGCATCGCCTGATGCAGGCAGCCTTCCTGGAACCAGATTTCCTGCTGGTTGGTGAGATCGGTGGCGACGGCGGTGAAGGGGATGGCGAGGTTTTCGATATCCACGTCGCCAACGATTTCCTGAATGCGCCCGAACACGCGCTCACCGCGAATCGCACCGAGACGGAAGCTGACATCGAGCAGGCGCAGCACGTCGAGATAATCCAGGCTTTCCGTCCATTCACGGTATTCGCGCAACTTGCCGGCAGCGAAAATACCGCCGACCACCGCGCCCATTGAGCAGCCGGCGATGCAGCCGATTTCATAACCGCGCGCTTGCAATTCCTCGATCACGCCGATGTGCGCATAGCCGCGCGCACCTCCCGAGCCCAGCACCAGCGCCACTTTCTTGCTCATCGATAACTTCCCTCTGTGAAGGCTCCGACCTTACTCGGGCGCTGAGGCTCAGCCAAGGGCGCGTTTGCTAGAATCTGTCGGCTGACGCTTCGCAGGGGCGATGGGCTCGCCATCCGTTCGTCGGCGCCGGTATGATCGGGCAAGCGAAGCGGCGGGCACCGGGCACTTTCCCCATGCCGCAGCGTCATAGTCTGGGCCAACCCGTAGTCATATCCGTTCGAGGAGTGTGGTCGATGAAACACTGGATCTGTTTGCCGCTGCTTGCGGTGACGCTCGTCGGCTGTGCCGGCAAGACCGTCTACCGTGAGACCTGCGCCAATCAGCTGGATGCCGCCTGGAAGGAACTGAGCATCGCCGAGGCCGAAGGCTTCGCCGGTACCGTGAGCTATTCCAAGGCATTCTCTCTGCTCACCGCTGCCAAGACCCAGCAGCAGTTCGAAGCCTACGCAGGCTGTACCAGCAAGGCCGAACGTGCGCGCTTCTACATTCGTGAATCGCGAGCGGGGCGTTGATGCAACTCGATTTCGCCGATCTGAGCCCGCTTGAGGCCTACCGCTGGCTGGCCTCCAGTGTCACCCCGCGGCCCATCGCCTGGGTTTCGACCCGTTCGGTCGACGGCGTGGCCAACCTGGCGCCGTTCAGTTTCTTTCAGGTGATCAGCGACAACCCCCCGACCTTGCTGGTCAATGTCAACACTCGCGATGACGGCAGCCTCAAGGACAGCCTGCGCAATGCCCAGGCCAGTGGCGAACTGGCGATCCAACTGGTCAGCTTCGCCCAGGCCGAGGCGATGAACGCCAGTGCTGCGATCCTGCCTCATGAGGTCAGCGAGTTCGCCCACTGTGGCATCGCCAGCCAGCCGTGCGAGCGCATCGACGTGCAGCGCGTCGTTGGCGCAGCGGTGACCTTCGAATGCCGCGTAGCGCAGATCCAGCCCTATCCGCCGCAACAGCCCAATTGCCACCTGATCTTCGCCGAAGTACTGCTGGCGCATATCGATGATGCGGTGCTCAACGAGCAGGGGCGTATCGACCCGCTCAAGCTCGATCTGGTCGGTCGCCTGGGGGGCAGCGCCTACTGCCGTACACGTGACCTTTTCCAGATGCAGCGGCCCTGAACCCGTTCTGAAAACGACGTCCAGTTAACTCTCCCGGCCATCTTGGCGTCTGCTGGCTTGTCGCCAGTAGCGCTGCGCTCCTATGTTCCAGAATCGTCAGGCCGTTGAAAAACGTAGGCGAGGCAGGCAAGACAAGGAAAAAACGGCCGAAAAAGCGCAGTTTACGAATTGTAAATGAGCATTTTGAGGCCGTTTTTGACGCCGTATTGCCAACGTAGGTAGTTTTTCAACAGCCTGTTTGGGCTGGCTGCAGTAGGCAGGGGGGTGTCATGGGTGGCTCATTGAGCAAGCGGCTGGCCAGTCTGAGCACGGCCAGCAAGTTGATGCTGGGTTTTGCTCTGGTATTGATTCTGACCGCTCTGGTGGCTGTTACTGGTCTGCTGGCGTTGCGTGAAGTCAGTGCTGGCGCCGAGCTGCAGCAACGCATGAGTGCGCTTGGCGAGCAGGTGCTGCGCATGCGCCAGAGCGAGCAGGCGTTCGCGCTGAGTGGCAACAGCCAGCACGCCGAGCGGCTGGCAGAGCAGGCTGAGAGCATTTTGCAGGCCGGACAGGCACTGCAAGGTGAGCTCGATAGCGACACGGCTGCCATTTTGGCGCAGGTCGAGCCTGCGCTGGCCGACTACCGCAGCGCTTTTGCCCGCTACGTTGAACTCACCGACAACATGCAGCTGTCCCTGCAAGCCGCTGACTGGCTGGTGGTCAGCGCGGCCAACAGTCTGGATCTGCTGCAGGAGGGGTTGGCCGAAGATGGCGCCGACCTGCTCAAGAGCACTCAGGGTGAGCGCGGTGGCGACTCGGTTGCGCAGGCTGGCAAGGTCAGCAAGATCCATCAGTTGCTGCTGCAGGCGTTGGATCAGGCACGCCAGCGTCTGGAGGCCAGTCGGCGCAGCGATAGCAGTGAGCAGGCGGAAATTGCCCAGGCCGGCGAGGCGCAAGCCCTGGCTGCCGAGTTGCGCGATGCGCTGGATGATCCCGGCTATGCCGCGGTGCTTGGTGAGGTGGTGGTCAATGTCGACTCCTTCAATGAGCGCCTGAAGGAATACGCCACCCAGTTGCAGCAACAAAAACAGGTATACGGGCAACTGGTTGCTCAGGTCGAGCAGTTGCTGCAGCGGGTCGAGCTGGCCCTGGAAACCCAGCGTCAGGCCATGCACGCCGAGCGTCAGGCCAGCAGTGGCCTGATCATCGCGGCGGCGGCCCTGGCGCTGCTTTTTGGCCTCAGCGCGGCAATCATGATCAGCCTGGCCATCGTGCGTCCGCTCAAGCGAGTGATCGGCCTCGCTGAATCCATCGCCGCTGGTGATCTCAGTGTGCGCATCGAACAGGATCGTCGTGACGAGATCGGTCAGTTACTCGCTGCCATGCAAGGAATGTCCGCCAACCTGCGCGATATGGTTGGTCGCCTTCAGGGGGGCGTGGCGCAGATTTCCAGTTCTGCCCAGACCCTCTCGACAACTGCCGAACAGACGCGCCAGGGCGTCAATGGCCAGAAGCTGGAGACCGACCAGGTTGCTACCGCCATGAGCCAGATGACTGCCACGGTGTATGAGGTGGCGCGCAATGCCGAAGCGGCAGCGGCTTCCACCGAGCAGGCTGACCAGCGAGTCGGTGCAGGCAGCCAGGTGGTGCGTCAGACCCTGCAGCGTATCGAGCAATTGGCTCGCGCCATGGGCGCCACTACCGAGAGCATTCAGCGTCTGAGCCAGGACACTCAGCGTATAGATGCCGTACTCGAGGTGATCAAGAGCGTGGCCGAGCAGACCAACCTGTTGGCGCTCAACGCAGCCATCGAAGCGGCGCGTGCCGGAGAACAGGGGCGTGGTTTTGCCGTGGTTGCCGATGAGGTACGAGCGTTGGCAAAACGCACTCAGCAATCCACGGCGGAAATCGAGTCGCTGATAGCGGCCTTGCGCGGGGGCAGCCGCCGCGCGGTGACCGACATGGAGCAGAGCGCCAGCCTGGTGAACCTCACGGTTGGCGACGCTAGCCAGACCGAAGGCGCCCTGACTGCCATTGCCGAGGCGGTGAGCCTGATCTCGGAGATGAACCAGCAGATCGCTGCTGCAGCGGAGCAGCAAACCGCCGTGGCCGAGGAAATCAACCGCAGCGTCACCTCGATCCGCGATATTGCCGATCAGTCAGCTACGGCCATGGACGAAACCGCTGCGTCGAGCATCCAGCTGGCTGAGCTGGGGCGGGAGCTGCAGGGCATGGCAGGGCACTTTCGCCTGACATAGCGTCTGCCCTCACAGTTTCGTGAGCAAACTTTGCATAGAGCTATGCCACGCCTTGGCGCCCCAGTAGCATCGGTGCTCTGCATAAGGAGCCAACGATGCGAACCAAACTCGATGCCTGTCTCGACTCGGTCAATCAGGTATTGCTGGGCAAAGAGGCGCAGGTGCGCCTGGCCCTGACCTGCCTGCTGGCGCGTGGTCACCTGCTGATCGAAGACCTGCCGGGCATGGGCAAGACGACCCTCAGCCATGCCCTGGCGCGCGTGCTGGGGCTGAGCTTTCAGCGTATCCAGTTCACCTCTGACCTGCTGCCGGGCGACATTCTTGGTACCTCGGTATTCGACAAGGACAGCGGGCAGTTCGTCTTTCATCCCGGGCCGATCTTTGCTGAGCTGGTGCTGGCGGACGAGATCAACCGCGCTACACCGAAGAGCCAGAGTGCGTTACTCGAAGCCATGGAAGAAGGGCAGGTGACCATCGAGGGCGCGACCCGGCCGCTGCCCGAGCCGTTCTTCGTCATCGCCACGCAGAACCCGGTCAGCAGCGGCGGCACCTTCGCCTTGCCCGAATCCCAACTCGATCGCTTTCTCATGCGTCTGTCACTGGGCTATCCGGCGCAAGCGGCGGAGCGGGCTTTGCTGCTGGGCGATGCCCGGCGTGATCTGTTGCCGCGTATGGAATCCATTCTCGACCATGCCGAACTGGCCCGTCTGCAGGCGCAAGTGCCCAAGGTGCGTGCCAGTGATGCGCTGATCGACTATGTGCTGCGCCTGGTCGAGGCGACGCGCAGTCAGCCGCAGTTCGCCTGGGGTTTGTCACCGCGCGCCAGTCTGGCGTTGTTGGCTGCAGCGCGGGCCTGGGCGCTGCTGGCCGAACGTGATTACGTGATTCCCGAAGATGTGCAAGCGGTGCTGCCGTCGGTAGTGGGGCACCGTCTGCGCGAGCGCGCCGACCCTACCGGTCATGGTGGCGGCAGTCTGGTGCAATGGTTGCTGCGCGAAGTGCCGGCGCTCTGATGCGTGCAGCGCTGAAGCCGCTCTGGCGGCGCTGGTTGGCCAGGCGTATTCCGCCAGCGGCCAGCGTGCGTTTGAATCAGCGGCGCATTTTCATTCTGCCCAGCCGGGTCGGGGCTGTGTTTGCCGTGGCACTTCTACTGATGCTGCTGGTGGGCATCAATTATCAGAACAGCCTGGCCTATGGCCTGACCTTCCTGCTGGTATCGGTGTTCGTCGTCACCATCCTGCATACCTACCGCAATCTGGCCGGGCTGGTGCTCAAGGCTGGTGGTGGCGGGGCAGTGTTCGTCGGCGAGCAGGCGCGCTTTCGCGTGCGTCTTGAGAGCCCTGAGCGCGAGCACCAGGCCGTGGCGCTGGGCTGGCCACCGTCTGAGCTGGTGGTGCGCGATGTGCCGCGCCAGGGGCAGACCGAAGTGGATTTGAGCCAGCCAGCCGTGCGGCGTGGCTGGCTGCGACCCGAGCGTCTGAGGGTGGAAAGCCGTTTTCCGTTGGGCTTGCTGGTGGCCTGGAGCTGGGTCGATCTGGATCAGGCTGTGCTGGTCTACCCGCGGCCGTTGGAGGGGGAGCTGCCGTTGTCGGCGGGCCTGGGCGAAGAGGAGGAGGAAGAGGGCATGCGCGCGCGCGGCCAGGGCGCCGACGACTTCCAGGGCCTGCGCGAGTATCAGCCGGGCGATTCGAAACGGCGTCTGGACTGGAAGGCCTATTCACGTGGTCAGGGCCTGCTGGTCAAGGATTTCGGCATGCTCAGCGGCCGCGATCTATGGCTGGACTTCGACAGTCTGGGTGGCGACAGCGAAATGCGTTTGTCGCTGCTCTGCTACTGGGTGCTGCAGTTCACCGAGCGGCAACAGGCATTCGGCTTGCAACTGCCTGGGCAGGTAATCGCCCCTGATTATGGTGAGGGGCATCGCGATGCTTGCCTGCGCGCCCTGGCGTTGTTCGGAGTGCGCGCATGAGCAGCCTGCCGGGTATTCCGAGGGTCGCTCTGACCTGGTTGCTGATCGCCCAGGCGCTGGTGATCATGCCGCATCTGGTGCATTTACCGCTGTGGATGATCGCGCTTTGGCTTGGCGCTGCCGCTTGGCGTGTGCAGATCTTTCGCATGCGTGCGCGCTATCCCAATGGTTGGGCCAAGGGCGGCCTGGTGCTGCTGGTGTTGGCTGGCATCCTGCTTTCGCGCGGCACGCTGGTGGGGCTGGATGCCGCGTCGGTGCTGCTGATCGCCACCTTCACCCTCAAGCTGCTGGAGATGCGCACGCGGCGTGATGCGCTGGTGCTGATCTTCCTCGGTTTCTTCTGCGTGGTGACCGCCTATCTGTTCGAGGACGGCATTCTTGCCGCGCTCTACAGCCTGCTGCCGGTTACGGCGCTACTGACCGCGCTGGTCGGCCTGCAGCACAGTGGTTTTGCCGAGCGCCCCTGGCCACCCCTGCGCTTGGCGGGTGGCTTGGTGCTGCAAGCGATACCGCTCATGCTGTTGCTGTTCGTGTTCTTTCCGCGCATGGGGCCGTTGTGGTCGCTGCCAATGCCCAGCGACAAGGGCGTCACTGGACTGTCGGACAGCATGGAGCCGGCAGATATCGCCGAGCTCAGTCGTTCCTCGGCACTGGCCTTTCGCGCCAGCTTCGAGGGTGAGGTGCCGGCGAGAGGGCAGCTGTATTGGCGTGCTTTGACGCTGGAGCGTTTCGATGGCAGACGCTGGTCGCAATCCAGTTACGCTGATGTACCCGTCACGCCGCAGTGGAGCAAGGCTGGCGAGTCGCTCGATTACAGCATCATCATGCAGCCCAGCGGCAAGCGTTGGCTGTACGCCCTGGATGTTGGTGAGATGGCGCAGGACAGCGGGCGGATGATGAACGACTTCCGTTGGCAGAGGCTGCGTCCGGTAGATCGGCCCCTGCTGTACCAGGTGCGTTCCTGGCCTGAGGCAGCACGTGAAGCATCGGCCGAGCCACCCGGTTTGCGCCAGGCACTGCAACTGCCCGAGCAGGGCGACCCGCGCAGTCGCGTCTGGGCGGCTGAGCTGAAGGCAAAGTACCCGCAGAGCGATGCGCTGGTGGCCGCAGTGCTGCAGCATTTCAACCGTGAACCCTACGTCTACACGCTGCGCCCGCAGCCGCTGGGCAGCGACAGCATCGACGATTTCCTGTTCAACACCCGGCGTGGTTTCTGCGCGCACTATGCCGGCGCCATGACCTTCGTTCTGCGTGCCGCGGGTATCCCCGCGCGGGTGGTCGCCGGTTATCAAGGCGGCGAGCTCAATCCCAATGGCAACTACATTCAGGTACGCCAGTTCGATGCCCATGCCTGGGTCGAGTACTGGCAGCCGGGCCGTGGCTGGCGCAGCGTCGATCCGACTTTTCAGGTAGCGCCGGAACGTATCGAGCAAGGGTTGGAAGAGGCCTTGGCCGAAGAGGATGGTTTTCTTGACGATCAACCCTTCTCGCCACTGCGCTACCGCGAGCTGGCCTGGCTCAATCAGCTGCGCATGAGTTGGGAGAGTCTCAATTACGGCTGGCAGCGCTGGGTGCTGGGTTACCAGGGTGAACAGCAGCTGAAACTGCTGCAGAACTGGTTCGGCAGCCTCGATTGGCAGCGTCTGGCGATCGCTCTGGTGGGCACTGGCGCGCTTTTGATTGGCCTGCTGGCGCTGTGGCTGCTCAAACCCTGGCAACAGCGGCCTGATCCGCAACGCCAGGCGTTTCGCAAGTTCGAGCGGCTGTTGGCGCGCCATGACGTGCGCCGGGAAGCGGGTGAGGGCGCACGCTCCTTCGCGTTGCGCGCGGCGCGGCACTTGCCCGAGCAGGCGGAGCAGATCGAGACATTTGCCCGATGCTTCGAGCAGCAGCGCTATGCCGGCGGGCCAGCGTCACGTGATGCTTTGCGGCAAGCACTGAGTGATTTGCACAGAGCATTACCCTGGCGCTTGTCGCGTTAGCGACCAATGGCCACTTGCTTGAGTGGGTGGTGGGGCTGTTAGCTTGATGCATCTTCGTTTGGAGGAGCGAGCATGAGCGATTTCATCGAGCATTGCCTGGGCCGCGTCCTGGCTCTGCAAGTGCGGTTGTATGCCTGCCAGGCACGGCTGGCCGACTGTACCGACACCGAGGCATTGCACGATTTACGCATCGCCCTGCGGCAATTGCGCAGCCTGTTGCGTCCGTTACGCGGTTTGCCGGCTATAGATGTTCTGGAGCAGGGAGCAGCGGTGCTGGGCCGCCTCAGCGGGCCACTGCGTGATCGCGAAGTCCTGGTCGCCGAGTTGGCGCGCATGGGACTTGCCCATCTGGCGCCTGTCGATGAGGCGCAGCGCGCCGCAGGCTACGCTGCCATTGCCAGTAGTCGCGAGTTGGCGGACCTGATGCTTTTGCTCGACGGCTGGCCGGCGAATTGGCGTGAGGCCGCCAGACAAGGCCAGTTGAGCGATATAGACAAGCTCATCCGGCGTCGCCTGCGCCGTCAGCAACGACAACTGGCCCGTGCGTTGCGCGATCCGGCGCATGATCGCCACCGCCTGCGCCTGTTGATCAAGCGCGTGCGTTACGCCGCTGAAACCTACCCCGCACAAAGTCGTTTGAGCAAGGCGGCGCAGCTCAGGCTCAAGCGTGCGCAAAGCGCGCTGGGCGACTGGCACGATCGGCTGCAGTGGCTGGCACAGGCCGATGCGATGGTGTCCCTGGAACCTTGCCGGGCCATCTGGCTGCAGGCTCTGCTGACTGCAGAGGGGCGCGCCGATGATGCCTTGCTGGCGCTGTATGGCGACCTGCCGAACGCAGACTAAGGTGTCATTCTCGCCGCAAATATGACCGAATAGGCATCCTTGCCGACTATCGTTTAATCGTCAGCATCCCCTAAGATCGTCGCCATCGATGAATGCCGAGGTGCATATGATCTTTTCCGAAATGCTTGAGGCGGTGCGCCGCGATCCCGATGCCGTGGTGATCCCGGCTGAGTGGGGGCAGGGCCGCGCCAGTTTCGGCGGCCTGGTGGCGGCTCTGGCGTTCGAGGCCATGCGCGCCAAGGTGCCGCAGGGTCGTCCGGTGCGCTCGCTGGCTATCACCTTCGTCGGCCCCGTGGCGCCGGATGTTCCCGTCAGTTTTCAGGCCGAGGTGCTGCGCGAGGGCAAGGCGGTCAGCCAGATGTTCCTGCGCGCGGTTCAGGACGGGCAGGTGGTGACCGTGGTGCAGGGCAGCTTTGGCGCGTCGCGCCCTTCGGCGATTGCCGTGGAGGCGCTTGCCGCGCCGCAGATCACGCCGGTGGAGCAGTGCCAGGAGTTGCCCTATGTGCGCAACGTCACGCCGGAGTTCACGCGCTTTCTGGCCATGCGCTGGGGAATTGGCGGCATGCCTTTCAGCAACACGCCATCGCGGCAGATGGGCGGCTGGGTGCGTTTGCGTGGTGAGCGCGAGCCGCAGCCGCTCAGCGAGGCGCACTTGCTGGCACTGGTCGATGCCTGGCCGCCTGCGGTGCTGCCCTATCTGAAAAGCCCGGCGCCGGGCAGCTCGCTGACCTGGACCATCGAGTTCGTCCAGCCGCTACGCACTCTCAGCAGCGAAGACTGGTGCCTGTATCGCGCAGACATCGAATATGCCCGCGATGGTTACGGGCACGTAGCGGCGGCGATGTGGACCCCCGCAGGTGAGCTGATCGCCCTGAGCCGGCAGACCGTCACCGTCTTTGGTTGAATCAGTGGCGTCAGGCAGCGCTTCAGTAACAGGCGCTTCAGGGCAGCGCCCCTGTTGGTGAGAGGCTCTGCGGGCTCGGCCGTGGGCTTGCCGCACCAGGGAGGTTTCCAGCAGGCACGAGCCGCATATGCGATTGCCTGGCAGGGTCTTTACAGGCGTAACTGGCCGATAGCCTTGTTCAGCTCGCCCGCCAGCTGTGCCAGTTGCTGACTGGTGGCGGCCGATTCGAGGGTCTGGCCGACGGTCTGCTCGGTCACGTCACGGATGCCCACCACCGAGCGGCTCATTTCTTCGGCCACCTGGCTCTGCTGCGTGGCAGCCACGGCAATCTGCGTGTTGCTGTCGCGCATCAGGGCCACGGCGGCAGTGATGGCGGCCAGCGATTCCCCGGCCTCCTGCGCCAGTTGCACGCAGTAATTGGCGTTTTCCGAACTTTCGCGCATGAATTCGACAGCGTCGCGGGTGCCACCCTGCAGGTTGCCGATCATCTGGGTGATTTCGTCGGTTGAGTCCTGCACGCGCTTGGCCAGGTTGCGCACCTCGTCGGCGACCACGGTGAAGCCGCGGCCCATTTCACCGGCGCGGGCGGCCTCGATGGCGGCATTGAGGGCGAGCAGGTTGGTTTGCTCGGCGATGCCGTGAATCACGCCGACCACGCGACTGATGTGCTGACTGTCTTCGGCCAGGCGCTCGATGCTGCCGGCGCTCTGGCGCACGCCTTGCGACAGCGCTGCGATGGATTGCTCGACACGTTCGACCACCTGCTGACCAGCGCGTGCAAGCTGATCGGCATTAAGCGACTGGTCGCGAGTGGTGCCGGCGTGGTCGGCAATATGTTGAACGGTGGCCGACATTTCGTTGATTGCGGTAGCAGCCTGGTCAGTCTCGCTCTGCTGGCTGAGCATGCCCTGGCGCACGGCCCCCATGCGCTCGGCCATAGCGCGGGTGCTGCTGTCCAGCTCGCAGGCCACCTGGCCGACGGTGCCAACCACGCGCTGGTAGCCGGCTTGCATGGCGTTGAAGGCAGCGGCCATCTGGCCGACCTCGTCACGGCTGTCCAGCGGCACGCGCAGGGACAGATCCCCGCTGCGTTCGGCTTGCAGCATCACATCCTTGAGGGTGTTGAGGTGACTGAGCAGAAAGCGTATCAACAACTGCGAGGCAGCCAGCAGTAACAGCATCAGCACGGCGACGGCGATGGCATAGGTCAGCGCGTGCTGGGTGAACAGGTCGAGCAGGCTGGGTGCGCGCACCATGATCACCAGATCACGTCCATCGCCGAGGGTGATGCGCTGTGCACCGACCACCGGCGAATCACCGAATAGGGCGTCATGCGACAGTGCCTGCCAGCCGCTGGCGTCAGGAGCTCCCTGAGCGCCCGGCAGGCTGCCTTGCAACACCTGGATATTGGCTGCGTTGGGCAAGGTGGCCTGCTCTGGCCACTGCTGCAGCACGCGCGCTTGGGACACGGCTGCCTGGCGCGCATCGGCGCTGCGCGCCTGCTGCTCGATGTGCAAGGCGAATAGCACCAGGATCAGGCTGATGACGAGGACAACGGCGTTGACCGCCCAGAATTTGTACTTAAGAGAAAGATCGCTGATCCAGGCGCTCATGTTGTTGTTATCCGTCTCGCTGCGTTCTATTGGCCAAGTGCCAGTAGTATGCCTTGACTGGCAGCCAGAACCTTGACGTCAATCAATGCTCTGGTGCCTTAGTCTTCCACTATGGCTGGCATACCGAAGAACGCTCGCGCACAGGTTGTGGTCTGTGCTGCCAGGGTTTCCTCGCTTTGCCCGCGGTGCAGCGCCACCTCGCGCAGCACCTCGCCGAGAAAGGCGGGCTCGTTACGCCCGCTCTTGGGTTTGGGGCGCAGGCTGCGCGGCAGCAGGAAGGGCGCATCGGTCTCCAGCATCAGGCGCTCGCCGGGGATGTCCCTAAGCAGCGGGTGCAGATGCGTGCCGCGACGTTCGTCACAAACCCAGCCGGTGATGCCGATATGCAGGTCTAGATCGAGATAGGCATAGAGTGCACGGCGCTCGCCAGTGAAGCAGTGCACCACCGCTGCCGGCAGCTGATCACGATAGCCACGCAGTATCTCCAGCAGACGCTGGCTGGCTTCGCGCTCATGCAGAAACACCGGCATTTGCAGTTCGACGGCCAGGGCCAACTGTTCTTCCAGGGCTTTTTCCTGCGCCGGACGCGGCGAGAAGTCGCGATCGAAGTCCAGGCCGCATTCACCCACAGCGCGTACTTGCGGCTGCGCCAGCAGCGCCTTGAGAGTATTACTGCTGGCGCTGTTCCACGAGCTGGCATCATGCGGGTGAACCCCGGCGGTACTGAACAGACGTTGGCCACTGCTATCCAGCTGTCGGCAAAGTGCGAGGCTCGCCTCGCTTTCATTCAGACTGGTGCCGGTCAGCACCAGCTGACACACGCCGGCTGCGTAGGCACGTTCGAGCAGCGCCTCGGCCTGCACAGCGAGGCTGGGGTGGGTGAGATTGACGGCAATATCGATGAGTTGCATGGTGCCACCTGTTGAACGCGAAAGGGCAGAATAGCAGAAGCCGTCCATTCGTCAGGAAGTCGATTTAAAACAATAACTTGTTCGCCATTTTTAAGGTTGATGCAAGGTTTTGGGGTGGCGCTGTGACGCTTGGCTGTGCCAATCTCCGCGCCCCTGCCAGCTTTGGGAACTTGTTCGGCGGGCGTAAGGTCTGTCGCGCATCGGCGAGCAGCAGGCCACCAAGAGGCTGCGGCGGCCAACCGCCTTCCCTGGAGAATCGATGTCGCGATTGCTGCTGATCCTGTGTCTGTTGGCCATGCTGCCGCTGCCGGTCAGCGCACGCCTGGCTGGCCCGCCCGAGGTTGGCAGCCAGACTCGCAGTACCCGCGATCTGCCGGCGATTCGTAGCAGCGGTGAGTTGCGTGTGCTGGTCAATCAGAGCCGCAACAGCTCGGGCTCGGTCAAGGGCCAGAGCATCGGCGTGGAGTACCACCGCCTGCGTGCGTTCGAGCAGTACCTCAATCGCAATTCCCGTGATGGCCGCAACCTCAGGCTGAAGATCATCCCCAAGGCCAAGGATCAGTTACTCGGCGCCCTGCAGCGCGGCGAGGGCGATGTGGTCGCGCCCGGCGAATTGCTCAATGTGCGCACCGGGCATGATGTCAGTGCCAGCACGGCGATTCGCCGTGAGGTACCACTGGTGTTGGTCTCCAAGCAGGGCAATCGGCATTACCGCAGCCTTGAACAATTGGCCGGGCGTAGCCTCTCGTTACCGGCGGGTAGCGCCGTGGGCGAAGCGCTGAGGTTGATCAACCAGCAACTGGCAGATCGCAAACTGCCGCCCATCGTGGTCGAGTGGGTCGACCCCAGTCTGGCCGTCGAAGATGTACTGGAAATGGTCCAGGCCGGCATCTTCGAACGTACTGCGGTAGAACTGCCGATCGCCGAACGTTGGGCCAAGGTGATGCCCAAGTTGCGCGTCGACAAGCATTTGATCCTGGCGCGCGATGGCGACATGAAATGGTTCGTGCGCCCCGATGCGCCGATGCTGCGTGCCAGCATCGACCGTTTCTTCAGCAGCTATCAGAGCCCGGCCGACCAGGATGCGGCGTTTCAACGTGTCTATCGCCGCCTGTACAAGGTGCATTCACCGCTGGGACGCGCCGAGCGACAGCGGCTGGAGAAGGTGCGTCCGGTGTTGCAGCAGCATGCCGAGCAGCAGGGCTTCGATTGGCTGATGCTGGCCGCGCTGGCATTCAAGGAGTCGACGTTGAACCCGTCGGCGCGCGGTGCCAGTGGCGCAACCGGTCTGATGCAGATCACCCCGGCGGCAGCGCGCAGTGTCGGGGTAGGCAGCATTCAGAGCATCAACGACAACGTTCAGGCCAGCAGCAAGTACCTGGCGATGATTCGCCGCAATTTCTTCAATAGCCCGCAGCTCAACGAGCGCGAGCGTATGGCATTCGTGCTGGCCGGATACAACCTGGGCCCGCAACGGGTGCAGAGTCTGCGTGCCGAGGCGCGCAGGCGGGGCCTGAATCCCAATCAATGGTTCTTTCAGGTCGAACGTGTGGCTATGGAACAGATGGGCATGGGTGTGGTGAGTTATGTGAACGCGGTGAATAAGTACTACCTTGCTTATGACCGTGAACGCTATTTGCTCGAACCGCAGGGACGGCGTCTGACGGCCAAATAGATATCTATTTATTCGATTTTTATAAGCGGTATTTTGCTATTTTTTAATCGAATAAATTGGATATTCTGTGCGCCATCCAACCCACACACCAAAGGAAGCCTTGCAATGAACAACCTGATCAAAAGCATTACCGACAGCCAGGCCGGTTTGGGTATCACCATCCTGCGCATCGTCGCCGGCATTACCTTCGCCGCCCACGGCTCGCAGAAACTGTTCGGCTGGTTTGGTGGTTATGGTCTGGCGGGTGTTGCGCAGTGGATGGAGAGCATCGGTCTGGCTCCGGGCTACCTGATGGCGCTGATGGCCGGTAGCGCCGAGTTCTTCGGCGGCGTGGCGCTGATCATCGGCCTGCTGGTGCGCCCGGCGGCGGCGGTGCTGGCGGTAACCATGCTGGTAGCGATCTTCACCGTGCATCTGGCCAATGGCTTCTTCATGAGCAATAACGGCTATGAGTTCGCCCTGGCGCTGCTGGCCATCAGCGTGGCGCTGGTATTCGAAGGTGCCGGCAAGCTGTCGGTCGATGGCAAGCTAGCGCGCTGATTCAGCCCGGCAGCAAACGAGAAGGTCCGCCAATGCGGGCCTTGTTGCGTTTGTCTTTAACGATCAGGCCGTAGCAGCCTGCTCGGCTTTCTTCTCCTGGGCGACCACCTGTTGCGCTAGCTCGATCATCTGTTCACGCATCCAGCGGTTAGCCGGATCCTGGTCGGTGCTTTCATGCCAGTACAGGTGGGTTTCCAGCGTCGGCACGTCGCCGACCGGCAAGGTCACGTGGTGCAGGTTATGGCGACGGGCAAAGCGCTCCGGCACGGTCATCACCATGTCGGTCTGCTGCATCACGCTGCTGGCCATAAGATAGTGTTGCGAGCGCAGGGCAATCTTGCGCTGGATGCCCATCTTGCCCAGCGCCAGGTCGACGTATCCGAGGCCGCTGCGGCGGCTGGAGATGTGGATGTGGGTGAGCGACAGGTATTCGTCGAGGCTGATCTTTTCCTTGGCCAGCGGGTGGCCAGGGCGCATGGCGCAGACGTAGCGATCATCGAGCAGCTTGACGTGACGAACCTGCGGGTCGGTGTTCAATGGCGCGTCGACGGCGAAGTCGAGCCGGCCGGCTGCCAACTCCTTGGTGGTTTCGCGGCGCTTGGCCAGGAAGCTCTCGATGCACACGCTCGGCGCCAGGCGACGCAGGCGCTGGAATAGCGGCGGCAGAAGAATCTGCTCGGATAGGTCGGTCATGCTGATGCGGTAAGTCTTGCCGGCCTGCTGTGGGTTGAAGGTGCGGCTTTCCTGCACTGAAACGCGCAGCAGCTGCAGGGCGTTACGCACCGAACCGATAATGTTCTGCGCCATGGGTGTCGGCACCATACCTTGGGCGGTGCGCACGAACAGCGGGTCGTTGAAGGTTTCGCGCAGGCGGGCGAGGGCATTGGACACCGCCGGCTGGGTGATGCCGACGATCTGTCCGGCACGGGTCAGATTGGCCTCGGTGTAGATAGCGTCGAAGACGATGAAGAGATTCAGATCCACCTTGGTCAGGTTCATGCCGGCAGTGCTCCAGGGGCGTCGATATCAGTCGATCATATATCGGTTATGAATGTTCATACACGCTGAAAATAGGTTCGATAAATCTTATGCGCTGTTCTAGCATCATTTCCACAACCTCTCACCCTTTGTCACAAACAGGTAACCCCATGGATTTCGCCTATTCCCCGAAGGTTCAAGAGTTGCGTGAACGTGTCAGCGCATTCATGGAGGCGCACGTTTATCCGGCCGAAGCGGTATTCGAGCAGCAGGTTGCAGAAGGCGATCGCTGGCAGCCGACCGCGATCATGGAAGAGTTGAAGAACAAGGCTAAAGCCGAAGGTCTGTGGAACCTGTTCCTGCCCGAGTCCGACTATGGCGCGGGGCTGACCAACACCGAATACGCGCCGCTGGCCGAGATCATGGGGCGCTCGCTGATCGGCCCGGAGCCGTTCAACTGCGCCGCGCCGGACACCGGCAACATGGAGGTGCTAGTGCGCTACGGCAATGAGGCGCAGAAGCGGCAGTGGCTGGAGCCGTTGCTGTCTGGCGAGATTCGCTCCGCCTTCGCCATGACCGAGCCGGGCGTGGCTTCCAGCGACGCCACCAACATGCAGGCCAATGCCCGTCGCGAAGGTGACGAGTGGGTGATCAATGGCCGCAAATGGTGGACCTCCGGTGCCTGCGACCCGCGCTGCAAGGTGATGATCTTCATGGGCCTGACCAACCCGGATGCGCCGCGTCACCAGCAGCACTCGATGATTCTGGTGCCGATGGATGCGCCGGGCGTCACCGTGCTGCGGCCGCTGCCGGTGTTCGGCTACGACGATGCGCCGCACGGCCACGCCGAAGTGCTGTTCGAGAACGTCCGTGTACCTTACGAGAGCGTGCTGCTCGGTGAGGGGCGTGGCTTCGAAATCGCCCAGGGCCGCCTAGGCCCAGGCCGTATCCACCACTGCATGCGTTCGATCGGCATGGCCGAGCGTGCGCTGGAACTGATGTGCAAGCGTGCCGTAAGCCGTACCGCTTTCGGCAAGCCGCTGGCACGCCTGGGCGGCAACATTGACCACATCGCCGATTCGCGCATGGAGATCAACCAGGCGCGCCTGCTGACCCTCAACGCGGCTTACATGATGGATACGGTCGGCAACAAGATCGCCGCCAGCGAAATCGCTCAGATCAAGGTGGTGGCGCCAAACGTCGCGCTCAAGGTAATCGACCGGGCGATCCAGATGCACGGCGGTGCCGGTGTCTCCAACGACTTCCCGCTGGCTTACTGGTACGCCATGCAGCGCACTCTGCGTCTGGCCGACGGCCCGGACGAGGTGCACCGTGCGGCCATCGGTAAGTACGAGATCGGCAAGTACGTGCCGCGTGACGTGATGAAAGCCAGCCGCTGATGCAGTGGCGTGTCTAGTCTTGAAATAGATTTACACCGTTTTGACTAGATTTGCGGTACCTAGAACGCCCGATGCATCGCATCGGGCGTTTTGTATTGTGCGCCCAGCATGGGCGCACTCCTGCGGGGCAAGTCCCGCCGTAAGTTGATCACAGCGAACGAGGTGAATCGCAACTGCGTGAGGGTGAGCGAGCGTGGGGAGGAAGCGTGGAGCGTAATCTGCGAGCCGATGAACAAGAACCGGAGAGAAGGCGCTATGGAGCAGGGCGAGCGGGCAATGAACCGCAAAGCTCTGGTGATCAAGGCGAAGTGGCGTAGATCCGGCGGTTGTGCAGAGAAGGAGTACGTTCTTACCTGGGGAGATCTCGCCTCGATCCTGAAAGGGTAACGGCATCGAGCCGGAGCGAGAAGTCAGCATATGTAACCATACCAAAACAGTGGACCGGCCTTGGATACCATACCGTTCCTGGGCCTGCTGATAGGTCAGCTCGCCTTTTTCAACCTGATCGACCGCCGCCAATTTAAAAGTCAGCGAGTAAACACGCTGCGTACGCTTAACACCTTGCACCATCGAGATCTCCAGCCCCTCGGGACGAAGGTGTAAGCCTTATTCAGGACGGGACACGGGCAATAAAAAGGCTGCCATTGGCAGCCTTTTCCGTTTCGCGGTGCTATCAGTCGCGGTTAGCCGGCAGATCACGCTGCTCGTAGCCGGTGTACAGCTGGCGCGGACGGCCGATCTTGTAAGGACCCGAAAGCATTTCCTTCCAGTGCGAGATCCAGCCCACGGTACGTGCCAGGGCGAAGATAACGGTGAACATCGAGGTCGGAATGCCGATGGCCTTGAGGATGATGCCCGAGTAGAAGTCCACGTTCGGGTACAGGTTGCGCTCTTTGAAGTACGGATCGGTCAGGGCGATCTCTTCCAAGCGCATGGCCAGTTCCAGCTGCGGGTCATTGGTGATGCCCAGCTCGCCGAGGACTTCGTCGCAGGTCTGCTTCATCACGGTGGCGCGCGGGTCGCGGTTCTTGTAAACGCGATGACCGAAGCCCATCAGCTTGAACGGGTCGTTCTTGTCCTTGGCCTTGGCGATGAACTTGTCGATGTTGGAAACGTCACCGATCTCGTCGAGCATGGCCAGTACGGCTTCGTTGGCGCCGCCGTGTGCCGGGCCCCACAGCGCAGCGATACCGGCTGCGATACAGGCGAACGGGTTGGCACCCGAGGAGCCAGCCAGACGTACGGTGGAGGTGGAGGCGTTCTGCTCATGGTCGGCGTGGAGGATGAAGATCTTGTCCATCGCCTTGGCCAGCACCGGGCTGATCGGTTTGATCTCGCACGGGGTGTTGAACATCATGTGCAGGAAGTTTTCCGCGTAATTCAGGTCATTGCGCGGGTACATCATGGGCTGGCCCATGGAGTACTTGTAGGTCATGGCGGCTATGGTCGGCATCTTGGCCACCAGGCGCATGGCCGACACTTCGCGGTGCTGCGGGTTATTGATGTCCAGCGAGTCATGATAGAACGCGGACAGGGCGCCAACTACGCCACACATGATGGCCATTGGGTGGGCATCGCGGCGGAAGCCGTTGAAGAAGGTCTTCAGTTGCTCATGAACCATGGTGTGGTTCTTGATGGTGCTGACGAACTGGGCCTTTTCTTCCTTGCTCGGCAGTTCGCCATTGAGCAGCAGGTAGCAGGTTTCCAAGTAGTCGGATTGCTCGGCGAGCTGCTCGATGGGGTAGCCGCGATGCAGCAGGATCCCTTGGTCGCCGTCGATATAGGTGATCTTCGACTCGCAAGAGGCGGTCGACATGAAACCAGGATCAAATGTGAACCGACCCGTGGCGGTCAGGCTCCGCACATCGATTACATCGGGACCAACAGTGCCGGTCAGAACGGGCAGTTCGACGGGGGCATTGCCCTCGATGATCAACTGCGCTTTTTTGTCAGCCATATGTGGCCTCCTAGTTATGCTTGAAATCATCAGACAGCCCCCCACGCAGGGCCCGCACCACTATAGTGGGATAAATCCGAAAGTCAATTTGCGAGAACCCAGGCAGTAGAAGGGTTTGAGCGCTATTTTCAGCGAAAAAAGGCCGCTATTTACGCCATTTGTTTAAAGGCTGCAATGCGCTTTTTGGGGGAGGGCATTGCATTGTCATTAGTCTGCTAACTGTCTATACTCTGCGGCCGACCGCCACAGGCTTTAGGGCCGTGTCATGGCGGTTGTCACTCATTGGGTGATGGGTACCTTGCCAGTGCACTTCCCAACAACTTTGCCCTGATCGTTAGGGGCTCTCAGTGTGATAATAAAGCCGTGAATAGCCAACGACCTGTAAACCTAGACCTTCGGACTATCAAGCTTCCGATCACCGCTTACACGTCCATTCTTCACCGTATCTCCGGTGTCATCCTCTTTGTCGGTATCGCCATTCTGCTGTTTGGCCTCGACAAGTCGCTGACCTCCGAAGAGGGCTTCGCCCAGGTGAAAGAATGCCTGACCAGCCCGCTGGCCAAGTTCGTGATCTGGGGTCTGTTGTCCGCTCTGCTGTACCACCTGGTGGCCGGTGTACGCCACTTGATCATGGACATGGGCATCGGTGAGACGCTGGAAGGCGGCAAGCTGGGCTCGAAAATCGTCGTCGTAGTGGCGGCGGTAGTGATCGTGCTGCTGGGGGTGTGGATATGGTAACTAATGTCACGAATTTCTCGCGTTCGGGCCTCTATGACTGGATGGCTCAGCGCGTTTCTGCGGTCGTTCTCGCGGCTTACACGCTGTTTCTGCTGGGCTATGTGATCTGTAATCCAGGTATGGGCTACGCCGAATGGCATGGCCTGTTCTCGCATACCGCAATGCGCATCTTCAGCCTGCTGGCCCTCGTTGCACTGAGCGTGCACGCCTGGGTTGGCATGTGGACCATTTCCACCGACTACCTGACGCCGATGGCGCTGGGCAAGTGGGCGACTGGTGTGCGTTTCCTGTTCCAGGCCGTGTGTGGCATCGCCATGTTCACGATGTTCGTCTGGGGCGTGCAGATTCTGTGGGGTTTCTGATTCATGGCTAGCATCCGTACTCTTTCCTATGACGCCATCATCGTTGGTGGTGGCGGCGCTGGCATGCGTGCCGCGCTGCAACTGGCTCAGGGCGGTCACAAGACTGCCGTGGTCACCAAGGTGTTCCCGACTCGTTCGCACACCGTTTCCGCTCAGGGTGGCATCACCTGCGCCATCGCTTCGGCCGACCCGAACGATGATTGGCGCTGGCACATGTACGATACCGTCAAGGGTTCCGACTACATCGGTGACCAGGACGCTATCGAATACATGTGCTCCGTCGGCCCGGAAGCGGTGTTCGAGCTTGAGCACATGGGGCTGCCGTTCTCCCGCACCGAGCAGGGCCGCATCTATCAGCGTCCGTTCGGTGGTCAGTCCAAGGGCCCGGATAACCCGACTCAGGCTGCCCGTACCTGCGCCGCTGCTGACCGTACCGGTCACGCCCTGTTGCACACCCTGTACCAGGCCAACCTGAAAGCCGGCACCTCGTTCCTCAACGAGTGGTACGCAGTCGATCTGGTGAAGAACCAGGACGGCGCCATCGTCGGCGTCATCGCCATCTGCATCGAAACTGGCGAAACCGTCTACATTCGCTCCAAGGCCGTGGTTCTGGCCACTGGTGGTGCTGGCCGTATCTACGCCTCCACCACCAACGCCCTGATCAACACCGGTGACGGCGTGGGCATGGCCCTGCGTGCCGGCGTGCCGGTGCAGGACATCGAAATGTGGCAGTTCCACCCGACCGGTATCGCCGGCGCTGGTGTACTGGTTACCGAAGGCTGTCGTGGTGAAGGTGGTTACCTGATCAACGCCCATGGCGAGCGTTTCATGGAGCGTTATGCGCCGAACGCCAAAGACCTGGCTGGTCGCGACGTGGTTGCTCGCTCCATGGTCAAGGAAGTCATCGCCGGCAACGGCTGTGGCCCGGACAAGGACCACGTACTGCTGAAGCTCGATCACCTGGGCGAGGAAGTGCTGCACAGCCGCCTGCCGGGTATCTGCGAACTGTCCAAGACCTTCGCCCACGTCGACCCAGTAGTCGCTCCGGTACCGGTCATCCCGACCTGCCACTACATGATGGGCGGCGTGCCGACCAACATTCATGGTCAGGCCATTACTCAGGACGCCAACGGCAACGACAAGATCATCGAAGGTCTGTTCGCTGTAGGTGAAGTGGCGTGCGTGTCGGTGCACGGTGCCAACCGTCTGGGCGGCAACTCGTTGCTCGACCTGGTGGTATTCGGCCGCGCCGCTGGCCTGCATCTGGAAAAAGCGCTGAAAGAAGGCGTGGAAGTCCGTGGCGCCAGCGAAACCGACATCGAGCAGTCGCTGTCGCGTCTGGCTGGCGTCAACGAGCGCAGCACTGGCGAAGACGTCGCCCCGCTGCGTAAAGAGCTGCAACAGTGCATGCAAAACTACTTCGGTGTATTCCGTACTGGCGAATACATGCAGAAGGGCATCCAACAACTGGCCGACCTGCGTGAGCGCATCGCGAAAGTCAAAATCGCGGACAAGAGCCAGGCGTTCAACACTGCGCGTATCGAAGCGCTGGAACTGCAAAACCTGCTCGAAGTTGCTGAAGCGACCGCGGTCGCGGCCGAGGCTCGTAAAGAGTCCCGTGGCGCCCACGCTCGTGAAGACTTCGAGGAGCGCGACGATCAGAACTGGCTGTGCCATTCGCTCTACTTCCCGGGCGAGAAGCGCGTAGCCAAGCGTGACGTGAACTTCGCGCCGAAGACCGTTCCGGCATTTGAACCCAAGGTTCGGACTTATTAAGGGTGACTGATATGTTGCAAGTCAGTGTTTATCGCTACAACCCGGAGAAGGACGCTGCTCCGTTCATGCAGGACTTCCAGGTCGACACCGGCGGTAAGGACATCATGGTCCTCGACGTGCTGGCGCTGATCAAGGAGCAGGACGAGGGCTTCTCCTACCGTCGTTCCTGCCGTGAAGGCGTATGCGGCTCCGACGGCATGAACATCAACGGCAAGAACGGCCTCGCGTGCATTACGCCGATCTCCGCTGCTGGCCTCAAGGGCGGCAAGCTGGTGATTCGTCCGTTGCCAGGCCTGCCGGTCATTCGTGACCTGGTCGTCGATATGAGCATCTTCTACAAGCAGTACGAGAAGGTGCAGCCGTTCCTGCAGAACGATACGCCGGCTCCGGCCATCGAGCGACTGCAGACTCCGGAAGAGCGCGAGAAGCTCGACGGTCTGTACGAGTGCATTCTGTGCGCATGCTGCTCGACCAGCTGCCCGTCGTTCTGGTGGAACCCGGACAAGTTCCTCGGTCCCGCTGCACTGCTGCAGGCCTACCGCTTCCTGGCCGACAGCCGTGACACCAAGACCGCCGAGCGTCTGGCTTCGTTGGACGATCCGTTCAGCGTGTTCCGTTGCCGTGGCATCATGAACTGCGTGAACGTCTGCCCCAAGGGTCTGAACCCGACCAAGGCGATCGGTCACGTGCGTAACATGCTGCTGCAGAGCGGTACCTGATTCGCAAGTTGCTATACCTGTAACACCTGCGAGTCCGGCATGAGTCGGCCTCGCAGTAAAGCCAGAGCCGCAGCCCACAAAGCTGCGGCTCATACTCGAAAAATATGACGACCAGCAGGGGCATCCGGGCTGGTACCCGGACTATCTGCGGAACCCAAGTGGCTTCATCCGAGTCGCAGCATCATGACTTTGATTAAGGCTATGCGGTATTCACGCCGGTGGTGTCCCCTTACCGAGGGTGACCAAGCATGCAAGAAAGCGTGATGCAGCGCATGTGGGACAGTGCCCACCTATCCGGTGGCAACGCTGCCTACGTGGAAGAGCTCTACGAGCTCTACCTGCACGATCCCAACGCTGTGCCAGAAGAGTGGCGCACTTACTTCCAGAAGTTGCCGACCGACGGCAGCGCTGCAACGGACGTATCGCATTCGACCATTCGCGATCATTTCGTCCTGCTCGCCAAGAATTCGCGTCGTGCCCAGCCGGTTTCCGCCGGGGCCGTCAGCAGCGAGCACGAAAAGAAGCAGGTGGAAGTGCTGCGCTTGATCCAGGCCTACCGCATGCGTGGCCATCAGGCCGCCCAGCTTGACCCTCTGGGTCTGTGGGTGCGCACTGCGCCGTCTGACCTGTCGATCAATCACTACGGCCTGACCGACGCTGATCTGGACACCACATTCCGCACTGGCGAGCTGTATATCGGCAAGGAAGAGGCAACGCTACGCGAAATTCGCGATGCGCTGCAGCAGACATATTGTCGCACCATCGGTGCCGAGTTCACCCACATCGTCGACTCCGGTCAGCGCAACTGGTTCGCCCAGCGCCTGGAAAGCGTGCGCGGTCGTCCGCAGTTTTCCGCCGAAGTGCAGGCGCATGTGCTTGAGCGCGTCACCGCTGCCGAAGGTCTGGAAAAATACCTGGGCACCAAGTACCCGGGCACCAAGCGTTTCGGTCTGGAGGGTGGCGAAAGCCTGATCCCGCTGCTGGACGAAATCATCCAGCGTTCCGGCTCCTACGGCACCAAGGAAGTGGTCATCGGTATGGCCCACCGCGGCCGTCTGAACGTCCTGGTCAACACCTTCGGCAAGAACCCGCGCGACCTGTTCGACGAGTTCGAAGGCAAGAAGACCGAAGGTCTGTCGTCCGGTGACGTGAAGTACCACCAGGGCTTCTCCTCCAACGTCATGACCGCAGGTGGCGAAGTGCACCTGGCGCTGGCGTTCAACCCTTCGCACCTGGAGATCGTTTCTCCGGTGGTCGAGGGTTCGGTGCGTGCTCGTCAGGATCGTCGCAGTGATGCCACTGGCGACAAGGTACTGCCGATTTCCATCCACGGTGACGCGGCTTTCGCCGGTCAGGGTGTGGTCATGGAAACCTTCCAGATGTCGCAGACCCGCGGCTACAAGACTGGCGGCACCATCCACATCGTGATCAACAACCAGGTCGGCTTCACCATCAGCAACCCGCTGGATGCGCGCTCCACCGAGTACGCGACCGACGTGGCCAAGATGATCCAGGCGCCGATCTTCCATGTGAACGGCGATGATCCGGAAGCCGTGTTGTTCGTTACGCAGCTGGCTGTCGACTACCGCATGCAGTACAAGCGTGACGTGGTCATCGACCTAGTCTGCTACCGTCGTCGTGGTCACAACGAGGCCGACGAGCCGAACGGTACCCAGCCGCTGATGTACCAGCAGATCGCCAAGCAGCGCACCACCCGTGAGCTGTACGCCGATGCACTGATTGCCGCCGGCGTGCAGAGCAGCGACGACGTGCAGGCCAAGATCGACGAGTACCGCACTGCACTGGACAACGGTCAGCACGTGGTCAAGAGCCTGGTCAAGGAGCCGAACAAGGAGCTGTTCGTCGACTGGCGTCCTTACCTGGGTCATGCCTGGACCGCGCGTCATGACACCCGTTTCGATCTGAAGACCCTGCAGGATCTGTCTGCCAAACTGCTGGAAATCCCTGAGGGCTTCCTGGTTCAGCGCCAGGTGGCGAAGATCCTCGAAGACCGTCAGAAGATGGGCGCAGGCGGCTTGCCGATCAACTGGGGCTTCGCTGAGACCATGGCCTATGCCACGCTGCTGGTCGAAGGTCACCCGATCCGCATGACCGGCCAGGACATCGGCCGTGGCACCTTCTCCCACCGTCATGCGGTGCTGCACAACCAGAAGGACGCCTCGACCTACGTTCCGCTGAAGAACCTGTACGAGGGCCAGCCGAAGTTCGAGCTGTACGACTCCTACCTCTCCGAGGAAGCGGTGCTGGCCTTCGAATACGGCTACGCCACCACCACGCCGAACGCGCTGGTGATCTGGGAAGCCCAGTTCGGCGACTTCGCCAACGGCGCTCAGGTGGTATTCGACCAGTTCATCTCCAGCGGTGAAACCAAGTGGGGCCGCCTCTGCGGTCTGACCGTTCTGCTGCCGCACGGCTATGAAGGGCAGGGGCCTGAGCACAGCTCGGCGCGTCTGGAGCGTTACCTGCAACTGTGCGCCGAGCACAACATGCAGGTCTGCGTACCGACCACCCCGGCGCAGGTCTACCACATGCTGCGTCGCCAGGTGATCCGCCCGCTGCGCAAGCCGCTGGTGGTGCTGACGCCGAAGTCGCTGCTGCGCCACAAGCTGGCCATCTCGACCCTGGAAGATCTGGCCGAAGGCTCCTTCCAGACCGTGATCGGCGAGATCGACGCGCTGGATCCGAAAAAGGTCGAGCGTCTGATCCTCTGCAGCGGCAAGGTCTACTACGACCTGCTGGAGAAGCGTCGTGCCGAGGGGCGCGACGATACCGCCATCGTGCGTATCGAGCAGCTCTATCCGTTCCCGGAAGACGATCTGGCCGAAGCGCTGGCGCCGTACAAGAACCTCAAGCACATCGTCTGGTGTCAGGAAGAGCCGATGAACCAGGGCGCCTGGTATTGCAGCCAGCACCACATGCGTCGCGTCGCTACTGCACACAAGAAGTCGCTGCTCCTGGAGTACGCCGGTCGTGATGCCTCGGCTGCGCCAGCTTGTGGTTATGCGTCGATGCACGCCGAGCAGCAGGAAAAACTGCTGCAGGACGCCTTTACTGTTTAACGCCTTCATCCGGCAGGTGGCGAGTGCCACCTGCCGGTAAACCGAATTTAAGGAAACGCATACAATGGCTATCGAGATCAAAGCCCCAACCTTCCCGGAATCGGTTGCCGACGGCACCGTGGCCACCTGGCACAAGAAGCCGGGCGAAGCGGTCAAGCGCGATGAGCTGATCGTCGACATCGAAACTGACAAGGTCGTGATCGAAGTACTGGCCGAGGCCGATGGTGTCCTGGCTGAAATCATCAAGAACGAAGGCGATACCGTTCTCTCCAACGAGCTGCTGGGCAAACTGACCGAAGGTGGCGCTGCCGCCGTCGCTCCGGCTGCTGCACCGGCCGCTGCCGCTGCGCCGGCCCAGGCTGCTGCTCCGGCTGCTGTTGCTGGTGACGACGCCATCCTCTCGCCCGCCGCGCGTAAGCTGGCCGAAGAGAACGGCATCGACCCGAACAGCATTGCCGGCACCGGTAAAGGTGGCCGTGTGACCAAGGAAGACGTGGTCGCTGCCGTCGAAGCCAAGAAGAACGCCCCGGCTGCCGCTGCCAAGCCTGCCGCTGCCCCGGCTGCTGCCGCTGCTGTCGTCGCCACTGGCGACCGCACCGAGAAGCGTGTGCCGATGACCCGTCTGCGCGCCAAGATCGCCGAGCGTCTGGTCGAAGCCCAGTCCACCATGGCCATGCTGACCACCTTCAACGAAGTAGACATGACCGAAGTCATGGCCCTGCGTTCGAAGTACAAGGACCTGTTCGAGAAGTCCCACAACGGCGTGCGTCTGGGCTTCATGTCGTTCTTCGTCAAGGCAGCTACCGAAGCGCTGAAGCGTTTCCCGGCAGTCAACGCCTCGATCGACGGCAACGACATCGTTTATCACGGCTACGCCGACATCGGTGTTGCCGTGTCCAGCGACCGTGGCCTGGTGGTGCCGGTATTGCGTAACGCCGAGCAAATGAGCCTGGCTGAAATCGAGAGCGGCATCGCCACCTTCGGCAAGAAAGCCAAAGACGGCAAGCTGTCGATCGAAGAAATGACTGGCGGCACCTTCACCATTACCAACGGTGGTACCTTCGGTTCGATGATGTCGACCCCGATCGTCAACCCGCCGCAGGCTGCGATCCTGGGTATGCACAACATCGTTCAGCGCCCGATGGCGATCAACGGCCAGGTGGTGATCCGTCCAATGATGTACCTGGCGCTGTCTTACGACCACCGCCTGATCGATGGTAAGGAAGCCGTGACCTTCCTGGTAACCATCAAGAACCTGCTTGAAGACCCGGCTCGCCTGCTGCTGGAAATCTAAAAGCCAGTCTCCTCCACGGCGGCCCTGTTCTCAGGGCCGTCCGGTTTATTCGAGAAGGAATACGTTATGACCCAGAAATTCGACGTGGTAGTCATCGGTGCCGGCCCTGGTGGCTATGTAGCCGCCATCAAAGCAGCGCAACTCGGTCTGAAGACCGCCTGCATCGAGAAGTACCAGGGCCAGGACGGCAAGGTCGCTCTCGGCGGCACTTGCCTGAACGTCGGTTGCATTCCGTCTAAGGCGCTGCTGGACAGCTCCTGGAAGTACCACGAAGCGAAAGACGGCTTCGCCGTGCATGGTATCGAAGCCAAGGGCGTGACCATCGATGTCCCGGCCATGGTGGCGCGCAAGAACACCATCATCAAGAACCTCACCGGCGGTGTTGCCGGCCTGTTCAAGGCTAATGGCGTGACCCTGCTCGAAGGCCACGGCAAGCTGCTGGCTGGCAAGCAAGTCGAAGTGACCGGCACCGACGGCAAAAGCCAGGTGGTTGAAGCTGCTCACGTGATCATTGCCTCCGGCTCCAAGCCGGTCGAGATCCCGCCGGCTCCGGTCGATCAGGACGTGATCGTCGACTCCACTGGCGCCCTGGAATTCCAGAGCGTACCGAAGAAGCTGGGCGTCATCGGCGCTGGCGTGATCGGTCTGGAGCTGGGCTCGGTATGGGCTCGCCTGGGTGCGGAAGTGACCGTTCTGGAAGCCATGGACAAGTTCCTCGCGGCCGCCGATGAGCAGATCGCCAAGGAAGCCCAGAAGACCCTGACCAAGCAGGGCCTGGACATCCGTCTGGGTGCTCGCGTTACCGGTACCGAGGTCAAGAAGAAGCAGGTTACCGTCACCTTCACTGACGCCAATGGCGAGCAGAAGATTGTGTTCGACAAGCTGATTGTGGCCGTGGGCCGTCGCCCGGTGACCACCGATCTGCTGGCTGCCGACAGCGGCGTGACCCTGGACGAGCGCGGCTACATCTTCGTCAACGACCAGTGCGAAACCAGCGTTCCGGGCGTATACGCCATCGGTGACGTCGTGCGTGGTGCCATGCTCGCGCACAAGGCCTCGGAAGAGGGCGTGATGGTTGCCGAGCGCATCGCTGGCCACAAGGCGCAGATGAACTACGATCTGATCCCGTCCGTGATTTACACCCACCCGGAAATCGCATGGGTCGGCAAGACCGAGCAGCAACTGAAGGCCGAAGGCGTTGCAGTCAACGTCGGTACCTTCCCGTTCGCTGCTAGCGGTCGTGCCATGGCGGCCAACGACACTGGCGGTTTCGTCAAGGTTATTGCTGACGCCAACACCGACCGCGTGCTGGGTGTTCACGTGATCGGCCCAAGCGCTGCCGAGCTGGTACAGCAAGGCGCGATCGGCATGGAATTCGGCACCAGCGCCGAAGACCTGGGCATGATGGTCTTCTCCCACCCGACCCTGTCCGAAGCGCTGCATGAAGCGGCCCTGGCAGTGAACGGCGGCGCGATTCACATCGCCAATCGCAAGAAACGCTAAGCGTTAGTGGCCGACTCGTTCGGCCACTCGAGTTGTTGTAAGCCGCCGTGGTAGGCGGGGCGTCGTGTAATCGCCCCATCGCTACGGCGGTGTTTGCAAGCAGAACCACGTCGCGTGGCCCGCGTCGAGTCCAACTCGCAGCGCAAGCCCCCGACGGACTGCTTCGGCAGTCACAGGTGGCGCGGTATCACAAGTACAGCGCCGAATGCGCAATACCTAAACGAAGACGGTAGACAAGCATGAATCTTCACGAGTATCAGGGTAAGCAGCTGTTCGCTGAATACGGCCTGCCCGTATCCAAGGGTTTCGCGGTAGACACCCCGGAAGAAGCCGCAGAAGCCTGCGAAAAAATCGGCGGCAGCGAGTGGGTCGTCAAAGCTCAGGTCCACGCTGGTGGCCGCGGTAAAGCCGGTGGCGTAAAGCTGGTCAAGAGCAAAGAAGACGCCAAGGCCTTCGCCGCCAACTGGCTGGGCAAGCGTCTGGTGACCTACCAGACTGACGCCAACGGTCAGCCGGTCAGCAAAATCCTGGTCGAATCCTGCACCGACATCGCCAAGGAACTGTACCTGGGCGCTGTAGTGGACCGCTCCAGCCGTCGCATCGTGTTCATGGCTTCCACCGAAGGTGGCGTGGACATCGAGAAAGTGGCCCACGAAACTCCTGAGAAGATCCTCAAGGCCACCGTTGATCCGCTGGTTGGCGCGCAGCCGTTCCAGGGCCGCGAGCTGGCTTTTCAGCTGGGTCTGGAAGGCAAGCAAGTCGCTCAGTTCGCCAAGATCTTCGTAGGTCTGGCCAAGCTGTTCAAGGATCACGATCTGGCTCTGCTGGAAGTCAACCCGCTGGTCATCAAGGCCGACGGCGACCTGCACTGCCTGGACGCGAAGATCAACATCGACGCTAACGCCATGTACCGTCAGCCGAAGCTGAAGACCTTCCACGATCCGTCGCAAGACGATCCTCGTGAAGCCCACGCTGCCAGCTTCGAGCTGAACTACGTGGCCCTGGAAGGCAACATCGGCTGCATGGTCAACGGTGCCGGTCTGGCCATGGGTACCATGGACATCGTCAACCTGCACGGCGGCAAGCCAGCCAACTTCCTCGACGTAGGTGGCGGCGCAACCAAAGAGCGCGTGACCGAAGCCTTCAAGATCATCCTGTCCGACAGCAACGTTGCTGCCGTTCTGGTGAACATCTTCGGCGGTATCGTTCGTTGCGACATGATTGCCGAAGGCATCATCGGCGCAGTGAAAGAAGTCGGCGTTAAAATCCCGGTGGTCGTCCGCCTGGAAGGTAACAACGCTGAGCTGGGCGCCAAGGTCCTGGCTGAAAGCGGCCTGAACATCATCGCGGCAACCAGCCTGACCGACGCTGCTCAGCAAGTCGTCAAAGCTGCGGAGGGCAAGTAATGAGCGTCCTGATCAATAAAGACACCAAAGTCATCTGCCAGGGCTTCACCGGCTCGCAGGGTACTTTCCACTCCGAACAAGCCATCGCCTACGGCACCAAGATGGTTGGCGGCGTGACTCCGGGCAAGGGCGGCACCACTCACCTGGGCCTGCCGGTGTTCAACACCGTGAAAGAAGCCGTTGAAGCCACTGGCGCTGACGCTTCGGTCATCTACGTTCCGGCTCCGTTCTGCAAAGACTCGATCCTGGAAGCTGCATTCGGCGGCATCAAGCTGATCGTCTGCATCACCGAAGGCATTCCTACCCTGGACATGCTGGATGCCAAAGTCATCTGCGACGAGCTGGGCATTACCCTGATCGGCCCGAACTGCCCGGGCGTGATCACTCCCGGCGAGTGCAAGATCGGCATCATGCCGGGTCACATCCACCTGCCAGGCAAAGTCGGCATCGTGTCCCGTTCGGGCACCCTGACCTATGAAGCCGTGAAGCAGACCACCGACGCCGGTTTCGGCCAGTCCACCTGCGTGGGCATCGGCGGCGACCCCATCCCGGGCTCCAACTTCATCGATATCCTGAAGCTGTTCCAGGAAGACCCGAAGACCGAAGCGATCGTCATGATCGGTGAGATCGGCGGTTCGGCTGAAGAAGAAGCGGCTGCCTACATCAAGGCCAACGTCACCAAGCCTGTAGTTTCCTACATCGCTGGTGTGACCGCTCCTCCCGGCAAGCGCATGGGCCACGCTGGCGCCATCATCTCCGGTGGCAAGGGCACTGCAGACGAGAAATTCGCTGCACTGCAGGACGCTGGTGTGAAAACCGTGCGTTCCCTGGCTGACATCGGCAAGGCTCTGGCCGAGCTGACCGGTTGGGAAGTCAAGAAGGCCTAAGCCTTCGCTGACTGCACGCAAAAGGCCACCTTCGGGTGGCCTTTTCTGTTTTTGAGCTGTATTTGCTGGCGTCCTATCCCGCAAGAGGGGTGGAGACGCGAGCCTCAGTTGCCAGCCTCATTCGAACTGGTACTGCATGCCAGCGCCGACATGCCAGGCGCGCTCCGGGCCTGGTTCGTAGTAGCGGCCGTTGCTGTCGCCGACGATCACCGAGCCGATGTATTCGCGATCCAGCAGGTTGTCGATGCGCAGCACCTGGTTGAAGGTCATTGCACCAACTTTCTGTTCGAAGCGTGCCTGCCAGTTGAACAGTGCGTAGCTGGGCGCGGTCTTGGCTGTGTTGCTGTCTTCGACATACAGCTGGCTGCGGTACAGGCCTTCGATGGCGGTGCTGAACCAGTCCAGCGGTTGCCAGGCCAGCTCGCCAAACAGCGTGCGCGCGGGAATGCCTGGCAGGCGATTGCCCGACTCGATCAATCGGCCGTTGCTGGTGAAATTCTTGCTGTAGGTGGCGTCGATCTGCGTATAGGCGAGGTTGGCGCGCAAGGTGTCGCTCAGGCGGCTTTCCAGGGCCAGTTCGACGCCGCGGCGGCTAGTCTGGGCGGCGTTCTGGAAGCGTGATCGGCCGCCGCTGGCTGATTCGACCACCAACTCGTCGTCGGTATCGATCTGAAACAGCGCCACTTGCAGGCTGGTGGCCTCGGCCAGGCGTGCCTTGAGGCCGACTTCTACCTGTTCGCTGGTGGCCGGTTGCAGGTCGAAGCCGAAGCTGTTGTCGGGGCCGGAGTAGGACAACTCGTTCAGCGTCGGCGTCTCCACGCCCTTGCCCCAGCTGGTGTAAACATTCAGTCCTGGCAGCAGGGCGTAACTGGCGCCCAGGGTCGGCGTCAGTTCGCGGTAGGTCACCGAGCCACTATCGTCGCCATTGCTCAGGAAGCGGTCGTCCACGTCAAATTCCACCTGGCTGTGACGCAGGCCGGCCTGCAGCTCTAGCTTGCCCAGTTGCCAAGCGGCCTGGACGTAGGGCGACAGGCTGGTGACCTCGTTGTGCTCGTCGCGGCGCAGGTTGCCTTTTACGCCCAGGGTGCCGCCGGCGAAGTTTTCAAAACCCTGGCGGTCGTCTCGCGAATAGTCGTAATCCAGGCCGGTGGTGACGGTCATCAGGCTGTTGCCCAGGTCGAACGACTGAATCCAGCGGTTGCCGATGCCGTGAAAGCGGCGCTCGAAATCGATAACACCGCCCGAGTGCTTTTGGTCAGGATCTCTTGGTGGCAGTTGGGCGAGTCTTGGAATCGACTGGTACTGAATCACCCGTCGCGTACCGCTATATAGCGTGCTTTGCCAGGTGCCGGCGGCAAAGCTGCGCTCGTAGTTGAGCGCAAACTGACGATGATCGACGGCCTTGCGTGTATCAAACTCCATTGCGCTGGGCGCGGCGCTGCGGCGGTCGCTCTGCACCTGAGCCCAAGTCAGACCTTGCGGGTCTTGCGTGTCGTTCTGATCCAGCTCGCTGAAGCTGAGGCTGAGCTTGCTGACATCGTCCGGATACAGGATCAGCTTGGCGAAGGTCTTGTCGAGGATGGCGCCGCTATGGTCGCGGTAGCCGTCGGTCTCGAAGTGCGAGCGGTTGATGATGAAACCAGCCTTGTCGTTGCCACCTTCGGCTGCGACGCGGGTGCGACTGGTGCCGTAGGCGGCTTGCGAGGTGTCGAGTGACAGCTTGGGTGGACCTTCGCCATCACGCGAGAACAACTGGATGACCCCGCCAGAATTGCTGCCGTAAACGCTGGCGAAGGGGCCGCGCAGCACCTCGATACGTTCCAGGGTGTCGAGGTCGAAGGTCGCGGCCTGGCCTTGACCGTCGGGGTTGGACAGCGGCACACCGTCAGCCAGCAGCTTGATACCGCGAATGCCGAAGGCCGAGCGGGCGCCGAAGCCGCGCGAGGATATCTGCAGGTCCTGCGCATAGTTCTGCCGGTTCTGCACCACCAGCCCCGGCACGCTGCCGAGCGCCTCGGACAGGTTGACGCCTGGTTTGCCGAGGGTGGCCTGTTCGGCATCAATGCGGTTGACGGAGAAGGGCAGTTGCCAGCCACTGGCCTGATAGCGGCTGCCGGTGACCACCAGCGGGTCGGCTTGGTAGGTGGCGTCTTCGGCCTGCGCAGTGAGTGACAAGAATAATGGAGGCAACCAGAAGCAGGGGCTCAGCCGATACATAAGCGAAATGTCTCTCTTGGGGCCGGTAGGCGATCTTGAACGTGTCAGCCAGCAGCGGGCCATAGCTGAACGATCGTCATTAATGAAAATGCTCTACGAAATGTTGCCAGGGGAGGGTTGTCGAACGATTTGGATAGCGCTAACATTCGGCTCAAACAATGAGCGGTACCACCTTGATGGTGCCCATGGAGTTCCCATGCAACAGCAGCCTCCCGCACTGCCTGCCCGTACCACCCTGGTGGTCATGGGGGTCAGTGGCTCCGGCAAGAGCGAGATCAGCCAGGCAGTCGCCACTGCCCTCGGTTGGCGTCATATCGAAGCCGATCATTTCCACCCCCCTGAGAACGTAGAGCGCATGCGCGCGGGCACCCCGCTGAGCGACGAAGACCGTCGCCACTGGCTGGATGCACTGTGCGAGCAGATGCTGGCCGCGCAGGCCGCCGGTGAGTGCTTCGTGCTGGCCTGCTCGGCGCTCAAGCGCGCTTACCGCGAGCGCTTGCGTCAGGCGGTCCCGGGGTTGCAGTTCGTGCACCTGGATATCGATCACGCGACCGCTGTGCAGCGCGTGGGTGCTCGGCCCAGCCATTTCATGCCGACTTCGCTGGTTGACAGCCAGTTCGCCACTCTCGAAAGCCCGGCAGGTGAACCATACGTACGTGTCGTCGATGCGCAGCAGTCGCGACAAGCGTTGGTGGCCGAGATCCAGACCTGGGTACGTCGCGAGGCGGCGGAGGCCGTGTCGAGCCAGGCTCAGGATATGCTCGACAGCGAAATTGATAGCGCTAACCAAGCGGCTCAGCTAGGTGCCGAACCGATTTATGAAGGGCGCATCGCGCGTATGTTCGATCGCCTGACCGATGGAATGATGGCGGTGCTGATGGCCTTCATGGTGGTGGCGGTGTTCACCAACGTGGTGCTGCGCTACGCATTCGGCACGGGTTGGCCTGGCGCAGAAGAGTTGTCGCGGCTGGCCTTCGTCTGGCTGGTATTCGTCGGCGTGGCCTCTGGGATGCGGCGGGGTGAGCTGATGACATTCCGCATGGTTCGCGACCGCTTCCCGTTATTGGCGCAGCGACTGGTGGATTCACTGAGCTGGATTCTCGTGGCAGGAGCGAGCCTGCTCTCGGCCTTGGGCGCCTGGAATCAGGTGCAGTTCGGTTGGGGCAACGTCAGTACGGTGGTTGGTTACCCAGTGGTGCTGGCGATGCTACCGGTGCTGGCGAGCATGCTGGTGCTGGCGATTCTCGCCGTGGTGCAGTTGATCAACCTCTGGCGGCGTACGCCGCAGCCGGCCCTGAGTCAGGCGCACGTCGAATGATGCTGGCTCCATTCCAACAAGACGGGCACTGCCCACCGAGGACCTGCCGATGACTGTCGCGGTATTTCTTTCTTCCCTGCTGGGGTTCATGGCATTCGGCATGCCCATCGCCTTTGCCCTGATCCTTACCGCGGCCGTACTGATGTGGTACCTGGATTTCTGGGACGTGCAGCTGCTGGCGCAGAACCTGCTGGCCGGCGCTGACAGCTTCCCGCTGCTGGCGGTACCTTTCTTCATTCTGGCCGGCGAGCTGATGAACGCCGGCGGCATTTCCCGGCGCATCATCGCCATGGCCCAGGCCTACTTTGGCCACCTGCGCGGAGGCCTCGGTTACGTTGCCATCGCCGCTGCCGTGCTGCTGGCCAGTATGTCCGGTTCGGCATTGGCCGATACTGCGGCGCTGGCCACCTTGCTGTTGCCGATGATGCGCCAGCGCGGTTATCCCGTGCATTCCTCGGCTGGCCTGGTAGCCGCTGGCGGCATCATCGCGCCGATCATTCCGCCGTCGATGCCGTTCGTGATTTACGGTGTGGTCACCAACACCTCCATCAGCCAGCTGTTCATGGCGGGGCTGGTGCCGGGGCTGATCATGGGCGCAGGCCTGATCGTCGCCTGGACGCTGATCGCCCGCGGTTTCACCGAGCCCACGCCGCCCAAGGCCACCGCTGCCGAGCGTCGCCGTGTGCTGGTCGATGGCGCTGCTGCCTTGATGTTGCCGGTGATCATCGTTGGCGGTCTGCGCTTCGGCATCTTCACGCCCACCGAAGCGGCGGTTGTCGCTGCGGTGTATGCCCTGGCCGTTTCCACCTTGCTCTACCGTGAGCTGAGCTGGAGCGACCTGATGGAGACCCTGACCCGCGCCAGCCGCACCACGGCGTCGGTGATGTTCCTCTGTGCTGCGGCCACGGTGTCCGCCTACATGATCACCCTGGCCCAGCTGCCGGACGAGATCGGCGCCATGCTCGGGCCACTGGCTGATCATCCAAGACTGCTGGTACTGGCGATCATGTTGCTGATGATCGCGGTAGGCATGGTGCTCGACCTGACGCCGACCATCCTGATTCTGGCACCGGTACTGGCGCCCATCGCGATCAAGGCCGGTGTCGATCCGGTGTACTTCGGCGTGATGTTCGTACTGATCGGCTCCATCGGCCTGATCACCCCGCCAGTCGGCACGGTACTCAACGTCGTTGGCGGTATCGGCAAGTTGCGTATGGAAGTGCTGGTACGCGGCGTCATGCCGTTCTTCCTGATCTATCTGATCATCGTCGCGCTGCTGGTGGCATTCCCGTCCATCGTCACCGTGCCGTTGGCCTGGTTGCGCTGAGTTGACCCAGCGGCGCTGGCGCGCCGTCATCATTCACAACAATAAGAGGTAGTCCCGATGAAACGTCCACTGCTCGCCATCCTCACTGCTGCCATGCTGTGCAGCCCGCTCGCCAGTTTCACCGCCCATGCCGATGACGTGCGTTCGCGCATGATCCGCTTCGGTTACGGTCTCAACGAGAACAGCAATCAGGGCCGTGCGGCCAAGCTGTTCGCCGAAGAGGTGGCCAAGGCTTCCGACGGCAAACTCAAGGTGCGCACCTTCGGCGCCGCTAGCCTGGGTTCCGATGACCAGATGCAGAGCGCACTGATCGGTGGCGCGCAGGAAATGATGGTCGGTTCGACCGCGACTCTGGTGGGTATCACCAAGGAAATGGCGGTGTGGGACACGCCGTTCCTGTTCAGCAGCGCCGAGCAGGCCGATGCCGTGCTCGACGGCCCGGTGGGCCGCCAGGTCATGGACAAGCTGGAAGAGAAAGGCCTGGTCGGCTTGGTGTACTGGGAAAACGGCTTCCGTAACCTGACCAACAACAGTCGCCCGATCAGCAAGCTGGAGGACTTCTCCGGGGTCAAGTTGCGCGTGATGCCCAACCCGGTGTTTCTCGAGACCTTCAAGCTGATGGGCGCCAACGCGGTGCCACTGCCGTTCTCCGAGCTGTTCACCGCGCTGGAGACCAAGGCCGTCGACGGCCAGGAAAACCCCTTCAACACCATTCTTTCCTCGAAATTCTACGAAGTGCAGAAGTACCTGACCGTGACCAACCACGTGTATAGCCCGTGGATCGTCACCGTGTCCAAGCGCTGGTGGGATGGTCTGTCACAAACCGAGCAGAACATTCTGCTGGAGGCGGCGAAGAAGGCGCGTGACTTCGAGCGTAAGGACACCCGCGAGGAAGCAGCCCGTGCCCTGGCCGAGCTGAAAGACAAGGGTATGCAGATCAACGAAGTGGAAGCGGCGCAAGTGCAGCGCATGCGTGAGCAGGCTGCACCGGCGATCCAGAAGGTCGTCGACACAGTCGGTCAGCAACTGTTCGATCAGGTGCAGACTGAGGCCGAAAAGGCCGCTCTATAAGGGCTTGCCCAGAATTGGCGCGTTCAGTGCGCCGCTGATTTTGGGTGGGTTCGCAGTTTCGCGGGGCACGCAGGTGGTATCGCTCCTTGCATGGTGACGTTACCCCGGGCGGCGTGTCCCGCGCTTTATTCACCGGCGGGGCTGGTAGAATCGCCCACTGGTAAACAATGGAGGCGCTATGACTCAACGCCGTCGCCGGTCCGCCGAACGCGTCACCCTGTCCGATGTGGCCAAGGCAGCAGGCTGTTCGCTGATGTCTGCCTCGCGCGCCCTGTCGCAGCCGGGGCGGGTTTCCGATGCGCTGCGCGAGCAGGTGATGCGCGCGGCCCAGTCGCTGGGCTACGTGCCCAACCCTGCCGCGCGGGCGCTGGCCAGTTCGCGTTCGAACCTGGTGGCGGTGGTGATTCCGTCGCTGTCCAACTCGGTGTTCGTCGATACCGTCGAGGCCATCCAGCGTGTGCTGATGCCTGCCGGCTTCGAGATGATGATTGGCGTCAGCCACTATCGGGTGGAGGAGGACGAGCGTCTGCTGCGCTCCTACCTGGCGCACCAGCCAGCTGGCCTCTTGCTTACGGGGTTCGAGCGCAGCGATGCGGCGCGGGAAATCCTCGGCGTCAGCAGTTGCCCGTTGGTAACGCTGATGGAGCTGAGCGAGGAGCCGGAGGACTACTGCGTCGGTTTCTCTCAGGTAGACGCTGGCGCCGCCATGACCCGTGCCCTGGTGCAGCGTGGTTACCGCCATATCGCCTTCGCCGCGGCGCAGCTCGATCCGCGTACCTTGCAGCGTGCCGAGGGCTATCGCCAGGTGATGCAGTACCTCAATCGCCACGACCCGGCGCTGGAGCTGCTGACACCGCAGTTGTCATCCATCGGCCTGGGCGCCGAACTGCTCGACCGCCTGCTGGCGCAGCAGCCGCAGATCGATGCGGTGTTCTTCAACAACGACGACCTGGCCATGGGTGCGCTGTTCCGCGCCCGGCAACTGGGGTTGGATGTGCCTGGGCGTCTGGCTATCGCCGGCTTCAACGACCTGCCTGCGGCGGCCTGGATGCATCCGGCCTTGAGCACGGTGCGTACCACCCGGGGGCGTATCGGCGAGCTGGCGGCGAACATGCTGTTGGCGCTGATGCGTGGCGAAATGCCGGAACAGCACTGCATTGACGTCGGTTTCGAACTGGTGATGCGCGACAGCGCCTGACGCTACTGCTTCTCGCTGGCGGCTGCCAATTACTCGGCGGCATCCAGGCGCAGGCGTTCACGCTCATCGAAACGTTCGGCGGCCAGTGCCTCGATGGCCGCACGTTTGTCACCCGCGCTGAGGCCTTCGCTGGCATCGATTCGCGCTTTCTCTGCGAGATAGCCATCCAGGCGTTTCTGCCAGTTCTGCCGCTGGCTATCCAGCGCCTCCAGACGCGTGGTGGCTTCGGCGCCGACCAGTTGCTGACGCATCTGGCGGATCTGCGCGGCGCTGGCGCCCTCGGCCTGCAGTCGGGCCGTGTTCTGCCGCAGTTCCTGTTGCAGTTGTGGCAATACGGCATCCTGCAGCTCTTCCGGCAGGGAGGTGCGCAGGCGGTCGACGGCAACGCCTTTTTCCTCTGCGCTCATTTTGCCGTCGTGCTGGATAGCCAGGCGTTCCAGGGTGAAGCGGTTGTAGCTTTCCTCACGGGCGAAGAAGGCCAGGTGTGTCTCGTTGTCGAACAGACGCGCACGCAGCGCTTGTACGGCAGTTTCGCGCTGGCGCATGGCATCCAGGTTGGCCATTTGCGGCAGGTCGCGCTCCAGCATCACTAGCTCGCGCTTGTAGCTCAGGTATTGCTCCAGCAGCGTCTGTGCGCGGGTTCGCGCCGGTTCCTGCAATTGGCTGTCGATGTAGCTGCGCAGGCGTGAAACGCTGGCATCCAGGCTTTCTTCGCCGATGCTGGCAAGGAAGTAATCGAAGATCCGCCGGATATCTTCGCTGATGATCAGGTTGCCGGTGGCATCCACGCGAAAGCGGCCGTCGACTTCGGTGCCTACGAAGGAGCTGGGCAGGGCCAGCTTGCTGATCTTCTTCTGCTTCTGCGCGTCCTCGACGCTCGGGGCCATTGCCTGGGCAGTCGGCTGCGGCGCGGGCGGCCTAGCCGTGGCGGCGGGAGGGGTGAGGTGGGTGGTTTGGTGTCCGGGTTGCAGGTAGAGCATCAACGCCAGGCTGGCGGCGATCAGTAGAGGTAGGATGAACAGGGCTTTCTTCACAGCAGCTTCCAGTAAGGTGTCGGACCGGGATTAGAGCTGATGCCTCGTAGGGTGCGACGTACACACCCTACGAGGCTTGGCTGTTTAGAGCCCGGCGTTCTTCAGGCGGTTGGCGTGCTGGCGGTAGACCGTCACCGGGTCGGTCTCGAACAGGCTGGTCAGGCCCAGGGTCTGGTTGACCTCGTCGAGGTGGTTCATCCGGTAGTTGTCACGAATTACCTGGCCCATGCGCGAGCTGCAGCGGCCGACCAGGCCGTCGTTGGCTTCGTTGCCGAAGGTCAGCGAGGAGGCGCCCATCAGCAGGTCGCTTGGGTCGAGCAGGTTGGTCAGCGGGCTGGTGCCGCTCCAGGAGTAGTAACGCACGCCATTGACGCTGTAGGCGCCTTCGCCGCAGGCGCTGGTGGGAATGCCTTGCGGAAACTTGGCATTGAAGCGCGCTGCGCCCTGGCTGTTGAGCGATTCCAGTGAGCCCAGTGCATTCTGTGGCGTGGTGCTGGAGCTGCTGGAAAGGAAGTTGATCAGCGTCCCCAGGCCGTTGACGATACCCACCAGCAGCGGCGTGGCGACCGGGCCGGCGGGGCCATCGCTGATGCCCTTGAGGAAGTCGGCGGCGGCCGAACCCTTGTGCGGCGCGCCGACGCTGGTAACCGATGCGACCAGGTCCGGGCGTACGGCTGCGACGTAGCGGGTGGTCGGGCCACCGTGGCTGTGGCCGATCAGATTGACCTTGCCCTTGCCGCTGATGGCGACGATATCCTCGACCTGCTGCAGTAATTGCTCGCCGCGTGCTTCGGAGGTGTCCAGCTGGCTGACTTCGGTGACATAGACGCTGGCGCCATCGCGGCGCAGAGCGGCCGGGATACCGTACCAGTAGTCGACGCCGAGGATGCTGTCGAAACCGAGCATGCCGTGCCCGAGGACGATGGGGTATTTGGTCTGGGTATAGCCGGATGAACCGAACCAGAAAGCCTGGGTCTGGCCGCTGGCGAGCAGGCCGGTACCGAGGCAGAGGGCGAGCAGGGTTTTATTGTTTTTCATGGGCGCTCTCGATGGATTTTGTTGAGGCAGTCAGCTGCTTCCAGCAACACAGATCACGCCCATCCCGTGGCGCGTACGGCGCAAGAACGATAGCAGGAAGCATGCCAGCGTCGCTGAATCACAAGCGAGGCCTCTAACTCGGGACTTTTGTTGATATTGGTGCGAACTGGCGGCGATATCGCTGGCTAAGTTCTGTTACGTGTCGACACGCAAGATCATGCGAAAAGCCTCGACTCATCTATTCATCGTGTGATTTTTGAGGCGGTGGCGGGGTGGTTTAGAAGGGGGATAGTGGGCCGATTAGCCACCGCCCAATCGAAGGTTGGGGGTAACGCTGGGTGCGCCTTGACAGTTTGCCGTGGGCTTCTCTAGGATGCGCGCTGCGCCGATTTAAACAGCTACTTGCGGGGCGCCACAGGGTGTTGTCATCAGCGCCTGAAATTCCGCTAAAGCGCTGGTTCGGTGTCGCCTCTCACCGCTGCCCAGCGGGATTCTCGAGGCGGAGACGCGACCATGATCTGTCCCCAACCCCTTATTCGCCTGGCGCCCATCACTTCGGGCCTGCTGCTGCGCAATCCGCGCGTGCTGCTTGGCGGCAGTCACCAACCTACCTTGCTTCGCTATCTCGAAGGCTGGCCCAAGCGCTGGGCCGGGTCACGTGCCTTTCGCATTCAGTTCGTGCAGAACGGTGAGTCGTTGAGTCGCTTCGCGCGGGATAGTTTTGACCTGGCGGTGATCCAGGCGCCGAGCGCCGAGGACCTGGCGCAAACCGTCGGTGAGCTGGTGCGTGTGGCGCGCCAGGGGCTGATCACCCGGCGGTAGTCGGGTTGCGAAGCCGGCCATCTGCGTAGGAGCGAGCCCTGCTCGCGAAGCGCTTCAAGCACCAGTGTTCGCGAGCACCTAGAGGTAATCGATCTCGACTATGTAGCAGGTCTTCTCGCCACTAGGGCTGTGCACGCGAACCTCGGCATCCAGTTCCTTGCCAACCAGGGCGCGGGCCAGTGGCGAGTCGATGCTGATCAGGCCTAGCTTCAAATCCAGTTCGTCGGGACCAACGATACGGTAGCGCGACTGCTCGCCGTCCTCGTCCTCGATGGTGACCCAGGCGCCGAAGTACACCTTGTTCGGATCGGACGGCTTGTCGCTGACGACCTTGAGCTTCTCAAGGCGCTTGGTGAGAAAGCGCACGCGGCTGTCGATCTCGCGCAGCATCTTCTTGCCGTAGGTGTATTCGGCGTTCTCCGAGCGATCGCCCTGGGCCGCGGCCTCGCTGACTGACTGCGTCACCTGTGGCCTGCGCACATGCCACAACTCATGAAGTTCGGCGCGCAGACGCGCTTCGCCTTCGGGCGTGATCAGTGGTGTACCGGCAGGGCGAGGGGGGCGATAGCGGCTCATGGTGTTCAGGATCTGAAGAGGGGCGCCAAGTCTAGCAAACCCCTCTCAGGGTTCTCAGCTTTCACGTAGCACGCTCAGCGGGCTGGCATTGAGTGCGCGCCGGGTGCCGAGAACACCGGCCAGACCGATCAGTAGAGCGCCGATTACAGGCAGCAGAAGCAGCCAGGGGTGCGGTTGCCAGCTCATATCGAAGGCGTAGCGGTAGAGCAGGAAACTCACCAGCTCACAGCCCAGCGCGGCGAGCAGGCCGGCGGCTGCGCCGAGCAGGCCGAACTCGGCACGTCGGGCGCTGATCAGCAACTTGCGCTCGGCGCCCAGAGCACGCAGCAGTGCACCCTGACGAATACGTTCATCCAGGGTCGCCTGCAGTCCGGCCAGGAGCACGGTAATGCCGGCGGCGAGCACGAACAGCAGCACGTACTCAATGGCCAGGGTGACCTGGGCGAGTATGCTGCGCAGCTGTGCAAGCAGGGCATCGACCTGCAGCAAGGTGACGCTGGGGAAAGCGCGGCTGAGCTTGATCAGTTCTGCATCCTGGCCAGGTGGCAGGTAGAAGCTGGTCAGGTAGGTGGCAGGTAGATCCTGCAGGGTCTGCGGCTCGAAGATCATGTAGAAGTTCGGCTGGAAGCTATCCCAGTCCACCTGGCGCAGGCTGCTGACCTGCGCCTCGCGCTCGATGCCGCCGACGTTGAAGCGCAAGCGGTCGCCGAGCTTCAGCTGCAGACTTTCGGCCAGCTCGGCCTCGACGGAGACGCCAGGCAGATCGCTGGTATGCTCGGCCTTCCACCAACTGCCGGCGGTGATCTGGTTGTCAGGCGGCAGCTGCTCCGCCCAGGTCAGGCTCAGGTCGCGTTGGATGGCGCGTTCGCCGCGGCTTTCCTTGGTCACCAGTTGGCGTACTGGTTCGTCGTTGATCATGATCAGGCGACCCGGTACCACCGGATACAGCGGCGCTGGGTGTGGCGACAGTTCGGCCAGGCGCGCGGCGAAGGCATCGCGCTCGGCCGGCAACACGTTGAGCGCGAAGTGGTTGGGCGCATCTTCCGGCAACTGGTCCTGCCAGGTGTCGAGCAGCTCGCCGCGCAGCAGGGCGATCAGCGCCATGGCCAGCAGGATCAGGCCGAAGGCCAGCGATTGCCCTGCTGCGGCGAGCGGGTGGCGCAGCAGTTGGCCGAGGCCCAGGCGCCAGGGCAGGGAGGCACGCTGCAGCAGGCGGCGCAGGCTTTGCAGACCGAGCAGTAGCAGACCGCCGAGCAGCAATGCGGCGAGTAGACCGCCACCCAACAGTGCCAGCGTCAGTTTCAGATCCAGGCTCAGGCGCCACATGATCAGGCCCAGCGCAACCAGCGCCGCGCCATAGACCAGCCAGGAACTGGCCGGTACCGGCAGCATGTCGCGGCGCAGGACGCGTAGCGGCGGCACGCGGCCGAGCGCAGCCAGCGGCGGCAGGGCGAAACCGGCCAGTGCCACCAGCCCGGTGGCCATCCCGGCCAATGCAGGCCACAGATTGGCAGGTGGCAGGTCATCAGGAATCAGGCCACGCAGCAGATAGAACAGCACGTGCTGGCCAGCCCAGCCCAGCAGCGCGCCGATCACGCAGGCAACCAGCCCGAGCAGCGCCAGTTGCAGGCCGAACAGTGCCAGCGCTTCGCGTCGCGACAGCCCGAGGCAGCGCAGCAGGGCGCTGGCGTCGAAGCGCCGTGCGGCGAAGCGTGCCGCCGACAGTGCCACCGCGACGCCGGCGAGCAGCACCGCCGCCAGACTGGCCAGGTTCAGATAGCGTTCGGCACGGCCGAGGGCGCCACCTACCTGGCGATTACCGTCGCGGGCGTCGTCCAGGCGCTGATTGGGCTCCAGACCGGCTTCTACGGCCTGGCGGTAGGCGGCCAGGGCGTCGGCATCGCCGCGCCAGAGTTCGCGGAAGCGCACGCGACTGCCAGGCTGCACCACCTCGGTGGCGGCAAGGTCGTCCAGGTGCATCAGCACGCGCGGCGTCAGGCTGTAGAAATCGCCAGCGGTGTCGGGGTCATAGGTCAGCACTCGGCTCAAGCGCAGGGTCTTGGACCCTATTTCCAGTTCATCGCCAATCTTCAGGTTCAGCGCGACCATCAGGCGTGCTTCGGCCCAGACTTCACCGGGGTGCGGGCTGGAACCCGCTTCCTCTGGTGCGTAGGGTTCGGCTGCGCTCCTCAGTTCACCACGCAGCGGATAAAGGCTATTGGCTGCCTTGACGCTGGCCAACTGAATGCCATCCGCAGCGGCAACCACACTGGAAAACTCCACCGCCTGGGCGTGATCAAGACCCAGCTTGAGTCCTGCGTCTATCTGTTCCTGGCTGGCGGGTGAGCTACCGCTGAGGCGTAGATCCGCGGCGAGAAACTCGCTGGCGCGCAGCAGCATGGCGTCATTCAGGCGTGCGCTGAAATAGCCAATGGCGCTGCTCGCTGCCACCGCGACCAGCAAGGCGAAGAACAGCACCCGCAACTCGCCAGCACGGGCATCGCGTAGCAATTGGCGGGCAGCGAGCGAAAACAGGCGAGTCAAGGGCACGCGCTTCATCAGGGCTCCACGCGGTCGATCAGGTGTCCGGCTTCCAGACGGATCAGGCGCTGGCAGCGGTGCGCCAGGCGCTCGTCATGGGTGACCAGCACCAAGGTGGTGCTGCGTTCCTGGTTGAGCTGAAAGAGCAGGTCGCTGATACGTTCGCCAGTGTGGCTGTCGAGGTTACCAGTGGGTTCGTCGGCGAACAGCACGTCGGGCTCGGCGGCGAAGGCCCGCGCGATGGCCACGCGCTGTTGTTCGCCGCCAGAAAGCTGGCGCGGGTAGTGGGTCAGGCGCTGGCCCAGGCCGACGCGTTCGAGCAGGGCTCGGGCGCGCTGGCGGGCATCGGCGTGACCTTCCAGCTCCAGCGGTAGCATCACGTTTTCCAGCGCGTTGAGGCTGTCGAGCAACTGGAACGACTGGAAGACGAAACCCACGTGCTCGGCGCGCAGGCGTGCACGCTGGTCCTCGTCGAGCTCGCTGAGGTTGTTGCCGGCCAGCAATACGGCGCCGCCGCTGGGCAGGTCGAGGCCAGCCAGCAGGCCGAGCAGGGTGGATTTTCCGGAGCCAGAGCTGCCGACGATGGCCAGGCTATCGCCTTTGTTCAGGTCGAGGTCGAGGTCATGAAGGATTGTCAGCTCGCCTTCCGTGCTGCTGACCACTTTGCTAAGGTTCCGCGCAGCGAGAATGCTCGAAGTCATGGAGATTCCAAATGCGTGCATGGTGGCTGAGTGGTGCCTTGGCCCTGATGTTCTGGGCTCAGGGAGCGGTTGCAGGCACCCTGCTTGTGGTCGGCGATAGTATCAGCGCCGCTTTTGGCCTGGATAGCCGCGTAGGGTGGGTTGCTTTGCTGGAAAAACGCCTTCAGGAGGAGGGTTTCGAGCACGCCGTGGTCAACGCGTCGATCAGCGGCGATACCAGCGCAGGCGGCGCCGCGCGGCTCTCTGCGCTGATCGCGGAGCATAAGCCGGAACTGGTCATCATCGAGTTGGGTGGCAACGATGGCCTGCGCGGGCAGCCTCCTGCGCAATTGCAACAGAATCTTTTTGAAATGGTTCGGCAGTCTCAGGAAGCAGGCGCCAAGGTGCTCATTTTGGGGATGCGTCTGCCGCCAAACTACGGGGCGCGCTACACCACGGCTTTCGCCCAGGTGTTTGCTGATTTGGCGGAGCAGAAGAAGGTGCCGCTGGTGCCGTTTTTCCTCGAGGGCGTTGGTGGCGTGCCGGGAATGATGCAGGCCGACGGCATTCACCCGACCGAGTCTGCGCAGGCGGTGCTGCTGGACAACGTCTGGCCGACTTTGAAACCCATGCTTTGAGCGCCTGTGGATGTCGGAAAACTGAGTAGGCAGAGGCTTTTCCGCCTCAGGCCTTTCGGCTAATGTGGCCGGCCTGTCACGGAGCCCCAGATGCCGCGTCCCGCCTGGTCCCTTTATGCCTACCAACTGATCGAGCCGGATGAGCAGCTGGATCTGTTCGCCTGTCGTGAGGTGCGTGTGCACCTGGTGGCTCGTCAGTTGCGCCTGGGTGGGCATGCTGATCGCACATTGTGTGGCGGTTTGTTGCCGGCACAGCCGCGTTGGCGGACCTTGGAAAAGGCCTGGCTGCGTGATCGTCGCTTGTGCCCAGCCTGCCTAGCGACATTCGAGGCCCAGCGTCAGGGACTGTGCTCGAATTGGGCAGATGGCTGACGCCTGCCCGGCTTGCAAATCGCGGTGTACAATCGCCGTAATATCATTCAACTCTTCAAGGGACATCCCGGATGTTGTCGCGCTTTTCTGCGGTCAACCGCTGCCTGACTCTGGTCGCACTGTGCTCCAGTGCCGCAGTGCAGGCTCTCGAACTTCCACTGCCGCCGCCAGGCGAGGATGTGGTGGGCCAGGTACAGGTGATCAAGGCCAAGTACGAGGACACCTTTGCCGATCTGGGAACGGCAAACGACCTCGGCTATCTGGAAATGGTCGCAGCCAACCCGGGCGTCGACCCCTGGCTGCCGGGCGAGGGCACCGAAGTCATCCTGCCGACACGGTACGTGCTGCCACCGGGCCCGCGTGAAGGCATCGTGATCAACCTGGCCGAGTATCGTCTGTACTACTTCCCGAAAGGGCAGAACGTTGTGCATACCTTCCCACTGGGCATCGGTCGTGAAGGCTGGGGGTCACCACTGGGTGTCGGCCGGGTAACGGTAAAGACGCCGAACCCGGCCTGGTATCCGCCCCAATCGATCCGTGATGAGCACGCTGCTGACGGCGATATTCTGCCCACTGTTGTGCCGCCAGGCCCGGACAATCCACTGGGCCCATACAAGATGACACTGTCGTTCCCGGGTTACCTGATCCATGGTTCGAACAAGAAGTTCGGTATCGGCATGCGCGTCAGCCATGGCTGCTTCCGCATGCTCAATCACAACGTGCTGGAGTTGGCGGGCATGGTGCCTGTCGGCACTCCCGTGCGCATTCTGAACGAGCCGTACAAGTTCGGCGTCAGCGGTGGCAAGGTCTATCTGGAAGCGCATGCGCCGCTGGATGATGAGGGTGATCCATCCGTCGTCGACAAGCACACGGCGGTGATCAACGCACTGCTCAAGCGTGACGAACTCAGCGGCCTGCGTCTTGACTGGGAGATGGTTCGTGAAGTGGTTGCTGCCGAGGACGGCATGCCGGTGCCCATCGCGGCACAGACCGAGAGCGTGGTGGCGAGCAGCGACAACCCGTTCTGATCTCTCCAGTTGCAAAAGCCCGCCTGCACGCGTGTACGCGGGTTTTTTATTGCCTGCTAATCGAGCTGTTCTGAGGGTGGCAGGTCATTAGCGGGTAATAAAAAAGCCGCACCAGTTGCCTGGGACGGCTTTCGAAAAAACGAGTCGCAATTACTTGCGGCTGGCTTTTTCCAGCATGCGCAGAGCGCGCTCGTTGGCTTCGTCAGCAGTTTGCTGAGCTTTCTGAGCGGCGGCCAGAGCTTCATCAGCCTTGCGGTAGGCTTCGTCAGCACGGGCTTGAGCGCGAGCTGCTGCGTCTTCGGTAGCAGTCAGACGAGCTTCGGTTTCTTTGGACATGCTGCTGCAACCGGTAGCCAGAACTGCGGCCAGAGCCAGAGCAGAGAATTTCAGAACGTTGTTCATCGTGTTCCCCTTGAGGTGGAGTTTTCCATAAAGAGCAATTCCCCAACTGCGGGAAATTAGCCGGCGTACATACTACCTATTACTTTTAGTAAGTAAACGGAGCCAGGGCAAGAGTTGCAGGTTTTTTTTCTTCGAGCTGGGCGCTGAAGGGTAGAGCCTGCGCGGGCTGGCTAAAAAACAGCCAGTTACGTAATCCATACAGTGTCGCGATTGTTCGAACTGTTATAACTGTCCCGACGTTGAAACTAAAACAATAAAGAGGGGATGCAGATGCTTGGGAATTTGGGGCTCTTGCTGGGCTTGGCGCTGCTTATCTTCATGGCGTTGCGCGGGGTGAACATATTCATCGCCGCATTGCTCTGTTCGATTTTGGTGGCACTGAGCAATGGCGTCGCCGTACCAGGTGCGCTGCTCGAGCACTTTCCATTCGGCCCCTTGGGTGCATTCACCTTTGCCGGCAAGTTCTTCGTGTTATTTCTCTGCGGGGCGATCTTCGGCAAGGTCATGGCTGCCAGTCAGGCGGCCAGCAGTATTGCTCAGGCCATCACCCGCGGCCTGGGTACGCAGCGCACGCTCTGGGTGGCGATGCTGGTGTGTGCGGTTCTCACCTATGGCGGGGTGGTGGTATTCGTGGTGATCTTCACCATGTATCCGTTGGGTATTACCTTGATGCGCGAGGCCAATCTACCCAAACGATTGTTCTGCGCAGCCACGGCGCTGGGTGCGGGAACCTTCACCATGACGGCCTTGCCTGGCTCACCGTCGATTCACAACGTGATCGCCGCCAGTGCGCTGGGCACCGATCTTTTCGCAGGTGCCTGGATTGGTCTGCTCGCCTCGCTGGTAATGATCGTGTTGGGTATGGCCTATCTGCAGCGCGAATGGCGTCTGGCGCGCGAGCGCGGTGAAGGGTTCGAGCCTAACGCGCAGGACGAGCGTATGCAGCAGTTGGCCGGTGCGCCGGGTAGCGGGCCGCATTGGGGGATGGCGCTGGTGCCGATCATCCTGGTGCTGGGAATCATCCTGCTGCCGCGCCTGCTCGCTCTGTCTGGTGCGGTTGTACCGGGTGAGGGGGCTCTAGGTGGATTGTTGGCCCTCAGTCAGTCGCAGCCGATTCTCTGGCCCAGTCTGGCCTTGGTGATCGCTACCGGTGTAGCGGTGGTGATGTTTTCGGCGTTGCGTCGTAATACCCTCGGCCTGCTGGGGCAGGGGGCGGATGATGCGATCATGCCGCTGCTCAATACCGCTGCGGTGATCGGCTTTGGCGGTGTGGTTACCCAGACCGCAGGTTTCGCTCAGTTCGCCCAGTGGATACTGGGGGTGGATCTGCCGCCGCTGTTGTCGGTGTTCGCATCGGTCAGCGTGGTCTCGGGGATCGTCGGTTCTTCGTCTGGTGGCCTGCAGATCTTCATGCAGACCCTGGCGCCGCGTTACCTGGAGATGGGGGTGGACCCCGAGGTGTTGCACCGGATCGCCAATATCACCGCTGGTGGTCTCGATTCGCTACCGCATTGTGGTGCAGTGATTGCGATGCTGATGATCATGGGCCTGACTCACAAGCAGGCGTACAAGGACATCTTCGTCATCACAGTACTGATCCCCGTGATTGCGGCTTTGCTCTCTATCGCAGTGTTGAGCTTCTGATTGCTCGTGGCTGGGCGCTTCGCCGACTGATAAGCTTGGCCAACTGTATAGGTCGGCAGTGGCATCAAAATTTGCGCTTTTGCCGCAGCACCGGTATGAAGTAAAAATAGATGCGCCGCTAATGGTTGGCGGCTAGAGGAGTGAAGATGAGCGAGGGTTTGTCCATCCACCATGACCAGACGAGTCACCAGTTCGTGACGACCGTCGATGGTGATCGTGCCTATCTGGCCTATATGGATCTGGGCAAGCAGACGCTGGACATCTATCGCACCTTCGTGCCCAACGGTCTGCGTGGCCGTGGCATCGCCGCCGCGTTGACCGAGCATGCCCTGCAGTACGCCGAAGGCAAGGGTTACACGGTGATTCCGTCGTGCTCGTATGTCGAACGCTACATGGAGCGACGTGCGCGTCACCAGTAGGATCGATTTGGAGACTTACAGCCCGCGCTGAGCGTCATGGTGAGCTGAAGCCCACCCTACGTGAATGCGGATACGAAAACGCCGGGCATTGCCCGGCGTTTTCATTGCTGCTGCGATCCTAGAGGGTGTTTACAAGATAGGCGAACGAAGGCAAGACAAGGCGAAAACGATCGAGAAAGCGGAGTTTACGTGCTGTAAATGAGCATTTCGAGATCGTTTTCAACGCAGTATTGCCAAGTGCAGCCATTTTGTAGACAGCCTCTTAGCCGCGAGGGCGCTTGGGCAGTACGTCCTTGAGTTTGGCGTGCATGCTGCGCAGGCTTTTCTCGGTGGTATCCCAGTCGATACAGGCATCGGTGATGGATACGCCGTACTTGAGGTCGCCGAGATCCTTCGGAATCGACTGGCTGCCCCAGCCCAGGTGACTCTCGACCATCAGGCCAACGATGGAGTTGTTGCCTTCGAGAATCTGGTTGGCCACGTTCTCCAGAACCAGTGGCTGCAGGGCCGGGTCCTTGTTGGAGTTGGCGTGGCTGCAATCGACCATGATGTTCGGGCGAATGCCGGCTTTTGTCAGTTCCTGTTCACAAATGGCAACGCTGACCGAATCGTAGTTGGGCTTGCCGTTGCCGCCGCGCAGTACCACATGGCCATAGGCATTGCCCTTGGTGGTTACGATGGATACGCCACCTTCCTGGTTGATGCCGAGGAAGCGGTGCGGGCTGGAAACCGATTGCAGGGCGTTGATGGCCACGGTCAGACCGCCGTCCGTGCCGTTCTTGAAGCCAACGGCCGAGGACAGGCCCGAGGCCATTTCGCGGTGGGTCTGGGATTCGGTGGTGCGTGCACCGATGGCCGACCAGCTGATCAAGTCCTGCAGGTACTGCGGGGAGATCGGGTCGAGCGCCTCGGTGGCGGTGGGCAGGCCCATTTCTGCCAGGTCGCGCAGCAGCTTGCGGCCGATGTGCAGACCGTCCTGGATCTTGAACGAGTCATCCAGGTAGGGGTCGTTGATGAGGCCTTTCCAGCCGACCGTGGTACGCGGCTTCTCGAAGTACACGCGCATGACCAGGAACAGGCTATCGGACAGCTCGGCAGCTAGTACCTTGAGGCGCTCGGCATATTCGTGAGCGGCCTTGATGTCGTGGATGGAGCAAGGGCCGACGACCACGAACAGGCGATGATCCTTGCCGTCGAGGATGTCACGTACCACCTGGCGACCATGGGCAACGGTCTTCAGTGCAGCATCGGTCAGGGGGATTTCGCGTTTGAGCTGATCGGGGGTGATCAGCGTTTCGTTGGAGGCGACGTTGAGGTCGTCGATCGGTAAATCAGCCATCGTGCTATTCATCGGGTCAGGTCGTCAGGTCACGGGTGCCGGCCGCCAGCGATCCCCTATGGCGGTGCACAGCTAGTTGGTGCAGGGGGAGCCGAACCTTAGCGCGTACGGGGCTGCGCGACAATGGGCGTGAAGTCCAATTAGCCTCATAGATTGGCAGTATGAGGTGGCGTTTTGCCCCTGCAGAGGGTTTATTCAGGCGAGATAGGGAAACTCCGCAGCATGCTTGGCGATCCAGTCCTGAGCGCATTGCTCGATGGCCATGGGCTGGCCTGACTCATGTTCGAGTTGTTGCCGGTAATGCTGGATCTGGCAGACCTGCTCGACCATACGCGCACGAAACAAGGTGTCTTCATCGATGAAGGCGATGCCCACCAGATAATCGCCCTCCTGCCGCCGACACCAGGCCACGACGCCGGGATAGCGGGCCTGGTCGCCTAGTAGGGGAATACGTAGCTCCACCGAGGTACCGCGACGAAACCCCCGCGACGAGTTGCACGCGACGCCGCCGAGGCTGATATTGTTCAGCCGTTGCCGGGGAATGCAGGCTTGTTTGCGCAGTACCAGTTCTACCGGCATGTCGCTTGGATGACGCAGAAACTTACGCATGAACACCGACCTTCAATGCAGGCAAACTGACATCATTGAATTCAGTATAGCGACGCAATTGGAATTGACCGATCTGGATGCTGATCGCCGCCTGCTCGACCTTCCCGGTGCGTCGCTGCTGGTGTTCACAAGCACGGGCTGTGCCAGCTGCCGCTGGGCACGTCAGGCCTTGCCTGGCATGCCGCTACCAATAGAGCGACTGTGCTGGGTCGATGCAGGGCATAACGCCGGATTGGTGACGCGCTACGAGGTATTTCACTTGCCGGCGCTGTTTCTGGTCAAGGACGGTCATTTCTTTGGCGCGCTGCACACACGTCTTACCCTTTCCGATCTGGTTACCGCCTTGGGCGAGGCCTTGCTTCGCCCGGCTGAGGAGCTTCCCTGATGTCTCAACCCCCCACGCCGCGTATTGGCATTATCGGCACCGGTGCCATTGGCGGTTTCTACGGAACGATGCTGGCTCGCGCTGGCCATGACGTGCACTTTCTGCTGCGCAGCGAGTATGGCGCGGTGGTCGAGCGAGGCCTACAGTTGAACAGTGCGGTACATGGTGCACTGAACCTGGCTCCGGTACAGGCCTACCAACATGTCGACGACATGCCACCTTGCGACTGGTTGCTGGTGGGCACCAAGACCACCGCGAATGTCGAGCTGGCGCCGCTGATTACCAACGCTGCAGGGGCAGGCGCCAAGGTGGTACTGCTGCAAAATGGCCTGGCAGTGGAAGATGAGCTGCGCCCACTGTTGCCCGACGACCTGCACCTGCTGGGCGGGCTTTGCTACATCTGCGTTCATCGTAGTGCCCCGGGCGTGATCGAACATCAGGCGCTGGGGGCGATCAACCTGGCCTATCACTCGGGCCCTCTGGCCGACGACGAAGCGCGCCTGGCGCTGGCCGAGGAGGGCGCCAGCCTGCTGCGCAGCACCGGCCTGGATTCCGCGGCGATGCGCGATCTGGCGCAAACGCGCTGGCAGAAGCTGGTGTGGAATATCCCTTATAACGGTCTGTCGGTGTTGCTCGATGCCGACACGCAGCGCCTGATGGGCAATCCCGACAGTCGTGCGTTGATCGCTGACATGATGCAGGAGGTGGTGCAGGCCGCTCAGGCGCTGGGCTACAGCATGCCGGACAGCTACGCCGACAAATTGCTGGCCGCCACTCAGCGCATGCCCGATTACCTGCCGAGCATGTACCACGATTTCGCTCAGGGCCGCGTGGCGGAACTGCATGCCATCTACGAGGCGCCATTGGCGGCTGCGGACGCAGTGGGTTTCGATATGCCCAAGGTGCGCGCTCTGTATCAGGCGCTGCGGTTCATTCAGGCTCGCCAGGAGGCCTAAATATGGGTAAGGGGCTGGGGGACAAACTGGTGCTGGCGATCTCTTCGCGGGCGCTTTTCGATCTGAGCGAAAGCCACCAGATCTACGAAAGCGAAGGCGTGGAGGCCTATCGCCGCTATCAGATAGAGCATGAAGACGAAGTGCTGATGCCGGGCGACGCCTTTCCCCTGGTGGAGAAGCTGCTGGGGCTCAATACGCGTCTCAGCGAGCAGCGCGTGGAAGTCATCCTGGTGTCGCGCAACAGTGCCGATACCGGGTTGCGTGCGTTCAACTCGATCCAGCACTACGGCCTCGGCATTTCCCGCGCGGCTTTTGTGGGTGGTCGTAGCCCTGATCCCTATCTGGCTGCCTTTGGCTGTCATCTGTTTCTGTCTACTCATGCCGACGATGTGCGTAATGCACTGAAGGCCGGTTTCGGCGCAGCCACGCTGCTTTCCGGTGGCGCGCGGCGGGCGAACAGCAACGAACTGCGCATCGCCTTCGATGGCGATGCCGTGCTGTTCTCCGACGATTCCGAGCGCGTCTACCAGAGTGGCGGTCTCAACGCCTTCCAGGATCATGAGCGCGAAGCCGCAAGGCAGGCGCTGCTGGGTGGGCCTTTCAAACCCTTCCTGGCGGCACTGCACAGCCTGCAGCAGGAGTTTCCCGAGGCAGACTGCCCGATCCGTACCGCGTTGGTCACCGCGCGTTCGGCGCCGGCGCATGAGCGGGTGATTCGCACCCTGCGGGAATGGAACATTCGTCTGGACGAATCCTTCTTCCTCGGTGGGCTGGACAAGTCGGCGGTGCTCGAAGCCTTCGCCGCCGACGTATTCTTCGACGATCAGACCGGACACTGCGAAAAGGCGCGCCAAGTGGTCGCCACTGGTCATGTCCCGCATGGGGTGAGCAATGAGTTGCTGCCCTGAGCCGATGCAGGCGCTCAAACGCCTGCATATAGCCATTCGTCCTAAATAACGCTGCCAATCTTGCTTTGTCTGATGCGCTGCTAAGCTCAATAAAGGGCCTGCGCCAGCAGTCGAGGAGGCCGCGTGATCCGTTCGATACTCTATGCCACCGATCTGGGGCTTTATGCTTCCTATGTGCTGCAGCACGCCCTTGCCATGAGCCGTAGCTTCAAGGCTGATCTGTATGTGGTGCATGCGGTTGAACCCATGGGGTTGTTCGCTGAGTCCGTACTCCAGACCTACCTGGATGAAGAAACCCTCGGGGAGCTTCGTCGCAATGGGTTGAGCACGGTCATGGCCAGCATCGAGCAGCGTGTGCTGGAGGGATTTCGCGACGAGTTGGGTGATGCTCAGCAGGATCTCGAACTGATTCGTGCTGTGCGGGTGTTGCAGGGGGACCCGCCGGCGATGATTCTTGAGGAGGCGCAGAAACTTGGGGTGGATCTGCTGGTCGTAGGCAGTCATAGCCATGGTGCGGACTTGGCCGTGCCGCTAGGTCGCACCGCCGCACGGATCGTGCAATTGTCGGAAGCACCGGTGTATCTGGTGCCCATGCTGCAACACCGTGGGCATGGGGATTTGTAAGAAGGGGTAAATAATAAAACGTTCTAGGCTGTTCTATTAAACCAATAATATGGTTATATACGGCGTTGGCGGCTGTTGGCCTGCCTTACTGCTCCGAGGGAAACATATGAAGCTTCAGCAATTGCGCTACATCTGGGAAGTTGCGCACCACGACCTCAACGTATCGGCTACCGCTCAGAGCCTGTACACCTCGCAACCAGGGATCAGCAAGCAGATTCGCTTGCTCGAGGATGAGCTGGGCGTGGAAGTTTTCGCCCGCAGCGGCAAGCACCTGACCCGCGTGACCCCAGCCGGGGAGCGCATCATCACAACGGCCGGCGAGATTCTGCGCAAGGTCGAGAGCATCAAGCAGATTGCCCAGGAGTTCTCCAACGAGAAGAAGGGCACCTTGTCCATCGCCACCACCCACACCCAGGCGCGTTATGCCCTGCCGCCGGTGATCAGCGCGTTCATCAAGCAGTACCCGGATGTCGCTCTGCATATGCACCAGGGCACGCCGACGCAGATCGCCGAGATGGCGGCCGACGGCAGCGTGGATTTCGCCATCGCCACCGAAGGCCTGGAGATGTTCAACGACCTGATCATGATGCCTTGCTATCGCTGGAACCGCTGCGTGGTGGTGCCGCAGGGGCATCCGCTGACCAAGCTGCCGAAGCTGACCCTCGAAGCGCTGGCCGAGCACCCCATCGTCACTTACGTATTCGGCTTCACCGGTCGTTCGAAACTGGACGAGGCCTTCAGCCATCGCGGCCTGACGCCCAAGGTGGTGTTCACCGCAGCCGATGCCGACGTGATCAAGACCTATGTGCGCCTGAACCTGGGTGTGGGCATCGTGGCCAAGATGGCAGTGGACGCCAAGCTCGATCCGGATCTGGTGGTGCTCGATGCCGATGACCTGTTCGAGCCCAGCGTGACCAAGATCGGTTTCCGTCGCGGTACCTTCCTGCGGGGGTTTATGTGCGACTTCATCGAGCGTTTCGCCCCGCACCTGACCCGCGACATGCTGGCCAAAGCCGTGCAGTGCCACAATAAGTCCGAGCTGGAAGAGTTGTTCAGCGGCGTCGAACTGCCGATGCACTGAAGCCTGCTCTGAAACGAAAAATGGCGCTCAATTGGCGCCATTTTCGTTTCTGCACGAGCGTGATCAGTGGCTCAGGTGCAGGCCGCACTCGCGATTGTCTTCGCCCTTGGTTGGGTCGAAGTAATCGAATTCGTTCGGCAGGTCATGGGCGACCAGGTACTGATACAGATCCTTGGACGACCAGTGCAGCAACGGAGCAACCTTGATCAGACCGTCCGGATTGATGCTGATCGGGTCCATCTGCGCGCGCACTGCGGTGTCGGTCGCACGCAGGGCGGTGAACCATACGCTCGGAGCGGTCTCGCGTAGGGCGCGGGCGAACGGCTCGAGTTTCACCTCTTCGGTGAACGCGGCGTGGCGCGGATCATCCAGGGCGGGTACCGGGCCATCGATGGCTTCGCGATGCGCACGCGAACGCTTGGGCAGGTAGGTGATGAGGTTGAGGTTGAGCTTGCGTGTCACTTCATCGGCGAAGCGGTAGGTGGCCTCGGTGTTGTAGCCACTGTCCATCCAGACCACCGGGATATCCGGTTTGACCTGGCTGACCATATGCAGGATCACCGCTTCGAAGGGGCGGAAGTTGGTGGTGCAGATGGCGGGTTTGCCCAGTCCGATGGCCCATTGAACCAGCTTTTCTGGCTGGTTGCCGAATTCGGCGTTGAGCGCGTCCAGGTCGAGTTCCATGGTGAGGACTCCAGATCGTGTGCGTGAGGGCGCGATGGTAGCAAAGGCAGGTTATGCGGCTAAATAACTAAGGCGCTTGATGTCCTTCATTCCAGTTATAAGCAGGTCGCATTGCGCCAACCAAGCCCAGCGGCTAGAGTGCCGGCTCCTTTTTGGCTCAACCGAGGAGTGGCCTGTGGAAATCGCGTGTCTCGACCTGGAAGGTGTTCTGGTTCCGGAAATCTGGATCGCCTTTGCGGAAAAAACCGGCATCGAGTCGCTCAAGGCGACCACCCGCGACATCCCCGATTATGACGTGCTGATGCAGCAGCGCCTGCGCATTCTCGACGAGCACGGCCTGAAGCTCAAAGACATCCAGGACGTCATCGCTACCCTGAAGCCGCTCGATGGCGCCGTGGAGTTCGTCGACTGGCTGCGTGAGCGTTTCCAGGTGGTGATTCTCTCGGACACCTTCTATGAGTTCTCCCAGCCGCTGATGCGTCAGCTGGGCTTCCCGACGCTGTTGTGCCACCGCCTGATCACCGACGAGAGCGATCGTGTGGTCAGCTACCAACTGCGCCAGAAGGACCCCAAACGCCAATCCGTTCTCGCCTTCAAGAGCCTCTACTATCGTGTGATCGCGGCCGGTGACTCGTACAACGACACCACCATGCTCAGCGAAGCCCATGCCGGCATCCTGTTCCATGCGCCGGAAAACGTGATTCGCGAGTTCCCGCAATTCCCAGCCGTGCACACCTTCGAGGCGCTCAAGCAAGAGTTCCTCAAGGCGTCGAATCGCAAGCTGAGTCTGTAACACCGATGCATGATAAACGCCGCGAAATCGCGGCGTTTATTATTTGGGGTACTTATTCGGTTGTGGCTGGCAGGCCTTCCAGCGTTTCCAGCAGCACCTTCACCTTGGTGATGGACTCCTGATACTCGGCCTGCCAGTTGGAGTCGGCGACGATGCCGCCACCGCCCCAGCAGCTGATCTTGCCGTCCTTGACCAGCAGGCTGCGAATGGCAATGGAACTGTCCATCTCGCCGCGCACGTCGAGATACAGGAGCGAGCCGCAGTAGAGCCCGCGCCGGGTCGGCTCAAGCTCATCGATGATCTGCATGGCGCGGATCTTCGGCGCCCCGGTGATGGAGCCGCCGGGGAAGCTGCAGGCGATCAGGTCCAGCGCATCCTTGCCAGGCGCAAGCTCGGCGGTGACGCAACTGACCAGGTGATGCACGTTGGGATAGCTCTCCAGGGCGAACAGCTCCGGCACTTTCACCGAACCGATGCGGCAACTGCGGCCGAGATCGTTGCGCAGCAGGTCGACGATCATCAGGTTCTCGGCGCGATCCTTGCGGCTTTCCAGCAGCTCCTGTGCCTGCGCCTGATCGTCCTCAGCGTCATTGCCGCGGCGCCGCGTGCCTTTGATCGGGCGGGTTTCCACCTGACCGTCGCTGACCTTGAGAAAGCGCTCGGGCGACAGGCTGAGAATGGCATCACCATTGCCCAGACTCTGGAATCCAGAGAAGGGGGTTGGGCAGGCCTGACGCAGTGCCAGGTAAGCGCCCCAGGGATCGCCTGCGCAGGGCGCCTGAAAGCGCTGGGCGAAGTTCACCTGATAGCAATCGCCAGCGAGGATGTAGCCCTGGATGCGATCGATCGCCTGGCGATAACGGTGCTGGTCGATAGCGGCCTGGAACGGCTGGGTCAGGTGGAAGGGCGCAGGCGCTTCGCTATGCGCTGTTTCGAACAGCTTCTGCAGGCGTTGGCGCTCTGCCTCTGGCAGTGCCGGGTGAAACAGCAGGGCGCTGGTCTCCAGCTGATGATCGCTGATCAGCGCCCAGGCGTAGAGGCCGAAGCGCGCATCTTCAAGGTCGAGATCATCGACGCTGTGCTCGGGTAGCACTTCCAGGCGGCGGCCGAAGTCATAAGACAGGTAACCGATCAAACCACCGACGAATGGCAGCTCCTGTTGCGCGGGTGCTTCGGCGGCCCCGAGGCTCTGTAATGCGCCGCGCAGGCGTTGCAGAAAATCGTTGGCCGATTCGTCGGACATGGGCGCCAGTTCTGCCAATGGCCAGGCGCTCATAAGGTCATAGCGCCCACGCTTGGCACTCGGTCGCCCGGCATCCAGCAGTACGGCACCGGGGGCCTGGCGAATGCGCTGGAAGTAGTCGCAGGGATCGGTGCGGTAGGGAAGAGGGTGC